>JAFEER010000138.1 GCA_018240985.1 Pseudomonadota bacterium
ATCGAACACCGGCACCTGGCGCAGAGCCTGGATGCCTTGCAATGCGCCGTCGTGCTGACCGACGACAGAGGTGCAATCGTCCACGCCAATCGGGCAGGCGGTGAACTGCTGAGCCAGGGGCAATGGCTCGTCGAAGATGCGGGCGTGATCCGTGCCCGGCAGCTGGGCGCCGATAGGGAACTGCGGCAGGCGCTGCGCCTGAGCACAGGTGATGCGGTGCGGCTGGGCGCGACCGGGCTCGCCATCCGGCTGTCACCGCACCATTGCCAGCCAGTCCACGCGCATGTTCTGCCGCTGGGTACTGTTCCGTTGCGCGCGCAGGTGCAGCCTCAGGCTGCGGCAGCCATCTTCGTAGGCCGGATGCTGGATGCGCGCGAGCATGTCGCAGCATTCGCCGCGGCGTGTGCGCTGACGCCGGCGGAAACGCGCGTCGTCCAGGCATTGATGTCGGGCCACACGCTGACCGAGGCGGCCCGCGTTCTCGGAGTGGAACGATCCACCGCCAAGACCCAGCTCGACAGCGTTTTCCTGAAGGCGGGCGTGGCGCGCCAATCCGAGCTGATCCGCGTTGTACTGCAAAGTGCTGCGCCGGTCTTGCCCGCGGCACCGTCGGCGGGGGTGCTTGGCATGGGCGATGCGTGAGCCTATTGGCGGACAGCGGAGGTGGCGAGCGCGCTGCGGCCCCATTGCGTGCTTGAGGTTGCCAGAGCCACCAGAGGCTCGCGCGGCAAGGTGGATCGATGCAGCGTCTTACGATGCCCTTTGCGATACAGCGAAGGGGCGGCTCTTAAAATCGGGGCATGTCAGAACGCCCTCTTGCGCCGCCAGCGTCATCGCCGCTGCTTCACAACCTCAACCCCGAGCAGCTCGCCGCCGTCACCCTGCCCGCGGGCCATGCGCTGATCCTGGCCGGTGCCGGTTCGGGCAAGACGCGCGTGCTGACCACGCGCATTGCCTGGCTGCTGCAAAACGGCCAGGCCACGCCGGGCGGCATCCTGGCCGTGACCTTTACCAACAAGGCGGCGCGCGAGATGCTCACGCGCCTGTCGGCCATGCTGCCGATCAACGTGCGCGGCATGTGGATCGGCACCTTCCATGGCCTGTGCAACCGGCTGCTGCGTGCGCACCACAAGCTCGCCGGCCTGCCGCAGACCTTCCAGATTTTGGACGTGCAAGACCAGCTCTCGGCCGTCAAGCGCCTGTGCAAGCAGTTCAACGTGGACGAGCAGCGCTTTCCGCCCAAGCAGCTGGCCTACTTCATCGCCGGCTGCAAGGAGGAGGGCATGCGCCCGCGCGACGTGCCGGCGCATGACGCCGACACGCGCAAGAAGGTGGAGCTGTACCAGCTGTACGAGGAACAATGCCAGCGCGAAGGCGTGGTGGACTTTGGCGAGCTGATGCTGCGCAGCTTCGAGCTGCTGCGCGACAACGAGCCCGTGCGTGTGCATTACCAGCGGCGCTTTGCGCATATCCTGGTGGACGAGTTCCAGGACACCAACAAGCTGCAGTACGCCTGGCTCAAGCAGCTGGCCGGCGATGTGGTGGACGGCCGCCTGCGCACCCATGGCAGCGTGATCGCCGTGGGCGACGACGACCAGAGCATCTACGCCTTTCGCGGTGCGCGCGTGGGCAATATGGCGGACTTCGTGCGCGAGTTTGGCGTGCAGCAGCAGATCAAGCTGGAGCAGAACTACCGCAGCTACAGCAACATCCTCGATTCGGCCAATGCGCTCATCAGTCACAACAGCCGGCGCCTGGGCAAAAACCTGCGCACCACGCAGGGGCCGGGCGAGCCGGTGCGCGTGTACGAGGCCAGCAGCGACATCGCCGAGGCGCAATGGATGGTGGACGAGATCAAGCAGCTGGTGCGTGACGGCGCCATGGCGCGCAGCGAGATCGCCGTGCTCTACCGCAGCAATGCGCAAAGCCGGGTCATCGAATCCACGCTGTTCAACGCTAGCGTGCCGTATCGCGTGTATGGCGGCCTGCGCTTCTTCGAGCGTGCCGAGATCAAGCATGCGCTGGCCTACCTGCGCCTGCTGGAGAACCGGCACGACGACACCAGCTTCATGCGCGTTGTCAACTTTCCGCCGCGCGGCATCGGCGCACGCACGCTGGAGCAGCTGCAGGACGCGGCGCGCGGCAGCGGCTGCTCGCTGCACGACGCCGTGAGCGCCGTGCCCGGCAAGGCCGGCGCCAACCTGGGCGCCTTCGTCGCCATGGTGGATGTGCTGCGCGAGCAGACCCAGGGGCAGAACCTGCGCAGCATCATCGGCCAGATGCTCGAATCCAGTGGCCTGCTGGAGCATTACCGTAACGAGAAGGAAGGCGCGGATCGGCTGGAGAACCTGGACGAGCTCATCAGCGCCGCCGAGAGCTTTGTCACGCAAGAGGGCTTTGGCAAGGACGCCGTGGCTCTGCCAGTGGATGAGACCGGTGCGCCGCTGACGCAAAGCCCGGCCAGCCAGGGGCTGGATCCGAACCAGCCGCTTTTGCAGCAGCCGATGGTGGACGTGGACACGGGCGAGACGCTGTCGCCCCTGGCCGCCTTCCTGACCCACGCCGCGCTGGAGGCCGGCGACAACCAGGCCCAGGCCGGCCAGGATGCCGTGCAGCTCATGACCGTGCATG
>JAFEER010000139.1 GCA_018240985.1 Pseudomonadota bacterium
CCCTCACCCCCACCCTCTCCCAGAGGGAGAGGGAGAAATACCGGCGCAACCGATCGCCCTCGCCCCTTTGGGGCTGAAGGCTGCGGCTCCAGTTGCACCAATGTGCAACTGGACAGCCTGAAGAGCGCAGCGTCTCGCTGTCGCCCCCGGGAGGGGTGAGGGGCTTCTGCGGTATGTGCATAGTCAGGCAATACCGTTCAGCATTTGGCCAGCAGTGCAGCCAAACGCGGCAGGGCCTGGCAGGCGTTGGCCCGCGTAGCAGCTGCCAGATCGGCCTCTGAAATGCCCCGCAGGGCTGCGACCACGGCAGCGATGCGCGGCAGCTCGGCCGGGCTGTTGCGCGCCGGCGGGTGCCCCGCGGCGCGCTCGGCGGCCGTCACGTAGAGCCAGTGCGGGGGGATGTCGGGCGCATCGGTTTCCAGCACCAGGGCCTCCAGGGGCAGCTCGGCCGCCAGACGGCGCAGCTGCAGCGCGCGCTCGTAGGTCACGGCGCCACCAAAGCCGAGCTTGAAGCCCAGGCCGATGAAGGCCTGCGCCTGCT
Organism: Pseudomonadota bacterium; assembly: GCA_018240985.1. Taxonomy (GTDB): domain Bacteria; phylum Pseudomonadota; class Gammaproteobacteria; order Burkholderiales; family Burkholderiaceae_C; genus Alicycliphilus. Next base: position 542 of record JAFEER010000139.1, read on the forward strand.
GCAGGCTGCCGTTGAAGGCGTGGGCGATGCCGCCGCGCACAGGCAGTTCGCGCAGGGCTCTCAAGAGCTGGTCGGCCGAGCGGCGCACATGCAGGATCACCGGCAGGCCGAAGCGGCGCGCCAGCTGCAGCTGGGCGCGATAAAAAAGCTGCTGGCGCGCGGGATCGAGGCCGGGCACGAAGAAATCCAGCCCGATCTCGCCGATGGCCACCAGGCGCGGATCATGCTGGTGCTGCTCGACCGCCGCGGCCAGGGCCTGCAGGTCGTTGTCACCAGCCTGGGGGGTGTAGAGGGGGTGGATGCCGAGCGCATAGCTGTCGCCATGGCGCTGGGCCATGGCGCGCACCGCCTCCAGGTTGGCCAGCTCCACGGCTGGCAGCACGCAGTGCGCAACGCCGGCGTGCGCGGCCCGCTGGCGTTCGGTGTCGGCATAGGCCATGCCGCCATGGGCCGCAAATTCGTCCAGGTGGCAATGGGTGTCGATCCAGCGCTCCATGCGCCGGATCATGCCACCATGCTGCGATCAGCTCTTCTTCATGGGGCAGGTGTTGATGCCGAGCAGCGCATAGGCCGGGCAGCCGCCAATCAGCCCCGTCAGCAGCGGCACCACGCCAATCCAGCCCCACCAGCCCACCGTACCGGTGGCCGCCAGGGCGATCAGCACCAGGCCGGCGATGATGCGCAGGCCGCGATCCAATCCTCCAACGTTTTTCATGACTTTCCTCCTACTTTGATGACAAAACCGGCGCACGGCCGCAGCTTCAGCCGCAATAAATATCCTTCAGCACCGCCACCAGCTTCTCCACCGCCGGGTCGGCGATGCGGTAGTACAGGGTCTGCGCATCACGCCGGAAGGTCACCAGCCCCTCCTCGCGCATGCGCGCCAGGTGTTGCGACAGCGCCGACTGGCTCAGCTGCACCTGATCGAGCAGCGCCCCGACCGAGGCCTCGCCCTGATCGATCAGCAGGCACAGCACCAACAGCCGTTGCTCATTGCCCACGGTGCGCAGCAGCGCCGCGGCGCGGCTGGCGCCCTGCTGCATAAACTCCCGGTCGATGACGGTGGTCACTGAATGCTCCTTTTTTGCAAAGGCGCAAATTTACTGCATGCTAATTTAGACGATACTAATAAATGTGTCAAATGGGCCGTGTCTTTCCATCCTCTTCTTCACCCACAGGAGTCCAACATGTCCTCAGTCAGCAACTACAAGGCCCTCACTCAAGAGATTTCCAGCAACACCAAGCAGCTGCGCGCCAGCCAGCCCGAAGTGATGCAGGGCTTCAACGCCATGAGCAAAGCGGCGCTGGCGCCCGGCGCCATTGACGCCAAGACCAAGGAGCTGATCGCCCTGGGCATTGGCGTGGCCGCGCGCTGCGACGGCTGCATCGGCTTTCACACCCAGGCCCTGGCACGGCTGGGCGCCACGCGCACCGAGGTGCACGAGACGCTGGCCATCGCCGTCTACATGGGCGGCGGGCCGGCGCTGATGTATGCCGCCAATGCGGTAGCGGCATTCGACCAGGCAGCACCCGAGCAGGTGCCGTCCGCGACCGCCTGACAGGCCCCGCCGTTGGGCGTGATGCCCATGCACAGGCACACATTCCGTGCTACCGTGGGCGTTCGGCGACTCCCAGTTTCACGGAGGTGCTTGCATGCCCCGCCCCGTCCGCTACAGCTCTTCCCGCAGCGCCCGGGCGCAAGCACCCGGGCCGGCGGCTGCGCCCCGCGCCGATCCGGCAACGCCCCCGCCAGCCGCCCAGCGCAGGCGCATCCCCCGGCCTTCGATGCAGCAGCTGCAGTGGCTGCTCCTGGCGCTGCTGGCGCTATTGCTGGCAGCGCTGTGGCACACCCGGCCCGCACCCGCGCCACGCATCACGCAGCAGGCCATAGACGCGGCCGTGCTGCACACGCTGGAGCACAACAGCCTGCCCGCGGCCGCGGCACGCGCGGCGGCGGCCGTGGCGCCTTCGGTGGTGCGCGTGATCGGCTATGCCAAGACCCGCCGCGGCACGGAGGTCGAGCGCAGCGTGGGCACGGGCGTGGTGATCGTGGACAAGGGCGTCATCCTCACCAATCTGCACGTGGTGGCGGGCGCCGACCGCCTCGGCGTGACCTTTGCCGACGGCACGGAATCGGGCGCCAGCATCACCGGCGCCCAGCCCGAGAACGACCTGGCCGTGCTGCAGGCGCACAACCTGCCCGACGACCTGCAGGCCGCGCCGCTGCGCTCCACGCAGAAGCTGCGCCCGGGCGATGGCGTGGTGGTGCTGGGCTTTCCGTTCGGCATCGGGCCCTCGGCCTCGGCCGGCGTGGTGTCGGGCCTGGAGCGCGAGTTTGAGTCGCCCGAGGGTGGGCAGCAGCTGCGTAACCTGATCCAGTTCGACGCTGCGGCCAACCCGGGCAATTCCGGCGGGCCGCTGGTCACCATGGACGGCGAGGTGGTGGGCATCGTCACCGCCATCCTCAACCCCACGCCGGCGCGCACCTTCATCGGCATAGGCTTTGCCGTGCCCATAGAAAACGCCGCCCAGGCCGCTGGCATGTCGCCATTCTGAAAGCGGAGGAAAAATCCATGCACGACATCAGTAAGAACAACACGGCCACGCTGATGGAGCAGATCCTCTACGAGGTCAAGCGCGTCGTCGTCGGCCAGGATCGCTTTCTGGAGCGCGTGATGGTGGCCATGCTGGCCCAGGGCCACCTGCTGGTGGAGGGCGTTCCGGGCCTGGCCAAGACGCTCACCGTGAAGACGCTGGCGGCCTGCATCCAGGGCCAGTTCAAGCGCATCCAGTTCACGCCCGACCTGGTGCCGGCCGACCTCATCGGCACGCGCATGTACAACCAGCGCACGGGCGAGTTCAGCACCGCGCTGGGCCCGGTGTTCACGCACCTGCTGCTGGCCGACGAGATCAACCGCGCCCCGGCCAAGGTACAGAGTGCGCTGCTGGAGGTGATGCAGGAGCGCCAGGTGACGATTGCCGGCCAGACCCACCCGGTGCCCGAGCCCTTCGTGGTCATGGCGACGCAGAACCCGATCGAGACCGAGGGCACCTACCAGCTGCCGGAGGCCCAGGTGGATCGCTTCATGCTCAAGGTGCTGATCGACTACCCGAGCGAGGAGGAGGAATTCGTCATCGCCCAGCGCGCCCTGGCGCCCGCCGTACAGGTGGCGCCGGTGGCCACCACCAGCCAGCTGGCCGAGCTGCAGCGGGAATGCCGCAAGGTGTATGTGGACCCGGCGCTGATCCAATACGCCGTGCGCCTGGTGGCCGCCACGCGCGCGCCGCAGCAGCAGGGCCTGCAGGACTTGGCCGGCCAGATTGCCTGCGGGGCCAGCCCGCGCGCCACCATCGCCCTGGCCGAGGGCGCGCAGGCCCTGGCCATGCTGCGCGGGCGCGGCTACGCCCTGCCCGAGGACATGCTGGACTTGGCGCACGACGTGCTGCGCCACCGCATCACGCTGTCCTACGAGGCGCTGGCCGAGGGCCTGAGCGCCGACGCGCTGATCCAGCGCATCATGAGCCAGTTGCCCGCCCCGGCACGCCCGCTGCACCACAGCGCCGAGGAGGCAGCCGGCGCGGAGGCACGCCGTGCCTGACCCCATCCGCCACATCCGCCCTGCCGCCGCCGAAACCGCCGAGCGCCTGCTGCAGCGCCTGGAATGGACGGTGATCAAGCGCCTGGACGGCCTGCTGCAGGGCGATTGGCGCACGCTGCTGCGCGGCGCCGGCATCGACCTGGCGGACTTGCGCGAATACCAGCCGCATGACGACGTGCGCCATATCGACTGGAACGTCACCGCGCGCCTGGCCACGCCCCATGTACGCGTGTACACCGAGGATCGCGACATGACCGCCTGGTTCCTGCTCGACCTGAGCCCCTCGGTGGACTTCGGCCCGCCCGGCCAGGCCAAGCGCGACCTGGCCACGGGCTTCGTCGGCGTGCTGGCGCGGCTGCTGCAGCGCCACGGCAACCGTGTGGGCGCGCTGCTGCACGACGGCCACGCAGGCATGGGCCGGGTGCTGCCGGCCGGCGGCGGGCGCCGCCATGTGCTGCAGTTGCTACACCTGCTGACCCACGCACCCACTGCCCGCCCTGCCGCGCCGCCCGGCATCACCGAGCTGCAGCGCCTGCTGCAGCAGGCCCAGGGCTTGTTGCGCCGGCGCTCGGCCGTGTTCGTGCTGTCGGATTTCCTGAGCACCCCCGGCTGGGACAAGCCCCTGGCGCGCCTGGCGCAGCGCCACGACGTGGTCGCCGTGCGCCTCTTGGATCCGTTGGAACTGGAGCTGCCCGACATGGGCCTGCTGCTGCTGCGCGACCCCGAGACCGGCGAGCAGCTGCAGGTGGACACGCACGCACGCGGCTTTCGCCACCGCTTCGCGCGCCTGGCGGCTCAGCGCGAGGCCGAGCTGCGCCAGAGCCTGGCACGCGCCGGCGTGGATACGCTGGAGCTGTCCACCGACGAAGATCTGCTCGGCGCCATGCTGCGCTTCATGGAACTGCGCGGACGCCGGCCCAAGGCCGCCTATCCCGCACATCAGGCCGCGGCCGCATCCGGACAAGGAGGCTAAGCATGCTGTTTCTCTGGCCCTCCCTGCTCTGGTTGCTGCTGGCCCTGCCGCTGCTGATGCTGCTCTACCTATGGCTCTTGCGGCGGCGCAAGCTGCAGGCCCTGCCCTACCCCGGTCTGGCCCTGGTGCGCCAGGCGCTGGCCGGCGGCGCGGCCTGGCGCCGGCATGTGCCGCCGCTGCTGTTCCTGCTGGGCCTGGCGGCGCTGCTGCTGGCGGCGGCGCGGCCGCTGGCGGTGCTCAAGCTCCCTTCGGAGCAGCAGACCGTCGTGCTGGCCATCGACGTCTCGGGCAGCATGGCCGCCACCGACGTCAAGCCCGACCGCCTGACGGCCGCGCAGAACGCCGCCAAGGCCTTCATCAAGGGCCTGCCGCGCCATGTGCGCGTGGGCGTGGTGGCCTTTGCCGGCACGGCCCAGCTGGCGCAACTGCCGACGCAAAGCCATGAGGACTTGTTCAAGGCCATCGACAGCTTCCAGCTGCAGCGCGGCACGGCCACGGGCAACGGCATCATGGTGGCGCTGGCCACGCTGTTTCCCGACGCCGGCATCGACATCGCCGCCCTGGGCGGCCGCCAGGCCATGCGCGTACGCCCCATCGACGAGGTGGTGCGTCCCGAGCCGGAGAAAGCGCCCTTCACCCCGGTGGCGCCGGGCTCGTACCGCTCGGCCGCCATCATCATGCTCACCGACGGCCAGCGCACCACGGGCGTGGATCCCATGGAAGCCGCGCAATGGGCCGCCGACCGCGGCGTGCGCGTCTACACGGTGGGCGTGGGCACGGTGGAGGGCGAGCTCATCGGCTTCCAGGGCTGGTCCATGCGCGTACGCCTGGACGAGGACACCCTCAAGGCCGTGGCCCTGCGCACCAGCGCCGAGTACTACCACGCCGCCACGGCGCAGGATTTGCACAAGGTCTACGAGACGCTGAGCTCGCGCATCTCGGTGGAGAAAAAGGAGACTGAGGTGACGGCGCTGTTTGCGCTGGCCGGGGCATTGCTGGTGCTACTAGGCGCCGCGTTGTCTGTGTGGTGGTTTGGGCGGGTTTTGTGAGCAATTTTTAATTGGGGTAATTTAATTGGGGTCAGACTCCAATTAATTCCTAAGTATTACGCTTGCTGGTATTGCGTAGGCAGCTCTTCTTTTTGAGTGTGGCTGGCCGGGATGTGCGCCCGGCGGCGCACTCACTTTCTTTTGCTTCGCCAAAAGAAAGTAAGCAAAGAAAAGGCGACCCTATTGTCCGTGTCCCTTCGCTTGCGCTACGGGCAACCTGCGATGCTCGGACGCGGGGCGTGCCGCAGAACTCACTGCGCGCCTACGGCGCTCCGTTCAAACAACTGCGGCAAATCAGTTCACAAAGCATGCGCGCTTCGACGCGCATGCCGCCCCGCGCCCTGCGCTTCTCGGCACGGCCAGAAGGGAACCCACGATCCGGGCCATCGCTGCGCTCGGCCTCGTCTGCGCAGCGC
>JAFEER010000013.1 GCA_018240985.1 Pseudomonadota bacterium
CTCGCCCAGCACCACCCATTTCAGCGACGTCAGCCCCTCTATGCCCACCGGCCCGCGCGCGTGGAACTTGTCGGTGCTGATGCCGATCTCGGCGCCCAGGCCGTACTCGAAGCCATCGGCAAAGCGCGTGCTGGCGTTCACCATCACGCTGGCCGAATCCACCTCGCGCAGGAAGCGCTGGGCGTGCATGTGGTTGGTGGTGAGGATGGCGTCCGTGTGGTGGCTGCTGTAGCGGTTGATGTGCGCAATGGCCTCATCCAGCCCCGCCACCAGCTTGATGCTGATGATGGGCGCCAGGTACTCCTCGCTCCAGTCGGCCTCCGTCGCATCCACCAGTTTTGCTCCTTTAACGCTAGCTAGCAGCGCTTTACTTTCGGGGCAGACACGCATTTCCACGCCCTTTTCAGCAAAGATGGCGCCGATGCGCGGCAGAAACGCGGGCGCCACGCCGCGCGCCACCAGCAGGCTCTCGCTGGCGTTGCAGGGGCTGTACTTGCTGGTCTTGGCGTTGTCCACCACGCGCACCGCCATGTCCACGTCGCAGGGGTCATCGACATAGGTGTGGCAATTGCCGTCCAGGTGCTTGATCACCGGCACCTTGGCCTCGGCGCTGATGCGCTCGATCAGCCCCTTGCCGCCGCGCGGAATGATCACGTCCACGAACTCGGGCATGGCGATCAGCTGGCCCACGGCGGCGCGGTCTGTCGTCTGTACCAGCTGCACGCCCTGCTCGGGCAGGCCGGCCTCCGCCAGCGCCAGCGCCACCAGCCGCGCCAGCGCCTGGTTGGAGTCAATCGCCTCCGAGCCGCCGCGCAGGATGCAGGCATTGCCGCTCTTGATGGACAGGCTCGCCGCCTCTATGGTCACGTTGGGCCGGCTCTCGTAAATCATGCCGAACACGCCTATGGGCACGCGCATCTGGCCGACGCGGATGCCGCTGGGCTGCTGGCGCAGTGAGGTGATTTCGCCAATGATGTCCGGCATCGCCGCCAGCTGCTCGCAGCCCAGGGCGCAGGTGTCGATCACCTTCGGTGTCAGCTTCAGCCGATCCACCATGGGCTCGGCCAGGCCGGCGGCGCGCGCGCGCTCCAGGTCGCGCGCGTTGTCCACCTGCAGCGCGTCCACGTTCTCGCGCAACAGCCGCGCCAGCGCCAGCAGCGCCTTGTTTTTGATAGCTGCCGGCGCACGCGCCATCAGCGCTGCGGCCGTTTTTGCTTGCAAGCCAAGCGTTTGCGTGTATTCGGCGATGTTCAGGGCGTTCATGGGCGCGATTTTGACGCAGAACACCCGTATCGCGCTCGCGTGCCGGCAGGCGCTACGCTACGCACCATGACATCCTCCACCGCCACCCTCCAACTGGATCAGCTGCAGGCCGAGCTGCACGCCCTGCAAGCCCAGCGCACCAGCCCCCACGCCTTCAGCGCCGCCGCGCGCGCCCACGCCGATCTGCTGGCCACCCTGCCCCCGCGCTACGCCGAGGTGCTGCTCGGCCTCTTGGATCGCCTGGAGGCCGGCGCCCTGTTCACCGAGGAAAGCTGCTCCTTCAGCCACCAGGGCCTGGCCGACAGCCTGCAGCTGTGGCTGGACAAGGCGCGGGCCGCGCTGGCCGCGCGGGCCTAACCGGGCGACAATGCCACTCAATCTGCCCAGCCAAGACCGCCCATGTCCCAACGCATCAACGCACATCTGTCCCACCCACTGGCCGAATTCGTGGCCCGGATGGTCGGCGAGTCAGGCCTGTACGAAACGCCCGCCGAATACGTGCGCGACCTGATCCGCCGCGACATGGAGCGGCGCGAAGGCCAGCTGCTGCAGGACGCCGTGCTCGACGGCTACCGCGACCTGGCCGCCGGGCGCCTGCTGGCCTCCAACGGCGACTTCCAGGCCGACATGGCCGAGCTGGACGCGCGCCAGGCCCATGGCTGGTAGCACGCCGCCCGGCCCCGCCGCGTTTTACCTCACCCGCACCGCAGCGCTGGACTTGCGCGGCATCCACGCCCGCTCGCGCCGCGAGTGGGGCGAGGCAGTGGCCGAGCGCTACATCGCCGACCTGTACGCCGCCATGCGCCAGGCAGCGCAAAGCCCCGCCGCAGACCGCCTGCGCCAGGGCCGATCCCTGCCGTTTTCCATGGTGCCGGCGCGCCGGCACTTCATCATCTACGACCGCCTGCCCCAGGGCATCGTGGTGCTGACGGTGCAACACCAGGTGCGCGACATCGAAACCCTGATCGCATCGCTGCCACCCGCCTTCCACGCCGAACTGCAGCGCCTGCGACAAAGCATCCAACAAGCCGCACGGCCCACCCATCGCAAGCCCCCAACGTGATCACCGCCACCGAATTCATCGCCAAATGGGGCCCCGGCGGCGCAAGCAGCCACCTGAACGAAGAGCAGGGCGCGCAAAGCCATTTC
>JAFEER010000140.1 GCA_018240985.1 Pseudomonadota bacterium
TCCCAGAGGGAGAGGGAGAAATACCGGCGCAACCGATCGCCCTCGCCCCTTTGGGGCTGAAGGCTGCGGCTCCAGTTGCACCAATGTGCAACTGGACAGCCTGAAGAGTGCAGCGTCTCGCTGTCACCCCGGGAGAGGTGAGGGGCTTCTGCGGTAAGTCAGGTAGCCCCAGGACTGGCGCCGCGTGTCAGGCGCGTTCGAACGTCACCTGGTAGGTGCACAACTGGCCGTCCATGGGGTCTATGGTCTCGGGCGTGTCGTAGACCAGGCGCGGCCCGTCGAAGTGCAGCAGCCTTGTCTGCCGCGTACCCGTCCACAGCTCGTTCCAGCTGCCGTCCAGGGTGTGGATCACGCGGTCGGGCTGCACCTCGTAGCGGCCCACGTAGGCGAACATGGAGTCGAACAGCGCCAGCTTTTCGGCCGGCGAGGGCGGGTTGTGTGCGGGGCGCGGGCGGTCGCCGCGCAGCACGAACACCATGACGCGGCCGTCGGGCGCGTAGTTGATATAGCCGAAGGGATGCGCGCCCAGGGCATCGGCGCGTTCTCCCGACGCCGACAGCCGGCGCGTCCACGACAGAATGCGCCAGCTGCCCATGACGCGTTCGCATAGTGCGGCAAGAGGGTCTTGAGAGGGCATGGATGGCCTCCTTTCACCGTGTCCGGCGTGGGGTGCACGGGTGCATTCCATGATAGACCCGTCTGCCATGTGATCCAAGGCCATGACCGCGCCGGCGTCCAATAATTGACGGCAATCAAGCCGCCGCCTGCCGACTGGGGCATGATGGGCACGCACGGGGCCTGCATCCTGGCCCCGGTTTCAGCAAGGAGGAACACATGCAGATTCAGGTACATACCAATGACCACATCCAGGGCGGCGAATCGCTGGTGCACTGGGTGCAGGAAGAGGCCGCCACCCGTCTGGCCCGCTTTCGCGAGCATGTGACGCGCGTGGAGGTGTTCCTGTCCGACGTGGACGCCGGCAAGTCCGGAGGGGCCGACAAGCGCTGCGTGATCGAGGCCCGTCCCAACGGCCGCCAGAGCGTGGCCGCGACCGCCGAGGCAGGCAAGGTGGCCGATGCGGTCGCCGCGGCGCTGGACAAGCTGCTGCGCTCGCTGGGCGACGACATCACGCGCGCCAAGGATCGCCAGGGGCGGGAGAGCATCCGCACGGCGGAATGAGCTATTACTATTTAATTAATAGCTGCCAGCGCTTTCAATTCGAGCTTTAGCGCCTGATTTGATATCAATACAGGCCGAGGGCGCCGCATGCGCCGGCGGCCATTTTCTTGCTCAGAACCCGCTGCCGGGCTGCAGCAGGAAGGCCGCTTCCTCGGGCGTGCTGGCGCGCCCCAGGGCCGCGTTGCGGTGTGGGTAGCGGCCAAAGCGCGCAATTATGGCCTGGTGCCGGTGCGCGTAGTCCAGGTTTTCGGGCTCACCCAGCGCGGTGTACAGGCGCAGCGACTCCTGCTGCACGCGCGGCGACTCGCTGTGCATGAAGGGCAGGTACAGAAACACCCGCTGCGTGGGTGGCAGAGCTGCGTCCAGGCCGCGCGCCACGGCCTCCTGGGCCAGCACCAGGGCCATGCCGTCCTGTGCGAAGGCGGCGGCCGCGCCGCGGTGCAGATTGCGCGAGAACTGGTCGAGCACGATGATCTCGGCCAGCCGCCCGGCGGCATCGGTGCGCCACGGCCACAGCTCGCCCAGCGCGGCCCGCGCATGCAGCGCGCCGAAGCGCACGCGGATGGCGTCGTCGAAGGCCGCGTCCTTGGCGAACCATTGCCGGGGCGTGCTTTGCTCGAACCAGAAGCGCAGCACGTCGGCCGGGGCGGTGGTGATGGGGGGCAGGGAGTTCATGGTGCGAGTATGGCGCCCCCGCGTGGAATCTGTTGCGCTCCTGAAAGGAGAGCTTCCGGCGCTTGCCGTGTGGGCGATCAAGCCTGTTTTGGCATAAAAAAACGCGCCCGAAGGCGCGTCGCTGTGGGGGAGGCAGGGCAGCGGCTTACTTGCCGGCCATCACGCGCACCATTTCCAGGCACTTGTTGGAGTAGCCCCACTCGTTGTCGTACCAGGCCACGACCTTCACGAAGGTCTTGTCCAGGGCGATGCCGGCGTCGGCGTCGAACACCGAGGTGTGGGTCTCGCCGACGAAATCGGTGGCCACCACCTTGTCCTCGGTGTAGGCCAGCACGCCCTTGAGCGCGCCCTGCGACTGGGCCTTCATCTCGGCCTTGATCTCGTCGTAGCTGGCTTCCTTCTCCAGTTCCACGGTCAGGTCTACCACCGACACGTCGGAGGTGGGCACGCGGAAGCTCATGCCGGTCAGCTTCTTGTTCAGTGACGGGATCACCACGCCCACGGCCTTGGCGGCGCCGGTGCTGCTGGGGATGATGTTCTCCAGGATGCCGCGGCCGCCGCGCCAGTCCTTATTTGAAGGGCCGTCCACGGTCTTCTGCGTGGCGGTGGCGGCGTGCACGGTGGTCATCAGGCCGCGCTTGATGCCCCACTTGTCATGCAGCACCTTGGCCACGGGGGCCAGGCAGTTGGTGGTGCA
>JAFEER010000141.1 GCA_018240985.1 Pseudomonadota bacterium
CGGCGACTGGCTGGGGCGCGACCGCAGCCTGGCCGTGGCCGCCGGCGATCTGCTGGCCGTGCTGTCCACGGGCGCCTATTGCAGCTCCATGGGCAGCACCTACAACACCCGCCCGCGCCCGGCCGAAGTGCTGGTCGATGGCGCCAAAGCGCACCTGATCCGCACCCGCGAGAGCATCAGCGACATTTACCGCTGCGAGAAGCTGCTGCCCGCCAAGGTTTGAAACAAATACGCTTGACTATGTGCATGCCGCAGCAGCCCCTCACCCCTCCCTCTCCCCAGAGGGGCGAGGGCGATCGGTCGCGCGGGCTTTACTCCCTCTCCCTCTGGGAGAGGGCGGGGGTGAGGGCTTGCGACTTGATCTGAGACATGTCGCTAGTCAAGCAAATACGGCGCTAACGACTACCCATCAAGCGCCAACAACTATCGTAATGATAGTGAGCTACGCCCCAGGTAGCGCCCCACCCGGGCCAGCAGCAGCACGCCGATGATGGCGCCGTAGAGCGCCACCTCGGCAAAGTCGTTCTTGCCGGCGCGCATCCAATAAAAGTGCAGCAGCACCAGCAGCGCGATCAGGTACACGCTGCGGTGCAGCAGCTGCCAGCGGCGCCCACCCAGCCAGCGCATGGCGCGGTTGAACGAGGTGGCGGCCAGCAGCAGCAGCAGCGCGAACGCGCACATGCCGACCAGGATGAAGGGGCGCTTGGCGACGTCCCGCGCTATTGCGCCCCAGTCGAATCCCATGTCGAAACCGCTGTAGCACAGCAGGTGCAGCAGGGCATACAAGAAGGTGTAGACGCCCAGCATGCGCCGAAAGCGCGCCAGCGCCGGCAGGCCAAGGGCCTGGCGCAGCGGGGTCAGGGCCAGCGTCAGGCACAGCAGGCGCAGCGTCCAGTCGCCCAGGGAGCGGATCAGCGCCTCGGCCGGATTCGCGCCCAAGCGATCCAATGCGGCCGCATACACCACCCAGGCCAGCGGCAGCAGGCACAGTGCATGCAGCAGCGGCTTGGCCGCGGGGTGCAGCAGGCCGCGCGCCATGGCCGTCAGTAATTTTTGCGCAGATCCATGCCGGCGTAGAGCTGGCCCACCTGTGCCTCATAGCCATTGAATAGCTCCGTCTTGCGCTTTTTGGCAAACAGGCCGCCCTCGCCGATGCGCCGCTCGGTGGCCTGGCTCCAGCGCGGGTGATCGACGCCGGGGTTCACGTTGGAATAAAAGCCGTATTCGTTCGCCGCGGCCTTGTTCCAGGCCGTGCCGGGTTCTTTTTCAGTGAAGCGGATCCGGGCGATGCTCTTGGCGCTCTTGAAGCCGTACTTCCAGGGCACGACGACGCGCACCGGCGCGCCGTTCTGGTTCGGCAACAGCTCGCCATACATGCCGAAGGCCAGCAGCGTGAGCGGGTGCATGGCCTCGTCCAGGCGCAGGCCCTCGGTGTACGGCCAGTCCAGAATGCGGCCGTTCACCCCGGGCATGGTGGCCTTGTCGGCCAGGGTGACGAACTCCACATACTTGGCGCTGCCCTGGGGCTGGACGCGCCGGATCAGCTCGGCCAGCGAATAGCCGACCCAGGGGATGACCATGGACCAGCCCTCCACGCAGCGCAGGCGGTAGATGCGTTCCTCCTGCGGGCTCAACTTCAACAGCTCGTCGATGTCGAAGCGCCGCGGCTTGTTCACCAGGCCCTCCACCTCGACCGTCCAGGGGCGCGTCTTCAGGATATGGGCGTTGCGCGCGGGGTCGGTCTTGTCGGTGCCGAATTCATAGAAGTTGTTGTAGCCGGTGGCGTCCTTGTACTCGGTGGGCTTTTCCATGGTCACCGCGCCGGCGACCGTGGATTGCACGCCGGCCAGGGCTGCAAGCCGCCCCGGGCTTTGCCCCGGCTGCGCCAGGGCCGAGCGCCCGGCCCAGCCGGCCATGGCCGCACCGCCGGCACCGGCGGCCAACCAGCGCAGCAGCTCACGGCGCTGCTCATAGATGGCGCGCGGGGTGATGGCGCTGGGCTCTGAATGGTTGTGTGCGCGATCGTTGGGACGAATCAGCATCTTGAGCTCCGTCAATATCCACCATATTCAGAGCCCCAGGCGGGGCAGCCGGTTCCCCAGCCCGCCGGCGCTTACAGCGTGCCGTAGCTATGCAGACCGGACAGGAACATGTTCACTCCCAGGAAGGCGAAGGTGGTGACGACCAGCCCCACCAGCGCCCACCAGGCCGACATGGTGCCGCGCAGGCCCTTCATGAGGCGCATGTGCAGCCAGGCGGCGTAGTTGAGCCAGACGATGAGGGCCCAGGTCTCCTTCGGGTCCCAGCTCCAGTAGCCGCCCCAGGCCTCGGCCGCCCACAGCGCGCCGAGCACGGTGGCGATGGTGAAGAAGGCAAAGCCCACGGCGATGGCCTTGTACATCACGTCGTCGAGCACCTGCAGCGCCGGCAACCCCTCGGCAATGCGCCGGCGCCCGAGCAGGATGCCGCCCACGATCAGCGCCGAGATGCCGAAATAGACCATCCAGTAGGCGCTGCCGCCCTGCGGCGCCGCGCCCTGGCGGAACACGATGGGTTCAAAGCACAGCACCACGCCCAGCAGCCACAGCGGCGCAAGCTTGTACCAGCGCGTCTCCGTGGCCTGCTGCTTGATCAGGTAGGCAAAGGCCACCATGGCCGACAGCGCGAAGGTGCCGTAGCCAATGAAGTTGGCCGGCACATGCAGCTTCATCCACCAGCTGTTCAGGGCCGGCACCAGGGGTTGGATCTCGTGCGCCTCGCGCACCACGGTGTACCAGAGCAAAAAGCCCACGGCGGCGCTGACCACCAGCATGGCAAAGCCGCCCAGCGCGCGCGTCTGGTACTGCTCCTCGTAGTACAGGTAGAACAGGGTCGTGATCCAGCAGAACATGACGAACACCTCGTAGAGGTTGCTCACCGGTACATGGCCGATGTCGGGGCCGATCTGGTAGCTCTCGTACCAGCGCACCATGGTGCCGATGAGCGCCAGTGCCACCGCCGTCCAGGCTAGCGCCGAGCCGATGCGCATCATGGTCTGGCCCTGGCCGCGCGAGAACATGCCGACCCAGTAGAAGGCGGTACTCATGAAGAACAGCATGCTCATCCACAGGATGGCGGACTGGCTGGACAGGAAGTATTTCAGGCCAAACACGGTCTCGGCGCGCGCCAGGTCGCCCGCGCCGTTGTTCTGGTACAGGCCTATGGCCAGCAGCGAGCAGCCGGCCACGGCCAGCATCAGGATGCGCAGCGGGCGCCAGAACCAGCCCAGCCAGATGGCGCCGGGAACACTGCCGAGCAGGATGCCCTTTTCATACGCATCCATGGCGCTGCCATAGCGCTGCAGGGTGTAGGCACCGCCGGCCAGCACCACCAGCGCAAACAGCCAGTCGAGCCAGTTGCGGCGCGCGAAGTAGCCCTCATTGAGGGTCAGCGTGTTAGTCGCAGTGGTCGTGGCGGTGTTCATGTCGTACCTCCGTCATGGGGCGGTGCGCTGCCCAGCAGCTGGCCACGCAGTTTGTCAAATTCACGATCCGTATCCAGCGTCTTGCGATTGGCAGACAGCGCCATTGTGGCGCGCGTGCCATCCCTGCCCGGCGCCAGCCAGACCCACAGGCGCCGGTCGCGCACATAGAGCATGGCAAAAACGCCAAGGATCAGCAACGCACAGCCCAGATACACCACGTTCTTGCCAGGGGCGCGCGCCACCTCGAAGACGCTGGCCTGGATCTGCTTGAAGTCGGTGAGTTCGAACACCAGCGGCACCGGGTAGGCCTGGGAATCGCTGAGCGAGAGCACGGCCTGCGCCATGAAGGCCTGCGTCTTCTCGCTCGGCTCCAGCGGCGGCAAGTGGGCCTGCTGCCGCGTGATCTGCGCCAGCTCGAACAGCGCGCCGTTCATGATGCGCATCAGCACCTCGGCGGCGCGCTCGCGCTCGGCGGCCGGCACATTCGCCTCGATGAATTCCGAGATCGCCGGCAGGCCGGCGATCGGCCGGCCGTTGGCAACCGCCAGCTTCTCAAGCGCCGCTTCGCCCGGGGTGTCGCCAGCAAACAGGGACAGCGCCCGCCCGGCCGACTGCACCAGCTGTTCGGTCAGATCGGTGCGCGAGGCGCCCACGGCTGCTGCGGCAAAACGCTGCACTGCCTGCTGGCGCAGCGCCGGGTTGGCCAGCGCCAGCCGCAGGCGCACAAAACCATCGATGCGGCCCTCTGCATCCACCGGCACGCGCAGGTAGCGCATCGGGTCGACCTGGGTCTCGCGCACGCCCAGCAGGAACACCGGCTGGCCATCGCCCGTGTCCACGGGCAGCATGAAGTTGTTGAATTCGCGCGCCTGGCCGGCGGCGTCGCGCAGCTTGTAGCTCACGCTGGGCCCCACGTTGCGCAGCTCGCGCTTGCTGGCGGTCTTGTTGCCGGCGCCCAGGCGCGACTCGATGGACGCGCGCAGATCCACCTTGCGCACGTCGGCGCCGGAGGCGTTGTCATCGCCAAAATTTTCCACGTTGAGTACGCGCAGGCCGGTGAACTCCAGCGTCATCGCCGCGCCGGTGACGGGGTCCTTGATCTGAGTGGAGCCGCCCACCGCGCCCTGCACGTCAAACGGCGCCGTGCCTGGCACCAGCGGGATGGCCTGCAGCTTGAGCTCCGAGCCGCCGTCATCAAAACTCGACTGGTAGATCTCCACCCCGCCATAGCGCACCGGATGATTGACCTCCACGCGCGCCGGCTTGGCCTGGCCGGTCGTCAGGTCGTGGATCACGATGTCGCTGGCAAACAGCTTGGGCATGCCGGTGGAGTAATGCTCGACGATGAATTTCTTCAGCTCGATGGCAAACGGCAGCTCCTGTATCAGCAGGCCATCGGACTGGCTCAGGATGGCGGTGCTGGAACTCTTGCCCTCGGTCACCAGCAGGTTGCCGCGGAAGGTCGGGTTGCTGGCGGACAGGCGGTGCTCGGGCTTCACGTCGGCAATGAAGCCACCGCCCGCATAGGGCGTCTTGCCCAGGAACCACATCTGGGCACGCACCATCAGGTCACCGTCGAGCAGGCCACCCAGGCACACCAGCACGATGGCGCTGTGCGCGGCGATATAGCCAAGCTTGTGGGCCGCACCGGCCTTGGCCGCCACCATCCAGCCTTCGCCGGCGGGTGTCTGGCGCTGCTGCAGCCGCACCTTCCAGCCGCCCGAGACGAGCAGCTTGCCGATGCGCTGGGCCGCGGCCGCGCTGCCCTCCTCACCCAGGCTGGCGCTGGCCTTGTGGTGAAAGGCCTGCAGGCTTTGCTCGCGGATGTTCTCCTTGTAGTTGCGCAAGTCCGCCAGGTACTTGGGTGCATGGCGCGAAATGCACAGCGAGGTGCTGATCACCAGGAAGGCCAGGATCAGCAGAAACCACCAGGCGCTGTAGACGGCGTTGAGCTTGAGCGTGAGGAACAGGTCGGCCCAGAACGGCCCGAACTGGTTCACGTAGTTGGTCACCGGCTCATGCTGCTTGAGCACCGTGCCGATGACCGATGCGATGCAGATCACCGTCAGCAGCGCAATGGCAAAACGCATCGACGACAGCAGCTCGGTCAACGAGCGCGTGGCATGGGGGCGCGGTGCATGGCCATGGACATGGCGGTGACCATGGCTGTGGGCCAAAGAGGTGTCAGACATGAGGAATGCGAGAACCCGGATGTGAAAAAGGCGGGCCACCCGTTCAGATGGCCCGCCCGCCGTTAGGTGCGATTATCGGCGCAAGGTTCCTCAAATGCCGCCAAGCGCCCCTATCGTCTTGATGTGTATCAACGCAGACCCGCGATGTAGTCGGCCACGGCCTTGACCTCGCGATCCGTCAGATAGGCCGCCACATCGTGCATCTGGGCGCTGTTGGCGCGCTTGCCGTCGCGGAAGTCCGCCAGCTGCTTGACGGTGTAGTCGGCATGCTGGCCCGACAGGCGAGGGTATTGCACCGGAATGCCGGCGCCGTTGGGGCTGTGGCAGCCGGCGCAGGCGGCGATCTGGCGATTCTGGATGCCGCCGCGGTAGATGCGTTCGCCCAGGGACACCAGATCCTTGTCCTTGGCAAAGCCGTCCTTGGCCTTTTGCGATGCCAGCCAGGCAGAGACGTTGCGCATGTCGTCATCGCTCAGCATGGCTGCCATGCCCTGCATTACCGGGTCGGCACGCTTGCCGGACTTGAATTCCTGCAGCTGCTTGACCAGGTAGGCGGGGTGTTGCTGGGCCAGCACGGGGTTGGCGGCAATGGTGGAATTGCCGTCGGCCGCATGGCAGGCGGCGCACACCGCTCCGTAGCTGGCTTCGCCCTTGGCCAGGTCGGGCTTGGCGGGCTTGTCACCCTGTGCGAGGGCCGAGACAGCGGGGGTGGCCAGCGCGGCGGCCATGAACAGGGATGCGAGCAACTTCATATCGAGGATTCTTGTCTTATGAGCGCAAAACAGCGCGATTCTACAATGCACCCAGATTTGTTCCAGACTTTGAACCCCCATCTATGTCAACCACGCCACAGGCGCCCACACCCGACACCCCGCCGGAAGCCAAGGCCGCCCTGGGATGGATGCACACCGCGCGCTTTCTGACCACCGCCGCCCAGCTCCACCACCTGCCCGAAATCACCGTGCCGGAGATCGCCTTCGTCGGACGCTCCAATGCCGGCAAGTCCACCTGCATCAACACGCTGACACAGCAGCGCCAGCTCGCCTTCGCCTCCAAGAAGCCGGGCCGCACGCAGCACATCAACCTGTTCGCCCTGGGCAAGCAGGGCGTGACCGACGCCGTGCTGGCCGACCTGCCCGGCTACGGCTACGCGGCGGTATCGCGCAGCGACAAGCAGCGCTGGCAGCAGGTGATGGCCAATTACCTGGTCAGCCGCCAGGGGCTGACGGGCATCGTGCTGCTGTGCGACCCGCGCCTGGGCCTGACGGAACTGGACGAGGCATTGCTGGAGGTGGTGCGCCCGCGCGTCCAGGCGGGGTTGAAGTTCCTGGTGCTGCTGACCAAGGCCGACAAGCTCACGCGCAGCGAACAGGCCAAGGTGCTGTCGATCACACGGCTGCAGGCGGGCGGCGGCGAGGTGCGGATGTTCTCCGCACTGAAAAAACAGGGTGTGGAGGAGGTGGCGCAGCTGCTGTGGCGCTGGTCGCACCCCGCCACGGATGCGGGCGCGGCGCCGGACGCAACACCGGAACCAAAATAAGCCAAACGCCGGCCTGTAGAGGGCGCCAAACGCTACAAATAGCGCAGTAAACCTATGTCGCCTTGGCGCTGGTCAGGGCCACGGGCGGCGTGCCCGGCTTGAACATCTGGGTCAACTGCTGCCGTAGCTCGGGCGTGTCCTTATGACCATGTACGCTGACCGCGTGCTGCACGGCCGCCTCCAGCAACTCCTTGGGGTTGTCGGCACCAATCGCGATGCTGCAATGCATGGTGCTCGGGTACTCCCGGCAGTCGATGTACTGGCGTGACATGATGCGCCTCCTTTCGGTTCAGGGACGGGCCTCGTAGACGCGGTTGAACGGCGTTTCGGCCGCGCGGCGAAAGCGCGAGAAGCCGCCTTCGCCCGCAACCTTGCGGATGCGTGCCTCGCCGGCCTGGGCGCCCAGGCACAGGCCCACCTCCTGCGAGCGCGAGGCCGGCGTGCAGATGAACGTGGAAGCCGAATAGAACACGCGCCCCACGGGGTTGAGGTTGTCCTCCAGCCGGTCGTTGGCGAAGGGCTCGACGATCAGCCAGGTGCCGTCGGGCTGCAGGCTCTGCCGCACATGGCTGGCGGCGCCCGCGGGGTCGCCCATGTCGTGCAGGCAGTCGAACATGGCGACCATGTCGTAGCCGTTGCCGGGGAAGTCCTTGGCACTCGCCACCTCGAAGCGCACACGCGGCTCACCCAGGCCCGCATCCCGGGCCGTGGCGCGGGCCCGCTCGATCGACGGCAGGTGGTAGTCGAAACCCGTGAAGCTCGAGGCCGGGTAGGCCTGCGCCAGCAGGATGGTGGAGGCGCCATGGCCGCAGCCCACATCGGCCACGCGCGCACCTTGCCGCAGCCGCGGCTCCACGTCCGCGAGCGCGGGAATCCACTGGCTCACGAGGTTGGCGGCATAGCCCGGACGAAAGAAGCGCTCTGTGCCCTGGAACAGCGCCTGATCATGCTCGTGCCAGCCCAGGCCCAGGCCGGTACGCATGGCCTGCACCATCTTGGGAATGGCCTTGAACTGCGCCACGGCAATCTGGAAGGCGCCCGCGACGAAGGCCGGGCTGCCCTCCTGGGCCAGCGCGAAGGCCTGCTCCTCGGTCATGGAAAAGCGCTGGCTCGCGGCGTCGTACTCCACGTAGCCGCTCGCGGCCTGGGCCGAAAGCCATTCGCGCAGGTAGCGCGCATCGGTCTCGGTGCGCCGCGCAAGCTCCTCGGCTGTGGCTGGCCCCTCGGCCAGGGCCTTGTACAGGCCCAGCTGGTCGCCCGCCGCGACCGTGGCGGCATGCAGCACGGCACCGATGTCACCGACAAAGCGCGCCATGAAGGCATTGAGTTTGTCCTCATTGATGGCCATGACTGCCTCCTGGGCCGGGCGGCCGGATGCACCCGGGCGCAGGGACGAAAGCGACCCTGGATTCATCCTCCGCAACCGCTATCGTCCGAAAGACGGGGCAACACGCAGCAGGAGGATGCCGCGGCAGACCCCGGTGCTGGTCTGCCGCAGACTGTCAGTGTGCGCCGCCGTGGCCGCCCCGGACAGCCACCACGCGTAAACCCCGTGACCTTTGGTAGGCCCAGGCTGACGAACTTTCGTTCGAGGCGTGGTCTGATGCATGCCGCCTAATAAAGGGGCGACTGCCCCTCAGGCCGCGTCTTGAAGCGCTTGTGCACCCAGTAGTACTGCGCGGGCATGGTGCGAATGGCGGCCTCCAGCTCGCGGTTCATGCGCGCGGTGTCGGCCTCGGCGTCGTCGGTGGGAAAGTGCTCCCACGCGGGCGTGAGTTCGGCCACATAGCCCTCGGGCGTCATGCGGCTGTACAGCGCCACCACCTTGGCGCGGCCCAGGCGGGCGAAGCGCGACAGCGAGGGAATGGTGGCCGCGTCCGGCACGGCGAAGAAGGGAACGAAGACCGAGTCGTTCCTGCCATAGTCCATGTCGGGCAGCAGGTACAGCAGCCCGCCCTTGCGCACGCAGGAGATGATGGGCTTCACGCCGTCGGCGCGGTTGAGCATGCGCACGTTGCCAAAGCGCTGGCGCCCGCCCATGAACCAGGCGTCCAGCACCGGATTGGGATTGGTGGCGAAGATGGAGGTGAATTCGCGCTGCGTGTTCAGCGGCAGCGCCAGGCCGCCGGCATCCATGCTGTAGAAGTGCGGCGCGAAGACGATGGTCGGCGTGTCGCCTTCGAGTTCGTGCACCGCGCCGATGAGCTTCACGCGGCTGCGCACCACGGACTCGGGCGCAGACCAGAGCCAGCCGCGATCCAGGAAGGTCTGGCAGAACACCTCGAACGACTCGCGCGCCCAGGCGCGGCGCTGGGCCTCGGGCAAGTCGGGAAAGCACAGCTCCAGATTCCGCAGCACCACCCTGCGCCGCGGCGCGGCCAGCACGAACAGCAGCCGGCCAAGCCACGCGCCCAGCGCACGCAGCACGGGCAGCGGCAGGCGGCCAAGCAGGTTCAGCAGGGCAATGCCCGCACGCGACGACAGCCGCGCCATCACGCGCCGCGCTCCGGCTGCTGCGCCTCGGCGCGCGGCTGCTTGTAGCGGGCATAGCCCCACAGGTATTGACCGGGGCTTTGGCGGATGAGTTGTTCCATGGCTTGGTTGATCTGCAGCACGGCGGCGTCGAGTGTAGGCGCCAGCGGCTGCTCCAGCGCCTGCAGGTGCAGCAGATAGCCGCGCCCTGCTGGCTGCCGCTCGCAGCGCGCAAGAATGACGGCGGCGCCGGTCTGCTGTACCAGGCGCGCGGCCAGCGTCATGGTGTAGGCCGGCTGGCCGAAGAAGGGCGACCACAGGCCCAGACCCTGGGGCGGCACCTGATCCGGCAGCAGGCCCACAGCGCGGCCGGCGCGCAGCGCCTTGAGCATTTGGCGCACGCCCTGCAGCGTGGTGGGCACGGCCGCGATGCCCGGGCGGTTGCGCGCGGTCTGCATCACGCCGGCCAGCCAGGGCTGGCGCGCCGGGCGGTAGAGGATGGTGAAGGGCCCATGCTCCGGCGCCCAGCGCCGCGCCCCCTCCTGCACCGACATCTCGAAGCAGCCGATATGCGGCGTGAGGAACACGATGCCCCTTCCCGCCGCCCACGCGCGCTCCACGCATTCGGCGCCGCGCACCTCGCAGGGCGGCGGCTCGGGCGCCAGCCACAGGCGCGGCGCCTCGGCCACCATGCGGCCGGCATGGGCCACGGCGGCGCGCACGTCACCCAGCCGGTAACCCGCGCACGCGGCGTTGGCCAGGAAGCGCCGGCGGTACGTGGGCGACGCGCAGAATGCCACCCAGCCCAGCAGCGCGCCGATGGCATGCAACAACCACAACGGCAGCGCAGAAAAAAGGCGAAAAATCGATGGCATTACAATGACGCGGTCGCCGAGTTAAATGAGCAACTTGCAGGGCGACGTTAAACACAACTGCTAAAGCGTTCGCCACGGCTCCTGAGGCTATGGGCAACGCCCAAAAATGCTGAACCATGGAGTTTATTCAAATGGCGAACGATTTCCTCTTCACGTCCGAATCGGTTTCTGAGGGCCACCCCGACAAGGTGGCGGATCAGATCTCCGATGCCATCCTGGACGCAATCTTCGAGCAGGATCCGCGCTCGCGCGTGGCCGCCGAGACCCTGACCAACACCGGCCTGGTGGTGCTGGCCGGCGAGATCAGCACCAACGCGCATGTGGACTACATCCAGGTGGCGCGCGACACCATCAAGCGCATCGGCTACGACAACACCGACTACGGCATCGATTACAAGGGCTGCGCGGTGCTGGTGGCCTACGACAAGCAGAGCAACGACATCGCCCAGGGCGTGGATCACGCCAGCGACGACCACCTGAACACCGGCGCCGGCGACCAGGGCCTGATGTTCGGCTACGCCTGCGACGAAACGCCCGAGCTCATGCCCGCTCCCATCCACTACGCGCACCGCCTGGTCGAGCGCCAAGCGCAACTGCGCAAGGACGGCCGCCTGCCCTTTCTGCGCCCCGACGCCAAGAGCCAGGTGACCATGCGCTACGTGGATGGCAAGCCGCACAGCATCGACACCGTGGTGCTGTCCACCCAGCACAGCCCGGATCAGAGCGAGAGCGCCACCAAGATGAAGGCCAGCTTCACCGAGGCCATCATCGAGGAAATCATCAAGCCCGTGCTGCCCGCCGAGTGGCTCAAGGACACCAAGTACCTGATCAACCCCACCGGTCGCTTCGTCATCGGCGGCCCCCAGGGCGACTGCGGCCTGACCGGGCGCAAGATCATCGTGGACACCTACGGCGGCGCCTGCCCGCACGGCGGCGGCGCATTCAGCGGCAAAGACCCGACCAAGGTGGATCGCAGCGCCGCCTACGCCGCGCGCTACGTGGCCAAGAACATCGTGGCCGCGGGCCTGGCGCGCCAATGCCAGATCCAGCTGGCCTACGCCATCGGCGTGGCACGGCCGATGAACATCACCGTCTACACCGAAGGCACGGGCGTCATCCCCGACGCGAAGATCGCCCAGCTGGTGCACGAGCTTTTCGACCTGCGCCCCAAGGGCATCATCCAGATGCTGGATCTGCTGCGCCCGATCTACCAGAAGACCGCTGCCTACGGCCACTTCGGCCGCGAGGAGCCCGAGTTCACCTGGGAGCGCACCGATCGCACCGCCCAGCTGCGCGCTGCCGCAGGACTCTGACCGCGTCGCGATGGTGTATGACGCCGCCGTCCTGATCGGCCGCTTTCAGCCCGTGCACAACGGCCACCTGGCCCTGCTGCGCGAGGCCCTGGCGCAGGCGCGGCAGGCCATCGTTGTACTGGGCTCGGCCTTTCAGGCGCGCACGCCCAAAAACCCCTTCACCTGGCAGGAGCGCGCCGACATGCTGCGCGCCGCCCTGCCCGAGGCCGAGCGCGCTCGCCTGACCGTGCTGCCGATACGCGACTACTACGACGAGCCGCGCTGGGCCGAGGCGGTGCGCCAGGCCGTGGCCCGGGTCACGCCGGCCCAGGCCAGCGTGGCCCTGGTCGGCCACTTCAAGGACGACAGCAGCGGCTACCTGCGCGCCTTTCCCGGCTGGCAGCTGATCCGCATGCCGCGCCAGGGCACGATCGACGCCACGCCGATCCGCGACGCCTACTTTGGCGCCAGCGCCGACACGCTGGACGCCGCGCTCGCCCCCATGGCGCAAGACCTGCCCCCGGCCACGCGCACCTGGCTGCAGCAGTTTGCACACAGCGCGCATTACCCCGCCCTGCAGGAGGAATGGCGCATGCTGCGCGCCTACCGCGCCAGCTGGGCGGCAGCGCCCTACCCGCCGGTATTCGTGACCGTGGACGCGCTCCTGCGGTGCCAGGGCCGGGTGCTGCTGATCCGCCGCGGCCATGCCCCTGGCAAGGGCCTATGGGCGCTGCCCGGCGGTTTTGTGGAGCCGGGCGACACGCTGTGGCAGTCCTGCCTGCGCGAATTGCAAGAGGAGACCCACTGCACCCTGCCCGAGCAGCGCCTGAGCACCGCGCTCCAGGGCCAGCGCATCTTCGACCACCCGCAGCGCAGCCTGCGCGGGCGCGTCATCACCCAGGCCTACTTCTTCGACCTGGGCAACGAGGCCTTGCCCGAGGTGCGCGGGGGCGACGATGCAGCGCATGCCGAATGGATACCGCAAGAGCTGCTGGCCAGCATGGAGGATCAGTTCCATGACGACCACTGGCATATCCTGGATCAGTTTCTGCGCCTGGCACCCACACCCGAGGCCGTGCCACAGGCCTAACTTATAGAATCAGCAATAAAGGATTGATCGTCATCCCGGCAAAAACCGGGATCCAGTGCACCAGCACGACGACGAGACCCTGGATTGCGGCTTTCGTCCGAATGACAAGGTCTTTGCAACCGTTAATTGCCGGGTGAATAGACTCGGATCGCCAAACTCCTGCCCCACGGAACACCCCTCTGTGCCGTGCATGCACAAACCCTCATCTAACCAATGACCGAATCCTCAAAAACCCCCTATGTGTTTGCCATAGTGCTTTTCCTCGCGGTGCTTGGTTTGTATCTCCCAGGCCTGCAAAACGGCTTGGTTTTTGACGACCTGCGCCTGGCCGATGGCACCATCTTTGGCGGATATGGCAGCCTGCTGCATTTCAAGCAGCGCATGCTGTCGTATGGCAGCTTCGTGTGGGTGCAAGAGTTGTTCGGTGATGGATGGTGGAAACAGCGCCTCGTCAATATCAGCATGCATTTATGCGTCGTCGCAACGCTGTACGCACTGCTCAAAGCGCTGTTTGTACAAACACGCTTTCCTGAAGACATCGAAGAACAGGCGCATTTCACCGCATCGCGCCTCGCCGCATTGCGCGTTGCCGTGGCATTGTTCGCGCTCAATCCAATGGCCGTGTATGCCGTGGGTTATCTCATTCAGCGCTCGATACTCATGGCCACGCTGTTTTCCCTGCTGGCATGCTGGGCTTGGGTGCGCGCCTTGCAATCCCGGCATTTGGCCTGGTTTGGGTTGGCCTTGGTGTGCTACGTGCTGGCCGTGCTGTCCAAAGAGCACGCCATCATGACCGTTGCCATTGCAGTGCCCCTCTACATCTATATACGGCGCCCCGGCTGGAAAAGCGCAGCGCCCGTAGTGGCAGCCATCACCCTGGTACTGGCGCTGGCCGTTGCTGCCTTGCTGCATTTCTATGGTGGCTTGCTCGGCAAACTATTTGACCCCCAGTCCATCGCGTTCGCCCAGCAACTGGAGGCCCTGCGCTCGGGTGTCACGCAGCAGGTTTACCCCTTGAGCATTCTCAACCAGGCAGCGCTGTTTTTTGCCTATGGTTTGTTGTGGGTACTGCCCTACGTGGGTTGGATGTCCATCGATCTGCGCCCAGCCTTTCCCATAAGCTTTGCCGGCTCGTGGCATATCGCGGGCGCTATCGCTTACGTAGCATTGTTCGCCACTGCTGGGTGGCTGTTGCTACGGCGCCGCGGCGTACTCAGCCTGGCAGGTTTGCTGTTGCTCTTTCCGCTGTTGTGGTTCACCACAGAATTTGCCACCGTCTGGGTACAAGACCCCTTTGTGCTGTACCGCAGCTACCTCTGGGCAGCTGCCCTGCCCGGCCTGATGGCCATTGTGCTGACTGGTTTTCAGACCCGCACCATTTACGCCATAGGCGTGGTAATGGGGCTGCTATTTGGGGCACTGGCATTCGAGCGGCAAATAACCTTTCGAGACGAATTGACGGCGTGGACTGATGCGGCAGAAAAAATCGACCTCAAGGCGCCTGCCAACGCCGTAGGGCGCAGTCGCCCATTTTTGAACTTGGGCACCTACCACGTTCGTCAAGGCAATTGGGACTTGGCTGCACGTTACCTGACCACAGCGCGCTCGCTGGCCGACAAAGGCGAACTGGGCGGCATCACGCTATTCAACACGGGTATTGTCCTGCAGCGTAACAACAAGCAATCGCAGGCACTCGAAGCTTTTGCAACGGCCCAAGCCATGGGCTACAACGGTTTTGCCCTTTTCTACCACCGCGGTGAATCCGAGGTGGCGACAGGTCAGCTTGCGCAAGCACTGGAGGACTTCGGCATCGCGCTTGAAAAAGCCACCAAGGATCGCTCGCAAAACAATGACACCCTGGCATTGATGCGCGTGCGCCGGGTTGAGGTTGCCATCGCGGCGCAGCAGTTTGACCTTGCAATCAGTGATTTGCAGCTACTCTTGCGCAACAACCCGAACGACCCACGCTTATTGACGGGCTTAGGCATGGCCTACATCGGCAAAGGCCAGGCACAGCCCGCCATCGAACTATTTAACCCATTGCTTGCCCGCGCCCCCAGCGCCCCCGCCTTCTATGGCCGGGCCATGGCTTACCAGTTGCTAGGGCAGCGCGATGCCAGTTTGCGCGACATAAACCAAGCCATTCAACTCGAACCCAAAAACCCGCTCTACGCAAGCATGCGGGCAAACATGACCGCTTCCCAGAAATAGACCCATGGCATTGCGCGTCCTGCACGTCGGCAAGTTCTACCCCCCCTACCGCGGGGGTATGGAAGTCTTTCTGGCCGACCTGATCCACGAACAGCGCCGCCAGGGCATAGATGCCCACGCACTGGTACATGGCGACCCGTTGCCCGACGATCCGGCGTGGGTGCAGCGCGTGCCGGTGCAATTCAACCTGGTCTATGCGCCCATTGCGCTCAGTTTTCGGCGGGCATTGCGCAGCGCCATCGACCGCCTCAAGCCCGACGTGCTGCACCTGCACATGCCCAACAACTCAGCCCTGTGGGCGCTGACGCTGCCCGGCGCGCGCAAGGTGCCCTGGGTGGTGCACTGGCATTCCGACGTGGTGGTGTCCAACATCAAATGGTCGGTGGCCCTGGCCTACATGCTGTACCGGCCGTTCGAACAAGCCCTGCTGGAACGCGCGCAGCAGGTGTTTGCCACATCCCCCCCTTACCTGCAGGCCAGCAGCGCGCTGCGGCGCTGGCGCAGCAAGTGCGAAGTCGTGCCCCTGGGCATCAACCTGCACAGCACCCCGCCCGAGCAAGCCCTGGCACCAGCCCTGCAGTGGCGCCCAGGCACCCGGCTGCGGCTGTTGTCCATTGGCCGCCTGACCTACTACAAGGGCTTTGAAACGCTGATCCGCACCGTCGCCAGCCTGCCGGGCGTGGAGCTGCTCATCGCCGGTGACGGCGAGCTGCACGACCACCTGCAGGCCCAGATCGCCAGCGCCACCCCGCCCGGCAGCACCCCAGCCACGCGCCTGCTGGGCGCCGTGGACGACGCGCAGAAGCACGCCCTGCTGGCGCAATGCGACCTGTTCTGCCTGGCATCGCGCGAGCGCACCGAAGCCTTTGGCATCGTGCTGCTTGAAGCCATGCAGCACGCCAAGCCCTGCCTGGTGACCGACCTGCCCGGCTCCGGCATGCCCTGGGTGGTGTCGCACGCCCACTGCGGCCTGCATGTGCCGTTTGAAGATATCGACGCCTGGCGCAGCACCATCGCCCGCCTGCAGCACGACCCCGCCCTGCGCACGCGCCTGGGCGAGGCCGGCCGCAAGGCCCTGCACCAGCATTTCAGCATCGGCCCGTGCGAACGCGCCACCGCGCGCCACTACCGCGGCCTGGCCCCCGGCAGGCAAGCCGCAGCGCCCACGCGTGAGCTGGTGGTGATCATCTCCACCCACAACAACGCCGCCGACATCGCCCCCCTGCTGCAGCGCGTGCGCGCCCTCGTCAACGCCGCCGTGCTGGTGGTGGACAACCGCAGCACCGACGCCACCTGCCACCTGGCCGAGGAAAACGGCGCCCGCGTGCTGCGCCCCCTGCTGGCCATG
The DNA here is from genome assembly GCA_018240985.1 of Pseudomonadota bacterium. Taxonomy (GTDB): domain Bacteria; phylum Pseudomonadota; class Gammaproteobacteria; order Burkholderiales; family Burkholderiaceae_C; genus Alicycliphilus. The sequence continues at coordinate 16,484 of JAFEER010000141.1, forward strand.
ACCAGTTGGGGCAGCCTGCAAACCGGCCTGCGCTACGCGCTGGCGCAGGGCTACCAATCCGCCATCACAATCGACGCCGAAGGCCGCTACGAAGTCGAAGAACTGCCCACGCTGCTGGCCGCCCGCAGCCAGGCCGATGTCGCCGTCGCCTACTTTGCCGCCCGCAACAGCCTGCCGCGCCGCGCCGCATGGCAGTGGCTGCGCTGGCTCACCGGCCTGGGCCTGCGCGACTTTGTCTCCGGCTTCAGGCTCTACAACCGCGCCGCCATGCAGGCCGCCACCTCGGCCGAGGCCACCCTGCTGGACTACCAGGACATCGGCACGCTGCTGCTGATGCGGCGCCGGGGCCTGCGCATCAGCGAAGTAGCGCTGGCCATGCACACGCCCAAGACAGACCGATCCAAGATCTTCCGCTCCTGGGCCAACGCGGTGCGCTACGTCGTCACTTCGTCCCTGCTCAGCATTGCGCATGGGCGGCAGGCCCGCAAACTCGGGCCGCACCCGTAGGCGTATTGCCACGCACCGCCCCGTCATTCCGGCAAAGGCTGGAATCCCAACGGCACCCCGTGAGAAATTGGAAGTCGCTCTGGATTCCGGCCTTCGCCGGAATGGCGAGGGGGCGTCACCTGAAAGGGCATAAGGCATACCTGGCCAACCAGGCAAAAACCGGCTCCTACAATGCCCGGCATGACCCGCAAGAAGCTCCCCATCGGCATCCAAACCTTGCGCGAAATCCGCGAGGAAGGCCACTACTACGTGGACAAAACGCCCCTGGCGCTGCAACTCATCGAACGGGGCAAATACTTCTTCCTGTCGCGCCCGCGCCGTTTTGGCAAAAGCCTGTTTCTTGACACCCTGAAAGAGCTTTTTGAGGGCAATGCAGCCCTGTTCAAAGGCCTGCATGCCGAGCAGCACTGGGACTGGTCGGTACAACACCCCGTGTTGCGCTTCAGCTTTGGCGGTGGCGTGCTGGGCAGCGTGCAAGACCTGCGCGCCAGCCTGGACGAGCAGCTGGGCACGCTGGAGGCGCGCCACCAACTACCCGCCGAATACCCCGATGCGCGCAGCCGCTTCAAGCGCCTGATCCTGCGCCTGGCTGAAGCCACCGGCCAGCGCGTGGTCGTGCTCATCGACGAATACGACAAACCCATACTCGACCGCATCGAAGAGCGCGACACCGCGCTGCAAATCCGCGAAGTGCTGAAGGACTTCTATTCCATCATCAAGGACAGCGACGCCCACGTGCGCTTTGCCTTCTTGACCGGGGTGTCCAAGTTCAGCAAGGTCAGCCTGTTCTCGGGCCTGAATAACCTCGAAGACATCACCCTCGTGCCCGCCTACAGCAGCATCTGCGGCTACACCGATGAGGACGTCGATACCGTCTTCGCCCCCGAACTGCCCGGACTAGACCGGGAAGAAATCCGCCGCTGGTACAACGGCTACAACTGGCTTGGCACCTCCGTCTACAACCCGTTTGACCTGCTGCTGCTGTTTCGCAACCGCATGTTCCGCCCCTGGTGGTTCGAGACCGGCACCCCTACATTCCTCGTCAAGCTGCTGACCGAGCGCCGCCAGTTCACGCCTGCGCTGGAGACCATCATCGCGCCCGAGACGCTACTGTCCACCTTCGACGTGGACACCATCCCCACCGAAGCGCTGATGTTCCAGGCCGGTTACCTCACCATTGCAGACACGCGCTACTTTCCTGGGCACCTGGAGTTGCGCCTGCGCTACCCCAACCAGGAAGTCAAGGCCAGCCTCAACAACAGCCTGCTGGGCGCTCTGTGCGGCGGCGACCCCATGGTGCCCGCGCGCAACATCAGCCGGCTGTATGACCTGCTTCAGACCAACGACCTGGCAGGCCTCAAAGACGTTTTGCACGCCTTCTTTGCCAGCATTCCCCACGACTGGTACAGAAATAACCCCATCGCCCAATACGAAGGCTACTGGGCCAGCGTCTTCTACAGCCACTTTGCCGCCTTGGGGCTGGACACCGTGCTGGAGGACGCCACCAACCACGGCCGTATCGACATGGCCGTGCGCTGGCTGGGGCAGACCTGGCTGTTCGAGTTCGAGGTGGTCGAACTAACCCCAGAGGGCCGCGCACTGCAGCAGCTACTGGACAAAGGCTACGCCGACAAATACCGCGCCAGCGGGCCGGTACACCTGATCGGCGTGGAGTTCAGCAAAGATGCGCGGAACATCGTGGGGTTTGAAACACAGACGCTTGCAGTTGTGTAGTATCTTCGCCAGCCCTTGTACAAATTCAATCCATCACCGCCTGCTCCACAAAATCGATCGCCAGAAAATCAGAATTTCTAACTACACCCTAAACCCCGGCAGATTTCATCCATTCAATGGTGCGTCGAAGCCCATCATCAAACTTAATACGTGGAACCCAATGTAAATCACTAATGGCAAGCTCCGTATCTAGCACACTTACTGGCACATCAACAGATCTTCCGGCACGGCGATATACATTAACCTCGTAACCAAGCAATCTACTGATGGCTGCAACTATATCATTCAAACTACGACCCTCGCCACTACCGATGTTAAAGACCCTATTGGATCCTTTATGAAAAGCCGCCAATACGAATGCATCAACAACGTCATCAATATAGACGTAGTCACGTATCACACTTCCATCACCCCACATCTCAACGGGCGCCCCTGACAGCGCACGATGGACGAATGCGGCGACCACCCCCTGATTTTTTAGTGTTGTTTGATAAGGACCAAAAGGGTTTGCCAAACGCAACACACGGTAATCTAGAGAATAAAGATACTCATATAGACTCAAGTATTTTTCTATAGCCAACTTGCTAATACCATAGGCAGTAATCGGATGCGTAGGCGCGGTCTCTGGCGTTGGTATTAAATTAGGAACTCCATAAATAGTTCCACCTGAAGATGCGAATACCACTCGCTTTATATTCGTTTCACGACAAATTTCGAGAAAGCGCAAGGTACTAACTACATTTGCTTCAAGATCGGCCACCTTATCCAGGTTTGCGCTAGCCGGCGTTGTCGCATTGATCAAATGAAAAACGACATCGCAACCTTGGATGGCGGTTGCCAAACTGGTAGGATCCGAAAAATTACCGGATATCCAGTGGCAGCCAGTCAACAATTCCGGGAAAGACTGACGTCGACCAAACGCCCGTACGAAACAGCCTTGCGCAACAAGCCCCCTACATAAGTTAGTACCGATAAAACCACCTGCCCCCAGCACTAGGCAACGCATTATTCCAGACCTCCAGCAATAGTATTTCTACCGTCGAATACTACCGGCATGTAACCCGGGGTCCCTTCCAGTGCTTGGATAAAGGTCGCCTCTGAATGCTCGCTCATAACGTATTCGCGAGCCAGCACCGCCTTAGTCTCCGCCCGCACCGGATCATCAAGAACCTCCTTGATTCGCGCCACGTAGCGGGCGACGCTCTCGGTATCCGTGACTGGATAGCCTCGCTCCTCGCTAACGATGTCACCAACACCCCCCACGCAGGACGCGACAATCGGAATCGATGCCAGAGCAGCAGCAATCACCATCGTTGGCGTCCCATCCCACTGGGAGGTATACAAAAAGACCGGAAATGCCGTAAAAGGTAGACTCTCGACCCCATCGAAGCCGCCCAACATTCGGACATTCTTTCGCTTCCTGAGACTATCTAAAATACCTGTCTTCGAATCCAGAACCGCGTCACCATAGACGTGGAATTCCACATCTGGCAGCGCCTGCGCGACTGCTAGCAACAGGTCGGGGCGCTTCTGACGGTCGAGCCGTCCCGCCCACAAAACCCTGCGTCCTTGTGGCTTGCGAACCGCAGCGACAAATAGTGAAGCATCAGCCGGACTCTTCAGAATACGGAAAAGATCAGGTTTATAACCATACGTCTTATGAAGCAACTCAGGGTAGACATTATTGTCTGAAAACACGTTCGTCAACCAACGATAACAGTGAGGCAAATACTGGCGGCCAAATCCTACTGGTTGGTCATATCGATCGTAATCGTCACAATAGATCGAACCAAAGATGCGGGTACGCTGCGTCACCGCCATACCATAACGACACACCACTTCCCATACATGCCTGGAATTGATAATATGCAGGACGTCAATCTGAAGTTGAACCAGCATTCGCACGATGACCGTAAGTAATTCATCATGGGAAATTTCACCTGCGAAAGACGATGCATTCATCACATCGACACCGGCGGGAATCCGCGGCAACCACGGCGAATTCCCCGGCTCAGTCATAATAACCAGAACCTTTCCACCTGGAATTTTAGCAGCCGCCTCAATATGTTTAAGCGTTACCAGATCTGCCCCACCACGCTTAAGCCACGGGATCGCAAAGCAATGAGTGTAGTGGTCGGATGCGCAACACTGCATCAGCTCGCGATAGATCTTACCCGGACGCGGCATGACCGGATAGGAGTAATAGAGGCAATTGGCCATGAAATGGTCGGTCGGGTACAGGATAGGGTCAATATCCCGCGCCATATCCTTCATTTCGTCTAGTACCCAACCGGGAATCGCTGGTGGCATCCAGAGAACGCTCTGCGGAATCGGACCGATCTCCGACGGGGTCGGGATATAATCGCCATATTCCGGAAAAAGGGAGGTTTTTATCCGATAACTCATTCGGATATAGCCCTGGCGGAATCGAGTGCCGAAAACAGCACCGAGAGAATTGTCAAGCGCCAGGTGCACGAACCGGAGGAACATGAATACACGGTGACGGTTCATCGTGCTTCCTTAGTACATGCATTACGGGCAAAAAGACGAGTTGGTGGCACGATGGCACCAGATGCGGTGGTCGAGGTCACGAGACTGGTCTTCTTACGGCGATAAAAACCCACTGCCCCCCATGCTAATCGATGCTCATATCCTGCTCCGATCGATTGGCAATTCCAGTGCCAGTCCTCATAGCCGAATCCAGTCTGAAGGGCACGCGTTACTGAATAAGGGCATGCCAGATATACTGATCGCTTGGCAAAGGTCCATGACGTCCAGTAGTTATTCACGAGCAGGCCATCCTGTTCGTAGTACTGACCGGATTGATCAATTTGCCAACAATAAGCTAAGTGAGCGCCAAAATTCACAACAAACTCTGGATGCAGAATAGCTTTATCGCCATATTCTTTCAGGTAGAACCAGGCGCGTTCAATCCAATTTTTAGAAAAATAGTCGTCACCATCCAAAATAGCTACTGCCATTCCCCGTGCGGCCCGAATACCTGAATTGCGTGATGCTCCTAGGTCACGATGGGATACCTCTATGATTTGGACATTACCGGTGGCGGCGGGATGGGCCAGCAGCACCTCACGAGTTTCGTCGTTCACAGCATCCAGCACCCACACGTATTCGGTGGTTATTCCAGAGGTTTCCGCATACTTCCGGCAGCGCTCGATGGAATTCAAGGTTGAGTGTGCAAGTACCCCCTCATTATGAAAGGTTATTAACAAACTCACATCAACCGCATCATCTCTATTCATTTATCAGATTTTCTATATCAACAATTCATTTTGAAATGGATGCCAATGCATCCCCATCAAACACCCTAATAATTAGCCATATTAATTCATGGCATCGGTTGTGGCGTTGTTTTTAATTCTCATACAACACCTGCAAACTCAAAAAAAACCCAGTTTCTTGCAAACTCTAAAAAGCAAGCTTCGCTCCAACTGAGCCATCTTCCCCTTGGCAACTTCAAGTTCGGCAACAAGAGAGGCATCAATCTCAGGCAATGCAGCGCTTGCTTTAACGTCAGCGGAAGCAAACCTAGCTTCAAACTCAATAAGTTTCGACCGCTGTGCTTCAATGCATTTTCGCTGATTATCAAGCTCTATGGTCTGTGTCTTCCACTGAGATTCCAGCCAATCCTTCCCAACCTGCAGCGCCTTGAGCTCCTTATCCTTCACACGAATTTGCTCTAGCAAAGCCGTCCACTGATGTTCAAGCCAATCCTTGCCTTCAAGCACAGTTTCCAGCTCAACAGTTTTGTGAGAAAGCGCCTCTTGCCCAGCCTTCCACACCTTCTCGAGCCAACCTTTCCCAGCCTCCTGCACGGCTAAAGTTTGCCGCAAACGATCCAACTCCACATTCGAGCCTCGCCACTGCGTTTCGAGCCAATTCTTACCACGTTGAAGTTCCTCAAGCCCCACCTGCTGATTAAAGAAATTCTTTCGTAGCTCGGAGAGCGTATATGCACTGTCTGCGTGGCATTGATCATAAAAGACGCCTGAACGCTGATCCTGCCCAGCCCCGTGAGCTGCCGCAGCCACTAACCGGCCACATAACGCAAGAGCCGCTGCAAGCTCTCGAATCTCGAAAACTGCTGGCCTGAAGTGATAGCCTTGAGTCAACCTCTTCCCAAGCCCGGTGCTGATCTGCTGAAAAGCATCCCACCAAGTTCGCTGAGCCTCAGCATTCCGCCCTTCCGCTGCCAGGAGCAGCCCGAGAAGATAAGCAGCCTCTGCAGACTTGGTGTGCAAGGTAGCACTGTACATAGCAACTGGTGCCGCGATGACGTCGGCGAAAAAGCGGCGCGCTGCTTCTCGCCGTCCTCGCGACAATTCCAGTAATCCACCAACATACATTAATGAAACACGCCACCGCAATACCGTGGGATAAGAATCGTCCGTCACCTTAGCAAGGAAGCTATAGATACGCCCCCGCAGTTCGCCCTCCGAGGTTTCGTCATTGCCCGCCAGCGCAATATATGCCAACACACACAATGCCGCGCCCCTGTCGACAACACCAGCGACAGGATCCGTCCACACAGCCTCAGCCCAATGCTTGCGGAGTTTTTCATTCTCTGTTCGCAATCCGATCGATATCATTGCACGAATCAACCAGGGATTAGAATAATCACGAGCAAACGCCAACGCATTACCTGCTTCGTGCATTTCGTCGGATGAGAAGACCTGCTCACTATATGGCACCCGACTGCCATTCAGCGGACTTTTGGCTGCCACTGCCAGCAACCATTCTGCCTCAATATCCTCCTGGTTCACGGCGATGTTGGTCAACGAACGGGGCCTTTTCAACCAATTACAGCCCCCCCCGGGTTGCTTAACACGGTCAGCCGTCTGAGCCATCAGATGTTCAAGATCAAAATATTCAGCCAACTCCCCGACAAAGCGCTTCTTGTCATAAACATGGAAATGGAAAGGGTTCGGATCCTCACCTGTTTCATCGCTCCAATCATGAGGAACGCTGCAGGTCAGGCGTCCCCCAGGCGTGAGCACTCGCTGGAACTCAGCGAGAAGACGAATAGGATCCTCGACATGTTCGAGCGTCTCGAAACAAAGAATGTGATCCACAGAGTTATCCGGGATATTTACGAGACAATCCGGCAACATGCCTTGCAGAAACGACGTTGCCTCCCCGCCGAAGTTAAGGCGAGCGTAGTCAATGCCATATTCACTTGCATCAATTCCGATAAAGCTTCGAGCCTGCGTCTCGCTGCGTACTACATAAGTTCCATAACCAAGTCCACATGCAGCATCCAATACCGCATCGCCTGGACGGATGAAACCTGCCGCAAAATGGTAGCGTCCAACATGCGCATCGGAACGACTCCCCGATTCGCGCAGCATGTCCATATGTAAATCACGCTCTTTCCGCAACGACGCCATCGGATATCGCTCCCAGGCATGCATTGGCACTTTCTCGAGTGGTATAAATATACGATCACTATTACTCTCGAGAGATGCGTAATCATTAGTCCTATAGTAAAGTGGATGCTTCCGAAATCCCGCCTCGAAACAATGCAATTCCCAGTCACGACGATTACTAAAAGAACCGCCATGAAGTTTAGTCGGGTCTGCGAACAATATCAATGAACGCCGCGTTACACGCTTTATTTCTGCAAGCACAACTGATAATTTTATTCCGGTAGAAAATTCAATCCCACCGAATACAACAACAGTATCAAAGCTCTCATCAGAAAAAGGAAAACTGAAGGCTGAATCACACTCAAAAATCGCCAAGTCGTAGCTGGCCACATCAAAGCCGGACTGCCACAGTTCACGCCTCACTGTCTCGGTATTTTTACCAACGACAAGAGCACGGCAAACGCCACTCGTAACCTGGATCTGTACCGCCAAAGCCTTCGCATCAACAACCTGAATATTTTCAATCGACATCAGATGCTCCTAATACTTCTGTGTGCACTATCTCAAAATGGCTCACAACCGTCCATCAATCCCCCAACGCGCCCGCATCTTCAGATCAATAACTCCACCAAAAAAGTAGTCATCACGCTTCATCAACACCTGAAAAAATGTAGCCTCATCAACCCAATGCAAAATCCGCTGGTTCATGTAATCAGGGGTTTCCTCATACGAGATAGATCCTTGAATCTCATAAAGATTAACCCCCATGGAACATTCCATTTCCAGCTCAACATCAAATATCTGATCAGCCTTAACCACACGAGACCAGAAAAGCTGTTTATTTTCTCCTTTTGAATGCAACGCCATATCCTGATTGAGGGTACCCCAAGAATATATTTTTACCCCTTCCTTATTCCGAATTCGAATCCCTACGTTCAGCTTATCGGTAGTAATCATAGACTGACACGTGATCCTGATTCGAATGCGATCTCCAGGGTAAAAGACAGTGCTCGGTGCGCCATCCGTTCCCAGTGTTTCAATTTTTATGATCTTGGCTTCGCCATCGCCGAAGGATAGTCGATCCGATCTTGATTTAACAACCTTACCAACTCCCGACTCATGAAGCGCCGCCACCTCAACTACAGTTTCGGAGTTGCCGGTCTTCGTTATCGAAGCCTTATCCGCGACTCGCTTGGCAAGCTCGCCGAAATAGACCGATTCGTCGCTATGCAGCTGGCGTCGATACTCGAGGACAACCTCGGAAGATAAGCCGTACGCAGCAACCTTACCCTTATTTAACAACACAGCTCGACTGGTTAAAGATCGCACACTCTCTTGGTCATGAGATACAAAAAGGAGAGTCGTGCCATTTGACAGAAGACTCTCAATGCGTTGAAAACACCGCTTTTGAAATAAAGCGTCACCTACGGCCAGCGCCTCATCAATAATTAGTATATCTGGCTCTATTTGCACCTGAACCGCAAAGGCAAGGCGCAACATCATTCCGCTTGAATAAGTTTTTACAGGTTGATCCAGATGCACCCCAACATCTGCAAACCCAGCTATCGCATCAAACCTTTGATCGACCTGTTGACGCGTAAAACCGAGCAACGCGCCATTTAGATATACATTTTCCCTACCAGTAAAATCCGGGTTAAATCCAGAGCCAAGCTCTAAAAGCGCAGCGATACGCCCTCGAGTACTGACAGACCCGGATGTTGGGCGCAGGGTTCCAGTTATACACTGCAAAAGTGTACTTTTACCACTGCCATTGCGTCCAACGATTCCAACAGCCTCCCCCTTTTTAACCTCAAATGATACATTTCTAATTGCCCAAAATTCCTCATAGTAGTTTTTTTCTTCCAGACCGATCAAGTTCTGAATTCTTGGCATCAAAAATTGCTTCAGCCTATCTCTTGGCTGATCATATATTTGATAGCATTTAGACAACTCATCTATCTTAATAACAACCTCAGAGGACATCAGCAAATCCATCCCTGGTTTTTTGAAACCACGCAAACCCGATCCATGCCACAATCAATGCCACCAGCCAATAGATAGCGACAATATAAAAATTCGGCGGAACACCAAAATAAAGCACCTCTCGAGCTTGCTCGATAGCTGGCACCAACGGGTTAAGATATAAAAGTTCTTGATATATACCCGGCAAAGCTGTTGCCGGATAGAATACCGGACTTAAAAACATGAGTATCGTTATAAATACCCCAATAAATTGAGAAACATCCCTAAGATAGGCTCCAATCGAGGCCAGACCCCATGACAGACCCATTATAAATAATAAAAATGGAAACAATATCAATGGGAGATAAAACGCTGTAACATGAGGGATTCCAAACAAAATCATATATGCCAGCAGCCATACAACAAGACTGACAGCACAATGAAATACGGCGGACAACAAACTCACGAAAGGCAGCACTTCCAACGGAAATATTACTTTTTTTACATAATTCACATTGGAGATGATTAAACTTGGCGCCCGACTAATACACTCCGAAAATAGGTTAAAAACGATTAGCCCCACGAAAAGCACTAACGCGAATTCAGTTTTTGATTCACTACCACCACTCCACCGTGCTTTGAAAACAGTACTGAACACAAAGGTGTACACGACAAGCATAAACAAAGGATTAGCAAAGGACCAAAATAAACCCAGCATTGACCCGCGGTAACGGCCTAATATTTCGCGTATTGTTAAGGTTTTGATCAAATCCCAATGACGCAAAAAACTCGCTAACATCTCTGAGGGTGCAATTGAGAATTTCTGCATCAGGCAGTCACCTTATCTTCTTCCATTTGTAGGCCTGTAACATGAGAATGAGCATTGATAGCGACATCCATCAATGTCTTGAAAATAATGCTTATGCTAGAGCTCGCATCAGCCGCTTTAGATACTGGCCGTAGCCGTTCTTGGCCAGGGGCTGGGCCAGTTTTTCCAGCTGGGCGGCGTCTATCCAGCCGTGGCGCCAGGCGATTTCCTCGGGGCAGGCGATTTTCAGGCCCTGGCGGTGTTCCAGGGTGGCGATGAACTGGCCGGCTTCGAGCAGGCTCTCGTGCGTGCCGGTGTCCAGCCAGGCGTAGCCGCGGCCCATGATCTCGACGTTCAATTGCGCCTGCTCCAGGTACAGGCGGTTCAGGTCGGTGATCTCCAGCTC
>JAFEER010000142.1 GCA_018240985.1 Pseudomonadota bacterium
TTCAGGTTCAGGACGATGCGCGAGCGCTCGCCCGCCTCGACGATGTTGGCCGACTTGACGTTGCCCTGGTTGATCTCGACCACGGAGCGGCCGGATGCGTTGGTGGTGCCCGGAAAGTCCAGCGCGATGCGCGCCGGGGTCTGAACGGCAAAACCCGTGGGCAATTCGGTCTGAGGCTCAGAGAATTCGATGCGCAGCACCTCGGAGCCTCCTTGCAGGAAGCCCGAAACCGATTCAATGGAACCGCGCGCGTGCGATAGCGTGGCGCTGAGGGCGACCACAAAGGCGGCGCCTGCGAGCCAGAGATGGCGCCGCAAACGCGTTGGCTGTCGAATCATTTCCTCACCTCATTTCCCTCTTGCAGGTCCAGTGTTGTATTGCGCTCCACCCAATCGCCGGTGGTGTCCTGGACGATCTCGCGCAGCCGGATATTCGTCTCCGAAATGCCGACAATTTTTCCGTAGTTCTGCCCCAGGTAATTGCCCATGCGCACCTGGTAGAGCAGCTTGTCCACGCTCACCAAGGCGGTGGGCGAGCCGGTCTTGTTCAGGCTGCCCACCATCTTCACGGTGTCCAATGGATAGGCTTCCAGCGGCTCTTTGCGCCTGGCCATTTCGGGCGCAATCAGCGTTGCGTTGGTCACCGACTCCGAGGACTCGCGGCGCAACGCCTGGGTGAGTTTCTGCGGATTGAACGGATCCATGCTGGCGTCGCCGATGTAGTCCTGCGGATGAAACTGCTTGGGCTCGGTCAGCGGCGTGATGTGGGGCTTGGTGGTGGCACGCAGGTCGGCCATCCATTGGCGCAATTCGTCATCGCCACTGCCGCCACAGCCCGTGAGGAGCATGGCGCCCAGCAAGGCCAGCAGTGGCCTGGAGCAAAGACGCATCATTTCTTCGCTCCTTTGGCGGCCGCCTTCTGGGCCTGTATCTCTTCGCTATCAAGGTAGCGGAAGGTTCTGGCCGTCGCCTCCATGGTCAGGCTGCCTTGGGCATCCTTGCTGGGCGGCGCCAGCGACAGATTGTTCAGGGTCACGATGCGCGATAGGTTGGCCACGTCAGAGGCAAATGCGCCCACGTCGTGATACCTGCCCACCACGCGGATGGCAATCGGCAACTCGGCGTAGTAATCCTTGACCACCACCTGGCCGGGGCGGAACAGCTCGAACTGCAGGCTGCGGCCCAGGCCTGCCTGGTTGATGTCGGACAGCAGCGCCGACATCTCGGCCTTGCTGGGCAACTGCTTTTCCAGCTGGATCACATACTGCTGGATCTGCTCGCGCTGCTTCTTCAGGGAGTCCAGGCTGACGGCCTTGACCAGCTTCTTCTGGTAGTCCTCGCGCAGGGTCTGCTCGGTGCGGCGCTCCGACGTCAGCTCGTCCTCGAACTCCGAGAGCTTGGCGAACCACAGCGCCGTGGCCACGCCCACGGCAATGAACAGGCACAGCAGGTTGCGCGGCAAGGATGGCCAGAGCGAGGGATCCTTCGGATCGAGATTCTGGAACTGGCGCTGCACGTCAGCCAGCAGCTTGGCGAAGTCGAACTTCGGCGCTTGTTTCTTGGCCATGCTTATTTCCCTGCGACGACGTCATTCGCGGCGTCTGCCGCCTTCTGCGCCTCGGTGCTGCGCACGAGGCGGAAACGCAGGTTGAACGAGGCGACGCGGCGCTGATCCTTGGGCGACATGGCCACATTGGCGGCGACGATTTCCACCAGCTCGGGCTTGGCCAGCCATGGCGTGTTGTTGGTCAGGTTGCGCAGCATCTCGGAGACACGCTCGTTGGACTGCGCCATGCCCTGCATGGTCACGACCTGGTCGGCCTGCTTGAGGCTGGTGACATAGACCCCATCGGGCAGCTGCTTGACCAGTTCATTGAGCAGGTGCACCGGCAGGTTGCGATCGGACTGCAGATCTTCCACGGCCTTCTGGCGCGCCTGCAGGGCGGTGATTTCCTCTTCGATGCTGGCGATCTCCTTGATCTGCTTCTCCAGCACCTGGATCTCACCACGCAGGTAGTTGTTCTTCTCCTGCTGATCGGTGATCTGCAGCTGGAACCACCAGTAAATCAGGCCGGCGATGGCCAGGCCCGCCAGGGCGGACGCCACCATGGTCGCCTGGAACATCTCGCGCCGGCGTTTGCGCGCAGCCTCCCGATGCGGGAGCAGGTTGATCAAGATCACTGCAGGAACCTCCGCATCGCCAGGCCGCAGGACGTCAGATAAGAGGGCGCCTCGCGCGCCATTTTTCTGAGCCGCACGGCACCGCCCACATCCATGCCCTCAAACGGGTTGATGATGCTGCAGGCAAAGCCGGTGCCATCAGTCACGGCCTGGGTCAGGCCCTGCAAAGGCGCCGAGCCGCCCGCCAGCATGACGTGATCCACGCGGTGGTAAGGGGTGCTGGTAAAGAAGAACTGCAGGGCGCGGCCGATTTCCTGCGCCAGGCTGTCCACAAAGGGGCGCAACACCGCCGATGCATAGTCCTCCGGCAGATCGCCGTTGCGCTTTTTGTTTTCGGCCTCTTCCTGCGAAAAACCGTACTGGCGCACGATGAGCTGCGTCAGCTGTGCGCCACCAAAGGCCTGGTCGCGCTCGTACAGCACGTCCTCATTGCGAATGACCTGCATGCTGGTGGTGAAGGCCCCTACCTCAAACAGGGCCACCACCGCATCCACGCCGCGGTTGGGCAGGGCCTCGATGAGGCGCCCGGCGGCCAGGCGGGAGGCATGCGATTCGATGTCCACGATGACGGGCTTGAGGCCTGCGGCCTCGGCCAGGCCCTGGCGATCCTGCACCTTTTCCTTGCGTGAGGCAGCAATCAGCACGTCCACGTCACCGGATGCGTTCTTGCTCGGGCCGACGACGCAAAAATCCAGGCTCACCTCGTCCAGCGAGAACGGGATGTACTGGTTGGCCTCGGACTCGACCTGCACCTCCAGTTCCTGCTCGGTCATGCCGCCGGGCAGGCTGATACGCTTGGTGATCACCGCAGACGGCGGCAGCGCCAGCGCCACGTTGCGGGTTTTGGTACCGCTTTTTTTCACCACGCGGCGCAAGGCCTCGGCAACTTCATCGAATTTCTCGATGTTGCCATCGGTGATCCAGCCACGCTCCAACTGCTCGATGGCGCAGCATTCGAGCACCAGAGCACCCCCCTTATCGCGCCCAAGCTCGACCAGCTTGACGCTGGAAGAGCTGATATCGACCCCAAGCAATGGGACCTGCTGGCGACTGAACAACGACCCCATTGAGATCACGGCTTCTCCCGTAGCTAACCGCTATGACGCAACAAAACTTAACACTTCACATGAATCCTAGCAGGATGTTCGTACACCAGGAAAGAGTTTTACCCCATTGATACAACTAGGGCGTTGTCAAAAGCCGACGTTCTCTCTATGTGTAGTAGGGAAGTTTCCGGTGGCGCCGGGGTCTGCCTGGGTACACCATTCGACACATCCGCCGGGCAATGGGCTTATCCCGAATTTTTATAATGGCGGGTTGCTTGCCACTTGAGCCCTATGCCGCATCCACAAGACAGAAACCCTAAGACCAAGTCCTCCGCCCGTTCACCGCGCTGGCTCTACTGGCCGCTGCGTGCGCTGGTCTGGCTCCTCGGTCTGGGCCTGGCTGGCGCACTGGCGGCCGTGCTGGTGCTGGGCGTTGGCTTGGCCATGGCCTACCCCAACCTGCCCGACGTATCCGAACTGGCCGACTACCGCCCCAAGCTGCCGCTGCGCGTGTACTCCAGCGAAGGCGCCCTGCTGGGTGAGTTCGGCGAGGAGCGGCGCAACCTCACCCCGATTGAAGACATTCCGCCGGTGATGACCAATGCCGTGCTGGCGATCGAGGATGCGCGCTTCTTCGAGCATGGCGGCGTGGACTACAAGGGCGTGCTGCGCGCCGCCCTGGCCAACCTGGGGCGGGCCAAGAGCCAGGGCGCCTCCACCATCACCATGCAGGTGGCGCGCAACGTCTATCTGTCGTCAGAGAAAACGCTGACGCGAAAAATATATGAAATATTGCTGACTTTTAAACTTGAGCATCTGCTGAGCAAGAACCAGATTCTCGAGATTTATATGAACCAGATTTATCTGGGTAATCGCGCCTATGGTTTTGCCGCCGCCTCCGAGAGCTATTTCGGCAAACCACTGAAGTCGATCTCCATCGCCGAGGCCGCCATGCTCGCCGGGCTGCCCAAGGCGCCCTCGGCCTACAACCCGATCAGCAACCCCAAGCGCGCGCGCATACGCCAGCTCTACATCATCGAGCGCATGCAGGAAAACGGCTTCATCACCGCCGAGCAGGCCGCAGCCGCCAAGCAGGAAGACCTGAAGCTGCGCTCGTCCACCAACAACACCCGCGTGCATGCCGAATATGTGGCCGAGATGGCACGCCAGCTGATCTTTTCGCAGTACGGCGCCGAGGCCTATACGCGCGGCCTGAACGTCTACACCACCCTCAATGCCGCAGAGCAGGAAACCGCCTATGGCGCCCTGCGCAAGGGCATCATGGACTATGAGCGGCGCCAGCATTACCGCGGCCCGGAACGCTTCGTGACGCTGCCATCCGCAGCTGCCGAGGTCGAAGACGCGATCGATGACGCACTCGCCAACCACCCGGACAACGGCGACGTGCTGGCCGCCGTGGTGCTGGAAGCCACCGCTAAGCGCATCTTGGCGGCGCGCGCCGATGGCGAGCAGATCGAGATCACGGGCGACGGCCTCAAACCCGCCCAGTCGGGCCTGAGCGACAAGGCGCCACCCAACATCAAGCTGCGCCGCGGCGCGGTGATTCGTGTCGTGCAGACGCCGAAGAAGACCTGGGAGATCACCCAGCTGCCCGAGGTCGAAGGTGCCTTTGTGGCGATTGACCCGCGCACGGGCGCCATACGCGCGCTGGTGGGCGGCTTTGACTTCGACAAGAACAAGTTCAACCACGTGACGCAAGCCTGGCGCCAGCCGGGCTCGGCATTCAAGCCCTTCATCTATTCTGCCGCCCTCGAAAAAGGCTTCACGCCGGCCACGGTGGTCAA
>JAFEER010000143.1 GCA_018240985.1 Pseudomonadota bacterium
ATTCACAACCCCCTGAGGGAAACCATGAGCGATATCGAAGCACGTGTCAAAAAAATCATTGCCGAACAACTCGGCGTGGAAGAGTCTCAAGTCACCAACGAAAAGGCCTTCGTGGCCGACCTGGGCGCCGACTCTCTGGACACGGTGGAACTGGTGATGGCACTGGAAGACGAGTTCGGCATCGAGATCCCTGACGAAGACGCAGAGAAGATCACGACGGTGCAAAACGCCATCGACTACGCCAACACCCACCAGAAGGCCTAAGTCGCCCGCCGCCCCTGGGTTCAGGGGCGCAGCATCCGATCAGCAAAGGTTTAACGCATGAGCCGTCGTCGCGTTGTCGTGACCGGCCTGGGTTGCATCACACCCGTGGGTAACACGGTGGCTGATGCCTGGGCCAACATCCTCGCCGGAAAGCCCGGCATTGACCTCATCACCAAGTTCGACACGTCGAACTTTGCCTGCAAAATCGCGGGAGAGGTCAAGGGTTTTGCCCTGGAGTCCTACATCAGCGCCAAGGATGCGCGCACCATGGACAGCTTCATCCACTACGGCATTGCCGCCGCCGACGAGGCGGTGCGCGATGCGGGCCTGCCCACGGGCGAGGCGCTGGATGAAGAGCTCGCCACCCGCATTGGCTGCATCATTGGCTCGGGCATCGGCGGACTGCCGCTGATCGAGAACACGCACGCCGAGCTGACGAACCGCGGCCCGCGGCGCATCACGCCGTTTTTCGTGCCGGCGTCCATCATCAACATGGTGGCCGGCCAGGTGTCCATGCGCTTCGGCTTCAAGGGGCCGAATCTTTCCGTGGTGACGGCTTGCACCACTGGCCTGCACTGCATTGGCGAGGCAGCACGCAAGATCGAGTACGGCGACGCCGACGTGATCGTGGCGGGTGGCACCGAGGCCACCGTGTCGCCGCTTGGCGTGGGTGGCTTTGCCGCCATGCGCGCCCTGTCCACGCGCAACGACGATCCTCAGACGGCTTCGCGCCCCTGGGACAAGGATCGCGACGGCTTTGTGCTCGGCGAGGGCGCCGGCGTGCTGGTGCTCGAGGAATACGAGCACGCCAAGGCACGTGGCGCACGCATCTATGCCGAGGTCACCGGCTATGGGCTGAGCGCCGATGCCGGCCACATGACGGCCCCCAACATGGACGGCCCGCGCCGCGCCATGCTGGCCGCACTGCGCAACGCCGGCATCAACGCCGACCAGGTGGATTACCTGAACGCCCATGGCACCTCCACGCCGCTGGGCGACCTGAACGAAACCAACGCCATCAAGGCTGCTCTGGGCGACCATGCCAAGAAGATGGTGGTGAGCTCGACCAAGTCGATGACCGGCCACCTGCTGGGCGGCGCCGGCGGCATCGAGAGCGTGTTCACCGTGCTGGCGCTGCACCACCAGAAGGTGCCGCCGACGATTAACATCTTCGAGCAGGATCCCGAGTGCGATCTGGACTATTGCGCCAACACAGCGCGCGACATGAAGATGAACGTGGCGGTCAAGAACAATTTTGGTTTTGGCGGCACCAACGGTACGCTGGTCTTCCAGCGTGTCTGATTGCCAAGGCGGTAGCGCCTTGGCCGTAACGTAAGCCGTACTGAGGGCCGCTGGCGTTGCGCGCTCCATCGCATGCGCCCGCTGCGCGCTATCCCTGCGGCCGTTCGCGAACACTGGCTCTTTTTCTGTGCGCCCTGGCCGGCTGCGGGCTTGCCTGCATCCTGGCATGGCTGATGCTTGGCACCGGCAATGCGGATGTGGCGGCAAAGGCATCCGTGGGGCTGGGTACCTGGTTATTTTGCTCAGCGGTTGCCTGGCGTGGATGGCTGTGCCTGCCCGCGGGCCACCTGTCCTGGGATGGGGGGCAATGGCTGCTGGAGGATGGCATGCCGGGGAGTCAACAGGGTGTGCCAGGCTGGCCCAAGGTTCATGTCGATCTGCAGGCGGCCATGCTGTTGTCCCTGCAGCCGGCTCAGGGCCGGGTTGTGTGGCTGTGGCTGGAGCGTCGCAGCGACCCGCAGCAATGGTTGATGTTGCGCCGTGCGATATATTCGCCCGCCCGGCTTCAGACTGCGGGTGTGACTGAGACAATGAGCGCAACGCCCGCCCGGCGGGATGACCGGGCACCCCTCTAGAAGAAATGACAGCACCTTCACCAGCCTCCCCAGAAGCTGCCGACAGTGACCTGCGCCTGGTCGAGCGCACGGTTGCCGGGGATCAGCGCGCCTACGAGCTGCTGGTCATCAAATACCAGCGCCGCATCGAGCGCCTGGTGGGGCGCATGGTGCGCGACGTGGATCTGATCCCCGACATCACGCAGGAGACCTTTTTGCGCGCCTATCGGGCATTGCACCAGTTCCGGGGCGAGGCGCAGTTCTACACCTGGCTGTACCGTATCGCGGTGAACACGGCCAAGAAGGCGTTGATGGACATCAAGCGCGATCCGGTGATCGCCGAGAGCAGCCTGCGCGCGGGAAGTGAAGATGACGATGAAACTTCCCTGCTCGATCGTGAACTAACCACGGATGAAACCCCTGAAACCGTGCTTGCCGCACAGGAGGTCGCAGCCGCGGTCAATGCCGCCATGGATGCCTTGCCTGAGGATTTGCGCCAGGCAGTCACGCTCAGGGAGATCGAAGGGTTGAGTTACGAGGAAATCTCCGTCGCCATGGCGTGCCCGATCGGGACGGTGCGTTCGCGGATTTTCCGGGCGCGCGAGGCCATATCGGCAAAGGTCAAACCGCTGCTGGAAAAGCAAACGGGTAAACGGTGGTAATGAACAAGGTACGAGTTACATGCACTGGCAGGTGACACCATGAATGACGAGGACATGAAGCGTGAACATCTGTCGGCCCTTGCCGACGGGGAATTGCAGGGCGCGGAATTCGTCAGCGCCCTGGCCTATGCGGGCACACCCGACGGCCAATCGGTATGGCGCATGTACCACCTGATCGGTGACACCCTGCGCAGTCCGTCGTCGGCGCAAGTGATGCATGCGTCTGACCACGCGTTGCTGGGGCGACTGCGTGGACAACTGGCGCTGGAGCCACGTCCCGACGGTGTGGCGGCGCCCGCGGTGGCAGTTCACGTCGCCCCCCAGGTGCGCGCTGAGGCGGCCAATTCCTCCGTGTTTCGCTGGAAGCTAGCCGCCGGTTTTGCCTCGCTTGCGGCGGTGGTCGCAGTGGGTTGGAACGGTTCTTCCGCACCCGTCCGTAGTGGCGCGCCCCAGTCCGCGCAGCTGGCGGTAGTCCAGCAGCCCGCAGTCGATTGGCCACCACCGTTTGTCGCCACGGCGGTGGGCCCCGTGGAGCAGCAGCAGATCATGATGCGCGACCCGCGGCTGGATGAACTGCTGGCTGCGCACAAGCAGTATGGCAACACGACGGCCTTGCAGATGCCCGCGGGCTTCCTGCGCAATGCCACCTTCGAGGCTCCCAAGCCTTGAGTCTGTTTGACTCAAACACGCACCTGTGGGCGTGCGGGACAGTCATTTCACAAGTTTTTGGAGGGAACGGCCGATGATCTCGAGCATGGATTGGAAACGCGGGCTGCAGTCGGGTTCTTTGGCGCTGATGCTGGCCTTGTCGGCGGGCGCCGGCTTGCTCGCGCACCCGGTGCCTGTGCATGCACAGTCGGCGCCGCCTTTGCGCGGCTTGCCTGATTTCACCGAACTGGTGGAGCAGGTGGGGCCCGCGGTGGTGAATATCCGCACCACCGAAAAAGCAGGTACCCGCTCGTCCACGAATGGCATGGACGAGGAGATGCTTGAATTCTTCAAGCGCTTTGGCATCCCCGTGCCCAAGACCCCGCGCCAGCAGGGGCCGCAGCGCCAGCAACCCGAGGAGCAGCCGCGCGGCGTGGCTTCGGGCTTCATCTTGAGCAGCGACGGCTACGTGATGACCAACGCCCATGTGGTCGATGGCGCCGACGAAGTGCTGGTGACCCTGCCCGACAAGCGCGAGTTCAAGGCCAGGATCATTGGTGCCGACAAGCGCACCGATGTGGCCGTGGTGAAAATCGACGCCACCGGCCTGCCGGCAGTGCGCGTGGGCGACGTGAGCCGCCTGAAGGCTGGCGAATGGGTCATGGCCATAGGCTCGCCGTTCGGCCTGGAGAACACCGTCACGGCCGGCATCGTCAGCGCCAAGCAGCGTGATACGGGTGACTACCTGCCCTTCATCCAGACCGACGTGGCCATCAACCCGGGCAACTCGGGCGGGCCGCTCATCAATATGCGCGGCGAGGTGGTGGGCATCAACAGCCAGATCTATTCGCGCTCTGGCGGCTTCATGGGCATTTCGTTCGCCATTCCTATCGATGAGGCGATGCGCGTGAGCGAGCAGCTGCGCGCCACCGGCCGCGTGAGCCGTGGCCGCATTGGCGTGCAGATCGAATCCGTGCCCAAGGATGTCGCGGAGTCGCTGGGCTTTGCCAAGTCGCAGGGTGCGCTGGTGCGCGGGGTCGAATCCGGCTCGCCCGCCGAGAAGGCCGGCATCGAGGCCGGCGACATCATCACGCGCTACGACGGCAAGGCCGTGGACAAGGTGGCCGACCTGCCGCGCCTGGTGGGCAACACCAAACCGGGCACCAAGACCAGCGTCACGGTGTTCCGCCGCGGCGCCACGCGAGAGCTGTCCATCACCATCGCCGAGGTCGAGCCCGACGAGAAGGTGGCCGCCAAGTCGGCTGACGTGGAGAGCAAAGGCAAATCGTCCTCGGCCGCGCAACAGCTTGGCCTGGTGGTGGCAGAGCTGACGGCGCCCCAGGCCAAGGAGCTGAAGATCAAGGGAGGCGTGCGCGTGGTCTCCGCCGATGATGCTGCGGCGCGGGCCGGCCTGCGTGCCGACGACGTGATCGTGGCGCTGGCCAACACCGAGGTGCGCAACGTCAAGGACTTTGACGCCGCGCTGGCCAAGGTGGATAAAACCAAACCCATCAACGTGCTGCTGCGCCGTGGCGAATGGGCGCAATACACCTTGATCCGGCCCGTGCGCTGATCGGCCGATTGCCCTTGCCGCGACGCCGCGACGCCGCGACGAGGGTTTTTGGCAGCCATCATGCGTAAAAAGGCTATCTGTGTATTTCGATAGAATGTCGGGCTTGAGTCGGAGGTATTTGATATAAGTTCGCGGCCGCCGCTTCGTCATGTGAAAGCGCGTGGCGTCAATCACAGGTATTCCACAGCTTGTACCCATGTTGTCATCCATTGATGCTGCCGGCCTGTGGATTATTTGTTGATAAGTATCCGTTGCAACATGGCAACGGCCCTAGTCGATGGTCGGCTGGCCTTTCCCGAAGGGCCGTTTTGCCTACAATGAGGCTCCAACTATCGCAGTTGCCAAAGATTGTTGGTTCAGGGCGCGTCGCTTGTTAGACGCGCCCTTTTTTCTTGCCCTCGATCCTGGCATTCAATCATTTGTCGTATCTCGTTGATGAACCACATCAGAAATTTTTCGATCATTGCGCACATAGACCACGGCAAATCCACGCTGGCCGACCGCATCATCCAGCGCTGCGGTGGCCTGGCAGATCGCGAGATGGAGGCCCAGGTGCTCGATTCGATGGACATCGAGAAGGAGCGCGGCATCACCATCAAGGCGCAGACCGCGGCACTGCAGTACCAGGCCCGCGATGGTCAGGTCTACAACCTGAACCTGATCGACACGCCCGGCCATGTGGACTTCTCCTACGAGGTCAGTCGCTCGCTCTCGGCGTGCGAGGGTGCGCTGCTGGTGGTCGATGCCAGCCAGGGCGTCGAGGCGCAGACCGTGGCCAACTGCTACACGGCGCTGGACTTGGGCGTGGAAGTGCTGCCCGTGCTCAACAAGATGGATCTGCCCCAGGCCGACCCCGAGAACGCCAAGGCCGAGATCGAGGACGTGATCGGCATCGACGCCAGCGAGGCCATTGCCATCTCGGCCAAGACCGGCATGGGCATCGACGACGTGCTGGAGCAGATCGTCGCCAAGGTGCCGGCGCCGCGCGGCAAGCCTGACGCGCCGCTGCGCGCCATGATCATCGACAGCTGGTTCGACAGCTACGTCGGCGTGGTGATGCTGGTGCGCGTGGTCGATGGCGAGTTGAAGAAGGGCGAACGCTTCAAGATGATGGCCTCGGGCGCCGCCTACGAGGCGAACCAGCTCGGCGTCTTCACCCCCGCCAACGTGCAGCGCGATGCGCTCAGGGCGGGCGAGGTGGGCTTCATCATCGCCGGCATCAAGGAGCTCAAGGCCGCCAAGGTGGGCGACACCATCACGCTGGAAAAAAAGCTGCCCAACAACCTGGGCCCCGCAGCCCAAGCGCTGCCCGGCTTCAAGGAAATCCAGCCCCAGGTGTTCGCCGGGCTCTATCCGACGGAGGCCAATCAGTACGACCAACTGCGCGACGCGCTGGAGAAGCTGCAGCTGAACGATGCCTCGCTGCACTTCGAGCCCGAGGTGTCGCAGGCGCTGGGTTTTGGCTTTCGCTGCGGCTTCCTGGGCCTCTTGCACATGGAGATCGTGCAGGAGCGCCTGGAGCGCGAGTTCGACCAGGACCTGATCACCACCGCGCCCAGCGTGGTGTACCAGGTGGTCAAGGGCGACGGCGAGCTGATCCAGGTGGAAAACCCCTCCAAGATGCCCGACCAGGGCCGCATCGAGGAGGTGCGCGAGCCCATCGTCACCGTGCACCTGTACATGCCGCAGGAGTATGTGGGCCCGGTGATGACGCTGGCGAATCAGAAGCGCGGCGTGCAGATGAACATGCAGTACCACGGCCGCCAGGTCATGCTGACCTACGAGATGCCGCTGGGCGAGATCGTGCTCGACTTCTTCGACAAGCTCAAATCCGTCTCGCGCGGCTATGCGTCGATGGACTACGAGTTCAAGGAATACCGCCCGTCCGACGTGGTGAAGGTGGACATTCTGCTCAACGGCGAGAAGGTCGATGCGCTGTCCATCATCGTGCACCGCACGCAGGCCGCCTACCGCGGCCGCGCCGTGGCGGCCAAGATGCGCGAGATCATCAGCCGGCAGATGTTCGACGTGGCGATCCAGGCGGCGATTGGCGCCAACATCATCGCGCGCGAGACCATCAAGGCGCTGCGCAAGAACGTGCTCGCCAAGTGCTACGGCGGCGACATCACGCGCAAGAGGAAGCTCTTGGAAAAGCAGAAGGCCGGCAAGAAGCGCATGAAGCAGATCGGCTCGGTGGAAGTGCCGCAGGAGGCCTTCCTGGCCATCCTGCAAGTGGAGGAGTGAAAGCGTGCAAACCATGCAATACATCACGGCTGCGGTGCTCGCGGCCTTCGTCGGCTACATAGGCGCCTGGTACATGGGCGCCATCGAGGGCAACTTCGCCCTGCTGCTGTTCCTGGCCACCGTGGTCACGGGCGGCTACTGGCTGGCCGAGCGCCTCGTCTTCCTGCCGCGCCGCCGCCAGGCCGCGCAGGCATTGGAGGACGCCGCCGCGCAGCGCCGCGCGGAGCTCGATCGCATGGGCATTAAGAAGGTCGATGGCGACGTGGCCGAGGCCCAGGGCCGCATCCTCATGCAGCCCTGGTGGCTGGACTGGACGGCCGGGCTGTTCCCCGTCATCGCCGTGGTGTTCCTGCTGCGCTCCTTTTTGTTCGAGCCGTTCAAGATCCCGTCCGGTTCCATGATCCCCACGCTGCTCGTGGGCGATTTGATCCTGGTGAACAAGTTCACCTATGGCCTGCGCCTGCCCGTGCTCAACACCAAGATCACGCAGGGCAATCCGGTGCAGCGCGGCGATGTGATGGTGTTCCGCTATCCGCCCCAGCCCAGCATGGACTACATCAAGCGGGTGGTCGGCCTGCCCGGTGACGAGGTGGCTTACCTGAACAAGCGCCTCACGGTCAACGGCCAGCCGGTGCCGACCACGGCCCTGCCCGATTTCTTCGAAAAAGACGCGATGCGCTACTTCAAGCAGTTCGAGGAGCAGTTGGGCACGCACCAGCACCGCATCCTGAACAACCCCGAGGTGCCGGCCTTCGTGCAGGGTGCGAGCAACTTCAGGTTCCGCGATCTATGCCGATATAGCGTGGAGGGCGTCACCTGCAAGGTGCCCGAGGGCCACTACTTCATGATGGGTGACAACCGCGATAATTCGCTCGATTCGCGCTACTGGGGTTTTGTGCCGGACGAGAACATCGTCGGCAAGGCCTTCTTTGTGTGGATGAATTTCGGTAACTTGAAACGCATCGGCTCGTTCAACTGAAGCCCGATCCGGAGAGGGAGAAGCAGGTATGGGGTTGCAACGCACCACAACTCGTTCGCGTCAGCGCGGGCTGTCGTTCATCGGCGTGATCTTTATCGGCCTGATGGCCGTGGCAGCCTTTGCCATCGGCGGGCAGTCCGTCCCCGTCTTCATCGAATATTCGGCCATCAAGAAGGCCGCGGCCAAGGCGGCGCGCGATGGCAACACGGTGCCCGAGATCCGCGCGGCCTTCGACCGCGCAGCCTCCATTGACGACATCCACTCCATCGCCGGCAAGGATCTGGAGATCACCAAGCGCAACGACAAGGTGGTGGTCTCGTTCAACTACTCGCGCGAGATCGCGCTGGCGGGGCCGGCCTACCTGGTCTACCGCTTCCAGGAATCAACGAATTAGTGCCCTCCGACAGTCTCTCGGCGCTGCAGCAGCGATTGCAGCACCGCTTCTCCGACCGCTCGCTGCTGCAGCGTGCCGTCACGCACCGCAGCTATTCTTCCGAGCACAACGAGCGCCTGGAATTCCTTGGCGACTCGGTGCTGAGCCTGGCCATCTCCAGCCTGCTGTTCAAGCGCATGCGCGATCTGCCCGAGGGCGAGCTCTCGCGCGTGCGCGCGCTGCTGGTGCGCCAGGAGTCGCTGCACGGCATCGCCATGCGCCTGCAGCTGCCCGAGGTGCTGCGCCTGGGCGAGGGCGAGTCGCGATCCGGCGGCAAGCAGCGCCCCTCCATCCTGGCCGACGCGCTGGAGGCCATCATCGGCGCCGTCTACCTCGATGCCGGCTATGAAGCCGCCCAGGCCCTGGTGCACCGCTTGTTCGAGGGCGTGGAGCTGAGCCCGCGCCTGCAGGAGGCCGCCAAGGACGCCAAGACCGCATTGCAGGAGTGGCTGCAGGGCCGCAAAATGAGCCTGCCGCAGTATGTGGTGGTGGACACCACGGGCGTGGCGCACAAACAGGTGTTCCATGTGGAGTGCCAGGTGGCCGAGCTGCAACTGAAGGCGCAGGGCAACGGCGCGTCACGTCGCGCGGCGGAGCAGGCCGCGGCCGCCGCCATGCTCGCCCAATTGAAAGCGAAACAGGCATGAATGCTATGAATACGGAAGCTGGTGGCGCAGATGAACAGGGCGCTAGCGGCCAAAATGACCAAAATAACCTGGACGCCATGCTGGCCGCTGCGCGCCCCGCCGGCAGCGGCCAGGCAGGCCAGCGCTGCGGCCTGATCGCCATCGTGGGCAAGCCCAACGTGGGCAAGTCCACGCTGATGAACGCCCTGGTGGGGCAAAAGATCAGCATCACCAGCCGCAAGGCGCAGACCACGCGCCACCGCATCACCGGCATCCGCACGCGCGGCAGCACGCAGTTCGTGTTCGTCGATACGCCGGGCTTTCAGACCAAGCACAGCACGGCGCTGAATAAGTCGCTGAACAAGACGGTGATGGGCGCGATCGGCGACGTAGACCTGATCCTGTTCGTGGTCGAGGCCGGCAGCTTCACGCTGGCCGACGCCAAGGTCTTGAGCCTGTTCAAGCCCGGCATTCCGACGCTGCTGATTGCCAACAAGCTAGACACCGTGCACCGCCGCGCCGAGATTGCGCCCTGGCTCAAGGGCATGCAGGAGCGCCACCCCTTCGCCGAATTCGTGCCCATGTCGGCCAAGAAGCGTGACGACATCGAGCGCCTGTACGGCATTTGCGAGAAATACCTGCCCGAGCAGCCCTTCTGGTACGCCGAGGACGAGCTGACCGATCGCAGCGAGAAGTTCCTGGCCGGCGAGACGGTGCGCGAAAAGCTGTTCCGCTTCACCGGCGACGAGCTGCCCTATACCTCCACCGTGGTCATCGACAAATTCGACGAGGAAAAGAGCAAGCAGTACAAGCGCTTCATCCGCATCGCCGCAACAATAGTCGTCGAGCGCGACGGCCACAAGGCCATGGTGATCGGCGAGAAGGGCGAAAAACTCAAGCGCATCAGCACCGAGGCGCGCCAGGAGCTGGAAAAGCTCATGGACGCCAAGGTGTTCCTGGAGGTCTGGGTCAAGGTGCGCTCCGGCTGGGCCGATGACGAGGCGCGGGTGCGCAGCTTTGGTTATGAGTGATGGGGCCTGCGCCTGGCCTGCCTGTCTCCTTCCCCCTCTGGGGGAAGGCTGGGATGGGGGCCAGCGCCATGGGGCCGCTGGTCATGGAGCGTGCGCCTTGTTCGCCCCCACCCCAACCCTCCCCCAGAGGGGGAGGGGGTGAATCCCCATGTCCACGCGCCGCATCACCGACGAACCCGCCTACATCCTGCACAGCTATGACTGGAGCGAGTCCAGCCTGATCCTGGAGGCATTCACGCGCCACCATGGCCGCGTGGCGCTGGTGGCCAAGGGGGCGAAAAAGCCCACCTCCAACTTCCGCCCCGTGCTGCTGCCGCTGCAGCCGCTGCGCCTGGCCTGGAGCCTGACGGGCGAGGTGGGGCAGGGCGACATCCACACGCTCAAGGGTGCGGAATGGGTGGGCGGCCATGTCATGCCGGTGGGCGACGCGCTGCTCTCGGGCCTGTACCTGAACGAGCTGCTCTTGCGCCTGCTGGCGCGCGAGGACACGCATGCCCAGCTGTTCGACCTGTACGCCGGCGTGGTGCGCGTGCTGGCGACCGTTGACCACGAGGGCGGCCATGGCGAGGCGCTGGAGCCGGTGCTGCGCGCCTTCGAGCTGCTGCTGCTGCGCGAGATCGGCCTGTTGCCCGCGCTCGATGCCGAAACCGCCACGCTCTCCCCCCTGGCGCCCGAGGCGCGCTACACCCTGGTGGCCGAGGGCGGCCTGCGCGCCACCATGGCCGGTGAGCGCGCCGCGCTGGCCGGCGCCCAGTGGCAGGCCCTGCAGCGCTCGCTGGACGAAGGCGGGCCCGCAGGCTACACGGCCGTGTTGCGCGCCGTGATGGAGGCCGGAAGCCCCGCCGCAACTGAGCTCAAGGCCCAATTGCGTGCGCTGCTGCAATACCATTGCGGCAGCCCGCTGCTGCGCACCCGCCAGCTCATGATGGACTTGCAATCGCTATGACCACCTATCCACGCACCGCCCTCTCGGTCAACGTCAACAAGGTCGCCCTGGTGCGCAACACGCGCCATCTGGGCATTCCCAGCGTCACGCGGGCCGCGCGCCTGTGCCTGGAGGCCGGCGCCGACGGCATCACCGTGCACCCGCGGCCCGACGAGCGCCATATCCGCGCCCAGGACGTGGTCGAGCTGGCCGAGCTGCTGCGCGAGTGGCCCGAGGCCGAGTTCAACATCGAGGGCAACCCCACGCACAACCTGATGCAGTTCATCCGCCAGGTGCGCCCGCATCAGGCCACCTTCGTGCCCGACAGCGTGGGCCAGTTCACCAGCGACCATGGCTGGAGCTTTCCGCAGGACGCCGAACGCCTGCAACCCCTGATCGCCGAATGCCGCCAACTGGGCGTGCGCGTGAGCCTGTTCATGGATCCTGCCCCCGAGCAGATGGCCGCCGCCCGCGCCGTGGGCGCCGACCGCGTCGAGCTCTACACCGAACCCTACGCCGCCGCCTGGGCCACGCCGCAGCGCTCCGAGCAGCTGGCGCGCTACCGCCTGGCGGCGCAGGCGGCCGTCACCGCCGGCCTGGGCGTAAACGCCGGCCACGACCTGAACCAGGACAACCTGGCCGACTTCCTGGCCAACGTGCCCGCGGTGCTGGAGGTGTCCATAGGCCACGCCTTCATCGCCGACGCGCTGGAGCTGGGCTACGAGGACACGGTGCGCGCCTACCAGCGCTGCATCGACCAGGGCATGGTCGAGCGGAAATCCTGAATTGATAGCTGCCAGCGCTTTCCTGTAAAGGGGTAGAGGCACTTTTCTTGAAAAGCAACGCGTCTCGGATGGCCGGTCTTACTCCCTCCCCCTCTGGGGGAGGGCAGGGGCGGGGGCCAGCCATGCTCGCGCCTCGATGCCGGCAAGATGCCGGCGCTCCAGCCCCATCCAGCATTTTTTGCTAGCAATGACCAACCGCATCACGACCAACGAGCTGCGCAAGCGCCTCACCGCCTTTGCGCACCAATGGCAGGACGCCAGCAGCGAGCGGGCCGACGAAAAGCTCTTCACCGCCCAGTTCCTGGCCTGCTTCGGCATCGCGGCGCACCAGTACCAGCGCGAATACGCCGTCACCCGGCAGGACGGCAGCACCGGCTACATGGACGGCTTCATCCCCGGCAGCGTCATCATCGAAGGCAAAAGCCTGGGCAAAGACCTGAAGCAAGCCCGCCGGCAGGCCGAGGAATACCGCTGGGCCTGCCCGCCGCACCAGCGGCCGCGCTTTGTGCTGCTGCACGACTTTGGCCGCTTTGCGCTGTTTGACCTGGCGCAGGACAGCGGCCACCACTGCACCCTGGCCGAGCTGCCCCAGCGCGCCGAGTGGTTCCGCTTTCTGGTGGACGACGCGGCCCCCGTCATCACCGAAGAAACCGAGGCCGACCGCCGCGCCGCCGAGCAAATGGCGCGCCTGCACGACGCGCTCTTGCGCAGCAACTTCAGCGGGCGCGATCTCGAGGTCTTCCTCATCCGGCTGCTGTTCTGCCTGTTTGCCGACGACACCGCCATCTTTGGCGACGACGGCCAGTTCAAGCGCCTGGTGCAAGCCACGCGCGCCGACGGCAAAGACCTGGGCGCGCAGCTGGCCGAGCTGTTCGAGGTGCTCAACACCCCGCAGGCCGCGCGCAGCCGCCTGCTCGACGAAGACCTGGCCGCCTTCGCCTACGTCAACGGCCAGCTGTTTGCCGAACGCACGCGCATCCCCGCGTTCGACAGCGGCCTGCGCGCCTTGCTGCTGGACTGCGTGCTGCTGGACTGGTCGGGCATCTCGCCCGCCATCTTCGGCGCCATGTTCCAGAGCGTGCTGGAGCAGCACCAGCCCGACCAGAGCCGCACCGCCAGCCGCCGCGAGCTGGGGGCGCACTACACGTCCGAGCGCAACATCCTGCGCGCCATCAACCCGCTGTTCATGGACGGCCTGCGCGCCGAGCTGCAGGCCGCCGGCAGCAGCCGCGCCAAGCTGCTCGCGCTGTACGACCGGCTGCCCCAGCTGAACGTGTTTGACCCCGCCTGCGGCTGCGGCAACTTCCTCGTCATCGCCTACCGCGAGCTGCGCCGGCTGGAGATGGAGCTGATAGCGCGCCTGTTCACCAAGGGCGGCCAAAGCAAGGGCCTGCTCGACGTCAGCACCCAAAGCCGCGTGCACGTCGGCCAGTGCTACGGCATCGAGATCGACCCCAGCGCCGCCCACATCGCCCAGGTGGCCCTGTGGATCACCGACCACCAGATGAACCTGGAGGCCGCCGGCCGCTTTGGCACCACCCGCCCCAGCGTGCCGCTGGTGCACAGCCCGCATATTCGCCAGGGCAACGCGCTGCGCACCGACTGGGCCGAGGTGCTGGCGCCGGGGGCCTGCAGTTTTATGGTGGGCAACCCGCCGTTTGTGGGCTACAGCAACCAAAGCAAGGAGCAAAAGGCCGACCTGGCCCTGGTGTACGGCAACGCCAAGGGTGCGGGCGTGCTGGACTATGTGGCGGCCTGGTACATCCAGGCCGCGCGCTACATGCAGGCCAACCCCGCCGTGCATACCGCCTTTGTCTCCACCAACAGCCTGTGCCAGGGCGAACAGGTGGCGGCGCTATGGTCGCTGCTGCTGCCCATGGGCGCGCAGATCCACTTTGCCCACCGCACCTTCAAATGGAGCAATGAAGGGCGTGGCGTGGCCGCCGTGCACTGCATCATCATCGGATTCGCCTTGTGCGACGCGCCGGCGCCAGTGCGCGTGTTCGACTACGCGCAGGACATTGCAGGCGACGGCATGGAGAACGTGGTCGGCCGCCTCAACCCCTATCTGGTGGATGCGCCCACCGTGCTGCTGGAAAAGCGCCGCAAACCCTTGCAGGCAGACGTGCCAGAGATGAGTTACGGCAGTAAGCCGACGGATGGCGGACATCTGTTGCTGTCGCAGGAGGAAGCGGAGCAGATTCGCGCCACGGATGCCATTGCCGCGCGCTATATCCGCCCGTTTCTGGGGGCGGACGAGTTCATCAACAACACGCCGCGCTACTGCCTGTGGCTGACGGACGCGACGTCGGCGGACAAGGCCAGCTCGCCCGAGCTGAAAAAGCGGCTGGCTGCAGTGCGCGCCATGCGCTCACAAAGCAACAAGGAGCCCACGCAACTCCTGGCCCAAACACCCCACTTATTTGGTGAAGTGCGCCAGCCCAAGGATCGATATTTGCTC
>JAFEER010000144.1 GCA_018240985.1 Pseudomonadota bacterium
AGGGCAACGCTTTCCAGTGCGCGATCCATGGGCATGTTCAGCATGCTGTCGAGCAGCGAGAACACGCCCACCACGAAGGCGTTGTCGCATTCTTCCTTGGGCAGCAGCTCTGCCGCCAACAGCTCCATGAGGCGGCCGCGCACCACGGCGGTCTGGCCCACCGCCGGCGGCGCACCGTCCTTGCCGGACGTGGTGAGCAGCAGGGCGGCCCAGCGGAACAGCTTCTTCAGCCCCAGGATCATCACGGCGTGGCGGAACGAGGTGATCTCGCACGACAGCCCGAAACCCGAGGAGTTGATGAAGCGCAGCAGGTTGAACGACAGCGTGGGGTCTTTCTTGAGCAGGTTCTCGATGTCGGCCGTGCTGGCCTGCTGGCGCACCAGGTTGATGAGCTGGATGATGGTGGCCTGCGACGGGCGTATGGTCTGCGCCTTGACCATGGCCGGGCGGGCAAACCAGTAGCCCTGGAACAGCTTCACGCCCAGGGCGGCCATGCGCTCGTGCTGCTCGGCGGTCTCGACCTTTTCCGCTATCAGCGTGGCCTGGGAATTGGTGCGCACATACTTCACCAGCGGTTCGATCAGCTCGGGCTTGATGACCTGCATGTCCAGCTTGATGAAGTAGGCCAGCGGCAGCCAGTTGCCATAGGCGCGGCGCAGCACATCCTGGCTGAAGGCCAGGCGAAAGCCGCGCGTGCGCAGTGACTGCAGCGTGGGCAGCAGCTGCTCGATCTGCTCGGGCGAGGCGTTGGCGGCCAGGGTGGGCACCTCCAGTACTACCTTGTCCGGATGGATCAGCTCCAGGTGGCCGCCCGCCAGGCTCTCGTGCGTGCAGTTGATGAACATGATCTTCTTGCTGCTCAGCGCCTCCGAGCCGGCATAGCACAGGGCATTGAACAGCAGGGCGGCATCGCTGGCGGCGGTGTGGCTGTGGGCTGCGGTGCTGCGGTCGAACAGCTCGTATCCGAACACAGCCCGTTTTTCATCCAGGATGGCCTGGCGCGCCAGGACGATCTGGTTGTCAGCGTCTTCTGTGCCGGGTTGCGCTTCTGTCACGGAATCTGGGGTGCTGGACATGGGGCCTTGAAGTCTTGGAGATGCGTGGAAATGGGCGACAAAACTCATCCAGCCTGGGTGATTTCGTCGGCCCAGGCGAGGGCTTGCAGGTGGGCCCAGTTGATCTGCTGGCTCGACAGCGGCAGTGATTGCGCGGCCTGGTCAAAACCCTGGTCGTCGCCACTTTCGCAGGCCTCGACCAGGGTGAGCAGCTGGCCAAAGATGTTGTCGTGCCGCAGCAGTGCCGCGGACAGGTGCTCGGGTAGTTGCAGCAGGCCTACGGCAGCGTCCAGCGGCATGCCCAGCATCTGGTCGAGCATGGAGAAGATGCCGATCACAAAGGCCTGGTCGGCCTCGTCGGGCGCCATGATTTCGCGCGCCAGCAGTTCCATGAGGCGGCCGCGCACTACGGCCGTCTGGCCTACGGTTGGCGGGGGGCCGCCATTGCGCGCGGCAGTGAGCAGCAACGCCGCCCAGCGGAACAGCTTTTTCAGGCCCAGCATCAGCACGGCCTGGCGGATGGAGGTGATCTCGCGCGGCAGCCCCAGGCTGGCGGAGTTGATCAGGCGCATCAGGTTGAAGGCCAGGCCGGCGTCCTTCTTCAGCACTTCTTCTATGGCCTCGGTTTTGGCCTGGCTGCGCAGCAGATTCATCAGCTGCACGACGCTGGCCTGCGCCGGGCTGAGCAGCTTGGCCTGCACCACGGTGGGGCGCGCAAACCAGTAGCCCTGGAACAGCCCGATGCCGAGTGCCGCCGTCATTTCGTACTGCTGGGCGGTTTCTATCTTTTCTGCAATCAGCTGGGCCTGGCTGTGCCGATTGGCATATTTGACCAATACCGCCAGGTGCTCGGGCGTAATGACGTTCACATCAAGCTTGATGTAGTCCGCCAGGGGCAACCATGGCGCGTAGGTGGACTGCAGCACCTGGTGATTGAACGCCAGCCGAAAACCGCGCTCACGCAGCGCCGCCAGAATGGGCAGGCGCGCCTGCACTTCCTCCATCGCGGCGTGGCCGAGGGGGGGAATCTCCAGCACCACCTTGTCGGGGTTCACCAGCTCCAGGTGGCCGCCGCTCAGGCTTTCGTGCGTGCAGTTGACGAAGAGCAGCGTCTTGCCGATGAGTTCTTCCGTGCCGGCGTGCGACAGCGCCGTGAACACCAGCAGCACGTCGCTGGCCGCCGTGTGCTCGGCATGGGTGCGCGAGCGGTTGAACAACTCGTAGCCCACCACACTCTGCTGGCCGTTGACGATGGCCTGTCGCGCAATCATGGCGTGGGCACCACTCGCCGAGCCGGGTGCGGCCGGACTGTTGGAAGGAGGTAGGGGTGGCGTGTTGGGCATGAAAGCATGGGCTGGATACGCCCGGAAGCATCCTTCATTGTAGGTAATAAGCCTGCGCTAACAACAAGCTGGCTTTTCTCGGTAGCGTTTCTCAGCCTTGCTGCAGCCAGAGCATCTCCGCCTCGGTAAAACCCGCCGCGCGGCGCGCTGACTCATTCAGCGGCGGTTTGGGGCGGGGGGCCTCGTAGCGTTCAACCAGATTGGCGTAATGCGCCACCGGGTTCAGCCCTGCGCGCGCGCACAGCCAGCCGTACCAGTGGTTGCCTATGGCCACATGGCCCACCTCTTCGCGCAGGATGATGTCCAGTATGTCAACCGCGGCCAGGGCATCGGGCGTGCCCACGCTGCGCAGCTTGTGCTGGATCAGCGGCGTGGCATCCAGGCCACGCGCCTCCAGCGTGCGTGGCACCAGGGCCATGCGCGCCACGATGTCGTGCGCGGTCTTCTCGCACATCGTCCACAGCCCCTGGTGCGCCGGAAAGTCGCCATAGTCATGGCCAAGATGCCGGCGCAGGTGGCCCTGCAGCAGGCGGAAATGCTTCGCCTCCTCGGCGGCCACGCGCAGCCAGTCCAGGTAGAACGGCTCGGGCATGCCGGCAAAACGCCAGATGGCGTCCAGCGCCAGGTTGATGGCGTTGAACTCGATATGCGCGATGGCATGGATCAGCACCGCCCGCCCCTCGGCCGTGGCCGGCGAGCGGCGCCCCACGGCGGTGTGGTGGCGCAGCTCGGGCCGCGCCGGGCGCCCCGGCAGGGCGGCCGCGTCAACCGCTTCCAACACCATTTTTGATGCTATTGAAAAAGAAGCTGCTCGCGCTTGCATATCAAGCGCAGCAGCCGATTTTTCTTCAGGGTCTGAAAGGCGCAAGACCTCAAGCGCGCGTTGACGAAGCTCCATACCTACAATTCTAGGTTTTGAACAATGGAGGCACAGGCTCATGGCGATCTATGAACTCGGCGGCGTGGCGCCGCAGCTGGCGGCGTCAAGCTGGGTGGCGGACAGTGCCCAGGTGATGGGCAAGGTGGTGCTGGGTGCAGACGCCAGCGTGTGGTTCGGCACCGTGGTGCGCGGCGACACCGAGACC
>JAFEER010000145.1 GCA_018240985.1 Pseudomonadota bacterium
ACGCCCTTGTATGCCAACCCAGCAGGCGTCCCCGGGGATGCCGAGGTCACCGCGCGCCGCGACACCTACTGGGCGCCCTACCACGCCCAGCTGGGCGCCGAGCTCGAACGTATTCGCGCCGCCCATGGCGTGGCCGTGCTGTGGGACGCGCATTCCATCCGCTCGGTGCTGCCGCGCTTTTTTGAGGGCCGCCTGCCCGATCTGAACCTGGGCACGGCCGACGGCGCCAGCTGCGACCCAGCCCTGGCCCAGGCGCTGTGGCACGAGGCCAGCGCCGCCACGGGCTATAGCGCCGTGCTCAATGGACGCTTCAAGGGTGGCTACATCACGCGCCACTACGGCGCGCCGGCGCGCAACATCCACGCCGTGCAGCTGGAGCTGACGCAATGCAGCTACATGCAGGAGGTGCTGCCGTTTGCCTACCTACCCGAGGCGGCGGCGGGCGTGCAGCCGCACCTCGAGCGCATGCTGCAGGCGGCACTGGCGTTTGCCCGGGCGCACGGCGCGGCCGCAAGCCGCTAAGATCGCTCTCCATGGAAACCAGCCAAGTCCCCGCCGAGACCGCAGACCAGCCCGTGGTTCCCTGGGGCTGGTCCAGGGAATTCCGCATGGCGCTGTACAAGCCGGGCACCCGTGTCCGGCGCTCCGGCAGCTGGGAGACGGTGAGCCATGTGTCGCTGCGCCGCAACGACCTGGCCGTGTATCTGGTCGGCAGTGTGGAGCCGGTTGATCCGGTGGAGCTGGAACTCGAGCCCACGGTGTTCACCACCGAGCGCGTGCCCGAGCGATATTGATTTCCTGCCGCGGTTGCACCCTGGCCTGCGCCGTCAGGCTGCGGGCCGTCGCGCCATGGCCTCGCCCAGGCGCACAGAGCGCTCAGCCGTCCAGCCGGGCTCGAACTGCACGGCGCCGCGTGCAAACAGCAGCACCACGGTGGAACCCAGCATAAAACGGCCCATTTCCTCGCCCTGGCGCAGCGTGACCGGCTGGCCGGCATAGTCCCAGTGGCGCGGCTGACCGGTGCGTGGCGGATTCACCTGGCCGTGCCACACCGTGGCCATGCTGCCCACGATGGTGGCGCCCACCAGCACCAGCGCCATGGGGCCGAGCGGCGTGTCAAAACTGCACACCACGCGCTCGTTGCGCGCAAACAGGCCAGGCACGCCGCGCGCGGTGGTCGGGTTGACCGAGAACAGGGCGCCCGGCACATGCTCCATGCGCAGCAGCCGGCCGTCACAAGGCATGTGGATGCGGTGGTAGTCGCGCGGGCTCAGGTAGATGGTGGCGAAATGCCCGTCCTGGAACTGCGCCGCCAGCGCCGCGTCGCCGCCCAGCAGGGCCGTGGTGGAGTAGTGGTGGCCCTTGGCCTGGAAGATCTGGTCGCGCGCTATGGGCCCGAGCTGGCTCACGGCGCCGTCCACCGGGCACACCACGGCCGCATCGGCCAGCGGGCGCAGTCCGGGGCGCAGCGCGCGCGTGAAGAACTCGTTGAAGCTGGCGTAGCTGGCCGGGTCTGGGTTGGCAGCCTCGCTCATGTCCACACCGTAGCGCGCCACAAAGCGGCGGATCGCGGCCGTGGTCAGGCTGCCGGCATGGGCGGAGGCGAATCGGCCGGCGAGGGTGGTGATCAGTTGTTTGGGCAGCAGATACTGCGGCAGTACGGCGAGGCGGTCAGACACGTAGTGGCGATCCTTGGCAAAAAAGCCGGGCCATTTTATAGAGTGATCATGCCGCGGAAGGGCCGGGCCAATAACCATGCCTGGGCGTTACATACGGGCAGCGCAGATAATGCGCGGCCCTTCGCGGCGCGCGCTGCTCTTGCCATGTCCCTGCCACCCTCCGAACATCCCGGCACCGAACCCAGCCCCGGCCGCTTGCTGACCTGGTTGCGCCTTTTCAAGCCGGCACGCGTGCGCATCAACCAGCGCGAGCGCTGGCGCATGGTGCTGGGCCTGGCCTTGTGCATCGCCGTGGTGGCGGTGTTCGCGCACCGGCTGGGCATGGCCTCGGCACCGCCGTGGATGGTGGCCTCGCTGGGGGCGAGCGCCGTGCTCATCATTGCCTTGCCCTCCAGCCCCTTGGCGCAACCCTGGCCGGTGCTGGCCGGCAGCGTGCTGTCGTATCTGGTGGGGGTGGCCTGTGCTGCGCTGGTGCCCAATCTGTCGGTGGCCAGTGGCCTGGCGGTTGGGCTGGCAGTGGCCGCCATGCTGGCACTGCGCTGCCTGCACCCTCCAGGCGGTGGCATGGCCCTGTTTGCCGTGCTGCACCCGCATGAAAGCACGCTGGCGGGGGCGTTGCCGGTGGGGCTGAACGTGCTGGCACTGGTGCTTGCAGGCATAGTCTTCAATCACCTGACGGGCCGCAGCTACCCGCATCAGCAGGCGCGTGCGCCTTCAACGCGCAAGGAGGCAGGAACCTTCAGCTCCGACGACCTCGATGCCGCCCTGGAGCACTACAACCAGGTGCTGGACGTCAGCCGCGACGACCTGGAGGGCTTGTTGCACCTGGCCGGCAAGGCAGCATTCCAGCGTACCCTGGGCGAGCTGCGCTGCAGGCAGATCATGTCCACTCCGGTGCACACGGTGTTGGCCGAAACACCGCTCAAGGACGGCTGGGCACTGATGCGCAAACATGCCATCAAGGCCTTGCCCGTGGTGGATGCGGACGGTGCGGTGATCGGCATCGTCACCATGGCCGACTTCATGCGGCTGGCCAACCTGGACGTGCATGAGGGCATGGGCCAGCGCCTGCGCACCTTGATTCTGGGGCGGCCGCAACGACCGCAGCAGGTGCAGGGATTGATGACCTCGCCGGTCTTGCAGGTGCGGGCCGATCAGCATGTGATGGATCTGGTGCCGTTGTTTTCCGACGCGGGTCATCATCACATCCCCGTCGTGGACGAGGCGCAGCAGCTCGTGGGCATCATTACGCAGTCGGATTTGGTGAAAACATTGGCACTGGCCGTTACGCAGCGCTAATCCTCTGCATGTAGCCTGGCATCGCAGTACAATACGCGGTTTCATGCACAGCGCCGCGACTGTCCATTGAAGCCGCATTTCCCCGGCCCGCCAGCCTCCCGCACTCCCGGGTTTTAGCGACTCCCCTGCCTGCACCAGCACCGTGCTTCGAGCCCCTGAAGAGCCGTGCTGCCGCTGGCCGTGGCTGCACGGTGCTTCACGGGTGCCGCCACAGATATTTATTGTCGAGAGACCGAACACACATGGCCAAAGAAGAATTGATTGAGATGCAGGGTAGCGTCACCGAAGTCCTGCCGGACTCGCGTTTTCGCGTCACCCTCGAAAACGGGCACCAGCTCATCGCCTATACGGGCGGCAAGATGCGCAAGCACCATATCCGCATCCTGGCCGGCGACAAGGTGTCGCTGGAGATGTCGCCCTACGACCTGTCCAAGGGCCGCATCACCTTCCGCCACCTGGCCGGGCGCGGCCCTGGGCCCGGTACGCCGCCGGCCAAGCGCTGACCATGCAAATATCGCGCCGTGTTTGCCAGGGGGTGCGATTTGGCAGGTTAGAATGCCAGCTGTCGGAGCGTAGCGCAGCCTGGTAGCGCATCTGCTTTGGGAGCAGAGGGTCGCGAGTTCGAATCCCGCCGCTCCGACCATTTAGACATCCAAGGGTGTTCGCTGAAGTCCGGTGAACACCCTTTTTCATTGGGAAAACGCCTTCACGTCGTGCGCATACGGTTGCTGGCATCCGTGTACAGCCGGCGTTTTTCTTGGTATTTTTGTTGGTATGTCGCCTACCAACGGCGGCACATACCAACAAAGGGGGTGCCATGGCACTGACAGACACGTTTGCACGGCAAGTCAAATGGAGCGGCAAGCCGGCAGGTGATAAGCACTCGGACGGCGGGGGGCTGCATTTGCATGTGATGGCCGCTGGCAAATACTGGCGCATGGCCTACCGCTTTACCGAGAAGCAAAAAACCCTGGCTCTTGGTGTCTACCCAGCTGTCGGGCTGTCTCAGGCCCGCAAGCTGCGCGATGAAGCACGGGCGCTGCTGGCTCAGGGCATAGACCCCAGCACGGCAAAGCGTGCCGCCAAGGCCGGCTTGGTTGCTGCTGGAGAAAACACCGTGGAAACCGTAGGCCGCGCCTGGCTGGCGCTGCACCGCGATGGATGGAGCGAATCGCACCACACCAGGGAACAGCGCAATCTTGAGAAAGACCTGTTCCCATACCTGGGGCGGCGCCCGATTGCCGACGTCGAGCCGCCCGAGCTGCTGCGCGTGATCCGCAAGGTAGAGGAACGCGGCGCCCTGAGCGTGTCGCACCGTGTGCTGACCACGGCGCACGGTGTATGGGCGCACGCCGTAGCCGAGGGCAAGGCGCAGCGTGACGTATCGCTAGACATTAAAAAGGCCCTCAAGCCCCATACCAAGAACAATCACCCGGCTGTCGTAGATCCTGGCCAGCTGGCCGAGCTGTTGCGAGCCACTGACGGACACAAAGGGGGGCCGGTGGTGCGTACAGCGCTCTACATCATCCCAGTACTGTTTCAGCGACCCGGCAACCTGCGCCGGATGCGCTGGGTAGATATTGACCTTGATGGCGCGCTGTGGACATGTCCCAGCGAAGACATGAAGGGCACCAAGGCCCAAAAGCGCAATGGCCCGCCGCACCTGATCCCGCTGCCCACTCAGGTGGTGCACGCGCTACGCGAGTTGCAACCACTGACCGGCGCGCGTGAATACGTGTTCCCCGGATTCCGCGACCCCCTCAAGCCCATGAGCGAGGCAGCCATCAATGCCGCATTGCACGCCAAGGGATACAAGGGTGTTCACTGCTGGCACGGCTACCGAGCCACTGGCCGCACGTTGGTACGTGAGCAGTTTCGTTATCCCAGGGACGTGATCGAGTGCCAGCTCGCCCACAAAGGGGGGGTTACTCACGGCGGCGCATACGACCGCGCCAAGTACCTGGAGGAGAGAACCGAAATGCTGCAACGCTGGGCGGACTACCTGGACAAGCTGCGCCAAGGGGCGGACGTGGTTCCATTCCCCCAGCGTATGGCCTGAGCACCAGCCCCAGGACAGCCCCAGAAACCGCCCGCCGCACCCCGGCCGGGCGGTTTTTTTGTGCCGGCCGTGAAAGTCTTCACCCCGGAAAACAGAAAAATGGTGGGGGCAGTGGGGGCAAATGGCAAAACCTAGCAAACATGCGGGTTTGCTGTGTGGTGGGTGGTGGGGGCAGAGTGGGGGCAGAGTGGGGGCAGAGTGGGGGCAAATAGAGAATTTATTAGATAGTGAAATTTTTCATACATACATACCTATTTCTCGCCTGTTTTTTCGTGGCTGGCGCCGTCAATCCGCTGGGATGTTCATCGGGTACAGCACAGACAATGACGGACACGGCCGCAAAGGGGTTCTCCTGGCGCCCCTTGCGCCCGGCGTCCTGTCCGGCTTGGCGGCCTGCTGCTGGTGGCGTCGCAGCCCGTCCCGCGGCGCCCGGCCTGGCCTGAGCTGGTCAACCCCGACCGCTGCCGCCCGGCCTGGTGATGTTGATCGCCGGCCGTTGCCCGCGGCGCCCGGCCTGGCCGGGCGGTTCCCAGATCGCCGGCCTGATGCCCTTCGCTATGCGCTGCTGGTCTGCCGCCCTGGCGCCCGTCCTGATCCATGGCGCCCGGCCTGCGCTGGTCAGGCCCGACCGATGGCGCCCGGCCTGGTGTTGCCCAGCTCGCCGGCCTGGTGTTGCCCGGCCTGGTGTTGCCCAGCTCGCCGGCCTGGTGCAGTTCAATAGGCCCAGACCGGTCTAGCTGGTCAACCCTGACCGATAGCGCCCGGCCT
The DNA here is from genome assembly GCA_018240985.1 of Pseudomonadota bacterium. Lineage (GTDB taxonomy): Bacteria > Pseudomonadota > Gammaproteobacteria > Burkholderiales > Burkholderiaceae_C > Alicycliphilus. The sequence continues at coordinate 5,806 of JAFEER010000145.1, forward strand.
GGTGGCGTCTATCGCCGGCCGCTGCCCGATGCCAGCTGCGCCCGGCCCGTCCTTGTGCCGCCGCGCCAGCGCCCCGTATAGCGCGCCTGGCTGCAATAGTTGATAAAAAAATATGGTTTTATCTCGAACCCCTGCGAACCCCTGCGGCGCCCTTGGGAATCGTCGATTTATCGCGTTTTGCCGGTGCATGGAATGACGATATAAATCCGCCATGAATTTTTTCGACAGCAGCGCACCATGGGCTATCCAGCCTGAATCACTCCTGCGCCTTGAGTCCATGGCAACCGAGTACGCACGATCCGCCAGCGACGAGGCAATTGCAGCGTCCTCCCGTCAGAGCGCCCTGCCGTCGGCGGGGCAGACAACCGTCTCGGATGGCATTGCCGTTATCCAGCTGACCGGGCCGCTGACAAAGGGGTTTTCGTGGGTCACTGCCATTTCTGGTGGGACTTCCATGCTGATGGCCGGCGCGCAGATTGAGCAGGCGGCAGCCGACCCCAAAATCAAGGGGATCATGCTGCAAATCGACAGCCCAGGAGGCACCGTTGACGGCACCGAAGGGCTTGCCCGCGTGATCCGCGCAGCTGGCAGCACAAAGCCCGTCATTGCCCTGGCAAGCGGCACCATGGCCAGTGCTGCGTATTGGGCTGGCAGTGCAGCAAGCGCCATCTACATCGATGCCGGTACGACCATGGTTGGATCGATAGGCGTAGTCGCCAAGCATGTGGACATCAGCGGTTTGGAGTCTCGCATTGGCATCAAAACGACCGAGGTCACTTCGGGGAAGTACAAGCGCATTGCGTCCATGCATGAGCCGCTGAGCGACGACGGCAGGAGCACCATGCAAGCGCAGTTGGATGCCATCTACAGCCTGTTCGTGCAGGCCGTTGCCACGAACCGAGGCGCGTCCGTGCAAACCGTTCTTGACCGCATGGCCGATGGCCGTGTGTTCATCGGTCAACAGGCCATTGATGCCGGCTTGGTTGACGGCTTCGCAACCGCGTCCGAAGTGCTGTCACGGCTGCGGGCCGGTCAACAGCCGCAACGCAAAACCACCACCACTGAGAAGAAAACCATGACCATCTCTGAAGCAAAACAGGCCGCCGTCGCTGAGGTAGGCCGGGGCGGCACTCCTGCGCAATATCAAGCCGCGTTGGATCGCATCATGGCCAGTAGCCGGCGCCCTGAGCCGAGCGGCGTAGCTACCGGCCCGACCGATGAGGAAAAGATTGCAAAGGCCAGCGCCTACGCCAAGCAACACGGCGTTGACCTGGTGGCAGGGCTCAAGGCGCTTGGCTTTGCCAAGTGATTGAAAGCGGTACGCGGGTTGCCCCAGGGTGCCCGCGGTATGCCGCTGGTGGTGTGTTCTTTCGTTTGGTCGCGGTAGTCGATACACCACCAACGGCAGGCGGATCAGTCGGATAGTGCTGCGCCGAATCAACCCCGACAGCCGTTGGCCCGATTTTCAAAGGAGCGCGAACGGCACCGCACGAAGCCCGCTAGATGCGGGTTTTTTGCTTGCCAGTCAACGCACGTCCAACAAGGCCACCAGCAAGCCCAGCAAGGCCAGCCCCGCGCCCCATGGCATCAACGGCAGCAGCGCTCCAGTGTGCAGCAGCAGCACGGCAACCAAGGGTGCGATGAACAGCGCTGCGCCCAGCTGCATTAATGCGGCCGACAGTTTGAGCATGCACCCCCCTGATTGCGTTGCGACAAAGCCGGGATGGTACTGAAGGCCCTGCCAGCTGGTGCTGGCGAGCGGTTCAATTTCTTTCCGCGCTGCCCAAAAAACCGGGTACACTGCGCGCAACCCCGAAAGGGGCCGGTGCTTCAAAACACCTTAGGAATAGCGTTGCAACCCCCACGATAGCGGGGTTTTGTCATGTCTGGATTCTGTCGCGCGGGCACTGTCCGCGTTCATGGTTTGGGCATGGTGGGGGTTATCCGCAAGGACGCCCGCACGAGCTATTCCTCGTGTTTTGAACCGCCATGCCCATCTGCTGGCGCTTCAAAAAGCCAGTAGGTGGTTTCAAGTCTCGAATAGGAGCAAGAAACCATGTCCATGGTGATCCACCTTGCCAGCCGCCGCGCTGTGCAGTCTCTCTCGCCCGTCAAGGGCAACCCCCATCAACACTTTGCCGACGCAAGCAATGGCCTGAGCATGGCCGCGCGCTA
>JAFEER010000146.1 GCA_018240985.1 Pseudomonadota bacterium
ATGACGGGCGCCAACAAGCGCGCGCTCAAGTCCCTGGCCGACATGATCAAGGGCAAGAGCGGCCGCTTCCGCCAGAACCTGCTGGGCAAGCGCGTGGACTACTCGGGCCGTTCGGTCATCACCGTGGGCCCGACGCTCAAGCTGCACCAGTGCGGGTTACCGAAGCTGATGGCGCTGGAGCTGTTCAAGCCCTTCATCTTCTCGCGCCTGGAGGCCATGGGCATCGCCACCACCATCAAGGCCGCGAAGAAGGAAGTGGAAGCCGGCACGCCGGTGGTGTGGGACATCCTGGAAGAGGTCATCAAGGAGCACCCGGTGATGCTGAACCGCGCTCCGACGCTGCACCGCCTGGGCATCCAGGCCTTTGAGCCTATCCTGATCGAGGGCAAGGCCATCCAGCTGCATCCGCTGGTCTGCGCGGCCTTCAACGCCGACTTCGACGGTGACCAGATGGCCGTGCACGTGCCGCTGTCGGTGGAGGCGCAGCTGGAGGCGCGCACGCTGATGCTGGCCTCCAACAACGTGCTGTTCCCGGCCTCGGGCGAGCCCTCCATCGTGCCCTCGCAGGACGTGGTGCTGGGCCTGTACCACGCCACGCGCGACAAGATCAACGGCAAGGGCGAGGGCATGGTGTTCGCCGACATCGGCGAAATCCAGCGCGCCCTGGATGCCGCCGAGGTCGAGTTGCACACCAGGATCAGCGTGCGCCTGACCGAGTGGAACAAGAACAAGGCCACGGGCGAGTTCGAACCCGTAACGGCATTGGTCGATACCACCGTCGGCCGCGCGTTGCTGTCCGAGATCCTGCCCAAGGGCCTGGCGTTTTCCAACCTGAACAAGGCGCTGAAGAAGAAGGAAATCTCGCGCCTGATCAACGCCAGCTTCCGCAAGTGCGGCCTGAAGGACACCGTGGTGTTCGCCGACAAGCTGCTGCAGAACGGCTTCCGCCTGGCGACGCACGCCGGCTTCTCGGTGGCCATCGACGACATGCTGGTGCCGCCGCAGAAGGCCGAGATCCTGGCCCGTGCCGAAGCCGAGGTGAAGGAAATCGAGCAGCAGTACGTCTCCGGCCTGGTGACGGCCGGCGAGCGCTACAACAAGGTGGTGGACATCTGGGGCAAGGCCGGTGACGATGTGTCCAAGGTCATGATGGACCAGCTCAAGGTGCAGAAGGTTATCGACCGCCATGGCAAGGAAGTCAACCAGGAGTCGTTCAACTCCATCTACATGATGGCTGACTCCGGTGCCCGCGGTAGCGCGGCGCAGATCCGCCAGCTGGCCGGCATGCGCGGCCTGATGGCCAAGCCGGATGGCTCCATCATCGAGACGCCCATCACGGCCAACTTCCGTGAAGGCCTGAACGTGCTGCAGTACTTCATCTCCACGCACGGCGCCCGCAAGGGCCTGGCCGACACGGCGCTGAAGACGGCCAACTCGGGTTACCTGACGCGCCGCCTGGTGGACGTGACGCAGGATCTGGTGGTGACCGAGGAGGATTGCGGCACCTCGAACGGTTCGCTGATGCGCGCCATCGTCGAGGGCGGCGAGGTGATCGAATCGCTGCGCGAGCGTATCCTGGGCCGTGTCGTGGCCGAGGATGTGCTGAATCCCGAGACGCGCGACGTGCTGGTGCCCGCGGGCCGCATGCTGGACGAAGACACGATCGAGGGGATCGAGGCCGCCGGCGTGGACGAGGTCAAGGTGCGCACGGCACTGACCTGCGAGACGCGCTACGGCCTGTGCGCCAAGTGCTATGGCCGCGACCTGGGCCGCGGCGGCCTGATCAACCTCGGCGAGGCCGTGGGCGTGATCGCAGCCCAGTCCATTGGCGAGCCCGGCACGCAGCTGACCATGCGCACCTTCCACATCGGTGGTGCCGCATCGCGCGCAGCCGTGGCGTCCAGCGTCGAGGCCAAGAGCAACGGCATCATCGGCTTCAACGCCACGATGCGCTACGTGACCAACACCAAGGGCGAGCTGGTGGTGATTGCACGTTCCGGCGAGGTCGTCATCCATGACGAGCATGGCCGCGAGCGCGAGCGCCACAAGGTGCCCTACGGCGCCACGCTGGCGGTGAAGGCGGATCAGCAGATCAAGGCCGGCACCATCCTCGCCAACTGGGATCCGCTGACGCGCCCCATCATCACCGAGTACGCCGGTACCGCCAAGTTCGAGAACGTCGAGGAAGGCCTGACCGTGGCCAAGCAGGTGGACGATGTCACCGGCCTGTCCACGCTGGTGGTGATCGACCCCAAGCGGCGCGGCTCGGCCAAGGTGGTGCGCCCGCTGGTCAAGCTGATCGACGCCAGCGGCCAGGAGGTGAAGATCCCCGGCACCGACCACGCTGTGGCCATCGGCTTCCAGATCGGCGCGCTGATCCAGGTGCGCGACGGCCAGGACGTGGGCCCCGGCGAGGTGCTGGCACGTATCCCGGTCGAAGGCCAGAAGACGCGCGACATCACCGGCGGTCTGCCGCGCGTGGCCGAGCTGTTCGAGGCGCGTAGCCCCAAGGACAAGGGCATGCTGGCCGAGATGACCGGCACCATCTCCTTCGGCAAGGAAACCAAGGGCAAGGTACGCCTGCAGATCACCGACCCGGACGGCAAGGTCTGGGACGAGCTGGTGCCCAAGGAGAAGAACGTGCTGGTGCACGAAGGCCAGGTGGTGAACAAGGGCGAATCCATCGTGGACGGCCCGGCCGATCCGCAGGACATCCTGCGCCTGCTGGGCATCGAAGAGCTGGCGCGCTACATCGTCGATGAGGTGCAGGACGTGTACCGCCTGCAGGGCGTGAAGATCAACGACAAGCACATCGAGGTCATCGTGCGCCAGATGCTGCGCCGCGTGGTGGTCGAGAACCCGGGCGAGACCAGCTACATCCAGGGTGAGCAGGTCGAGCGTTCCGAGATCCTCAACACCAACGAAGCTGCGCAGAAGGATGGCAAGATCCCGGCGACTTACTCCAACGTGCTGCTGGGCATCACCAAGGCCTCGCTGTCTACCGACTCCTTCATCTCGGCGGCATCGTTCCAGGAAACGACGCGCGTGCTCACCGAGGCTGCCATCATGGGCAAGCGCGACGAGCTGCGTGGCCTGAAGGAGAACGTCATCGTCGGCCGCCTGATCCCCGCCGGCACCGGCCTGGCCTACCACCAGGCGCGCAAGGCCAAGGATCAGATGGACGAGGCCGAGCGTCGCGCCATCGCCGATGCCGAGGCGGCCGAGCTGGCCAGCGCCGAAGGTGCGGCCGCCGAACTCGACGGTAGCGCCGATCTGGCCGACTAAGCACTGACCGGCCCATTTATAGGTACGCTATTAGGCCGTTACCATGCTGCTCCCGGCTTGCCACATGGCAGGCCGGGAGTTTCTTTTTTCGGGACTTGCATCAAGGCGGCCTCGCGCGGGCGGGGCGGCAGCGCTTATGAACATGTGGATTTCCTGGATTCTTCTGGCGTTGCTGCTGTTTTGGGCGATTGGCGCCTACAACCGCCTGATTCGCCTGCGCTCGGCCGCCCTGCAGGCCTTTGGCGCCCTGGATGCGCATTGGCAGCGCTGGATTGCCTTGCTGGCGGACTGCGCGGCCGCGCGCACTGGAGCGGATCAGGCCGATGCCCTTCCCGAGCCGCCGAGCGACAAGCTTGCCGCCCTGGCCGCGGCGCGGGGGCAGTTTGAGGCGTCCCTGGCGGTGGCGCGCGCGCGGCCGTTGGACGGCGGAGCCGCCGCCGCGCTGTCGGCTGCGACGCAAGTGCTGGATGCAGCCTGGCAAGCCATGATCCATGAAGCCGCGCGGGCCAGCGAGGGCGTGGCGCCACCCGCGTTGGAGCCATGGATACACCAGCGTGAGCAGTTGGCGCTGCACAGCGGCGAAGCCAGGCGGCAATTCAACGAAGCAGTGGCGCAATACAACCACGGTATCGCGCAGTTTCCGGCCAATTTGCTGGCCTGGTTGTTCGGCATGAAGCAGGGGCGTGCATTGTGACGATTCACACCACTGCTGCCAGCCAAGGGCCCAGGCCCTCGCCACCCTTGAGCCGGTTGCTGGGGGCAACGGCCATGGCGCTGCAGGCCATACGTGCCGGGCAGTCGGGCACGGCCGTGCTGGATGCCACCGATGCCGCGCTGCGCCCGGGCGTGCAGGCCTTGCTGTTCCAGGTGTTGCGCAACCTGGGCCGTGCGCAGGCCCTGCGCCGGCAGCTGGCGCCGCGAAATCCGCCGCCGCGGGTGGACGCCCTGTTGTGCACCGCCCTGGCGCTGGCCTGGGATGAGCAGAGCGCGCCCTACGAGCCGTTTACCCTGGTCAACCAGGCGGTACAGGCGGCCAAGGGCAACGCCGCAACGCGTGCCCAGGCGGGCTTCATCAATGCCTGCCTGCGGCGCTTCCTGCGTGAACGCGCGGCCTTGGTGGCCGCCACGCAGGCCGATGAGGTGGCCGTCTGGAATCACCCGGCATGGTGGATGGAGCGCCTGCGCCACGATCATCCAGGCCATTGGCAACAGATCCTGCGGGCAAACAATGCGCCCGCCCCCATGGTGCTCAGGGTTTCGAGGCTTAGAACAACTCCGGCCCTTTATCAGCAAGCGCTATCAGCTATCAATATTGATTCATCTCTGGTGGGCGACTGGGGCGTCGCACTGTCCCGCCCAGTGCCGGTGAGCGAGCTGCCGGGTTTTGCCGATGGCGTCGTCTCGGTGCAGGATGCGGCGGCGCAAATGGCGGCGCCGCTGCTGCTCGATGGCCTGGATGCCGGCCGGCCGCTGCGCCTGCTGGATGCCTGCGCTGCCCCTGGCGGCAAGACCGCGCACCTGCTGGAGTGGGCGGCGGCGTTGCAGGCGCCGTGGCAGGTCACGGCGCTGGAGGTCGATGGGCGGCGTGCCCAGCGCATCCACGACAACCTGAGGCGCCTGGGCCTGAGCGCCCAGGTGCTGGTGGCGGACGCAGCAAGGCCCGAGGACTGGTGGCAGCAGGCCAGCGGCGGCGACTTGTTTGACGCCATCCTGCTCGACGCTCCCTGCACCGCATCGGGCATCGTGCGCCGCCACCCCGACGTGCGCTGGTTGCGCCGCAGCAGTGACGTGGCGCAGCTGGCGGCGCAGCAGGCGCGGCTGCTGGCGGCCCTGTGGCCGCTGCTGCGCCCGGGGGGGCGCCTGCTGTATTGCACCTGCTCGGTGTTCCGAGCCGAGGGTGATGATCAGGTCGCGGCGTTTCTTGCACACAACACCGATGCGCGTTTGCTGCCGTCGCCGGGGCATTTATTCCCCGGCAAACCGGACAAGCCGCATGTGCTCCGGGACAATGGGCCGGGTGAACAAGACGGTTTCTTCTACGCATTGCTGCAAAAAATCGCCTGAATCGCCGTGGCCCGCCTGGGTTCGCTGGTGCGCGGCACTGATCTGGCTGGTACTGCTCGGCCTGTGCCTACAGCCCGCGCGCGCCCAGCACCATGGCGAGATTCGCGAGCTGCAGCTGGAGCGGAGCAGCGACGGCCTGTACCTTACGGCCGCATTGCAGCTGGAGCTGCCGACGATCGTGCAGGACGCCCTGTACAAGGGCATCTCCATGCACTTCATTGCCGATGCCGAGGTGCTGCGCCCGCGTTGGTACTGGACTGACAAGGTCGTGGCCCGCGCCGCGCGCTATCTGCGCCTAAGCTACCAGCCGCTCACGCGCCGCTGGCGGCTGGCCCAGTCGGCCACGCCGTTTGCGGCCACCGGGCTGGGAGTGTCCCTGGAGCAAAACTACGACGACCTGACCGACGTGCTGGCCGCCCTGCAACGCATTGCGCGCTGGAAAATCGCCGATGAGGGCAGCCTCGACGACAGCGTGGCCTACGTGGTGAACTTTCAGTTCCGCCTCGACATGTCGCAATTACCCAGGCCGCTGCAGATCGGCGCGGTCGGCGGCTCCAGCTGGAATATCGTGCTGACGCGCAGCACCAGCTTCCCGGCCCAGGAACCCGGACGATGAGCGCCCGAGAGCCTCGCCCCGCAGCATCGGCACGCCGTGCCGACTCCCGGGCGCGGGCCATGCGCTGGGCGCTGGGGCTGGGGGCGGGCGTGATGGGCGCGATCGCCCTGGTGCTGCTGTTTTTGCTGACCCTGGCCACCAACAACCGCGCGCTGTACGAGCGCAACTTCACCTGGCTGCTGGGCGTGAACGTGCTGGTGGCCCTGGTGCTGCTGACGGTGCTGGTCTGGGGCGCTGTGCGCCTGGCCGTGCGCGTCAAGCGCGGGCGTTTCGGCAGCCACCTGCTGATCAAGCTGGCGGCCATTTTTGGCCTGGTGGGCGTGGTGCCGGGGCTGCTGATCTATGTCGTGTCCTATCAGTTTGTCTCGCGTTCCATCGAGAGCTGGTTCGACGTCAAGGTGGAAGGTGCTTTGAGCGCGGGGGTGAGCCTGGCGCGCATGACGCTGGACACCATCGCCAGCGACCTGGCCACCAGGACGCGCGGCGCCAGCATCCAGCTGGCCCAGGTGCCCGACGCCGCAGCCGGCCTGGTGCTCGAGCGCATGCGCGATCAGCTGGGCGCCTCCGACATGGTGCTGTGGAGCGCCGGCCTCCAGCCCGTGGCCGGGGTCGGGCAATCGCGTTATTCGCTGAACCCCGAACGTCCCAGCGCCCAGCAGCTGCGCACCGCGCGCCAGGATCGCACCAGTTTCCAGATCGAGGGCCTGGACGACATCAAGGATCCCAAGGCGGCGGAGAACGCGCGCGTTCGTGTGCTGGTGCTGGTGGCCAATCCTGGCGTCGGGCTGCTGGCCGAACCGCGTTATCTGCAGGCTACCTTGCCGCTGCCACAAGCCCTGGTGGCCAACGCCATTGCCGTGCAGGAGGCCAATCGCGAATACCAGGAGCGCGCGCTGGCGCGTGGCGGCCTGCGGCGCATGTACATAGGCACGTTGACGCTGGCGCTGTTCCTGGCGGTGTTTGGTGCCGTGCTGCTCGCCGTGGTGCTGGGCAACCAGCTTGCGCGCCCCTTGCTGGTGCTGGCAGACGGCGTGCGCGAGGTGGCTGCAGGCAACCTGGCGCCCAAGGCGGCGCTGCAAGGCAAGGATGAGCTGGGCGGGCTGACGCGTTCCTTTGCCTCCATGACGCAGCAGCTGGCCGATGCGCGCGTGGCGGTGGAGCGCAGCATGGGGCAGCTCGATGCAGCGCGCGGCAATCTGCAGACCATCATGGACAACCTGACCGCGGGCGTGATCGTGCTCGATCAGCAGGGTGTGATCCAGTCCTCCAACCCCGGCGCCACGCGCATCCTGCGTGCGCCGCTGGCAGCGTATGAGGGCCGGCCCCTGGCTGCCGTCCCGGGCCTGGCGGAATTTGCTGCCGCCGTGCAACAGCACTTCGATGTGTTTGCAATTGATCACGATCACCATAGCCTGGATCACTGGCAACACCCGTTCGAGCTGCATGGCGGCGGCGGTATGGCCGAACAAGGCACCAGCCTGGTGGCCCGGGGAGCGGAGCTGCCGAACCAGGAGCGCCTGTTGGTGTTCGACGACATTTCCGAAATCGTCTCGGCCCAGCGGGCCCAGGCCTGGGCCGAGGTTGCGCGTCGCCTGGCCCATGAGATCAAGAATCCGCTCACACCCATCCAGCTGTCGGCCGAGCGCCTGGAGCTCAAGCTCACCGGCAAACTGCCTGACGCAGAGCAAGCCGTGCTCGCCAAGTCGGTCAAGACCATCGTCGATCAGGTCGATGCCATGAAGCGCCTGGTGAATGAGTTTCGCGACTACGCACGCCTGCCCGCAGCCGTGCTGCAGCCGCTCGACCTGAACGCGCTGATCGTCGATGTGCTGCACCTGTACGGCGCCGAGACTGCTCAGGTGCCGGTGCAGGCCGAGCTCGACGAACGCTGCCCACGCATCATGGGCGACGCGCAACAACTGCGCCAGGTGGTGCACAACCTGCTGCAAAACGCCCAGGACGCCAGCTTGTCAGCCACCGGGCAGCGCGCGGCAGCGCCAGCACCGGTGCTTATCAGCACACGCTGGAACGAGTCGGGCCAGCGCGTGCGCCTCACGGTAGCCGACTGCGGGCCAGGCTTTCCGGCGCATATCCTGCAACGTGCCTTCGAGCCCTATGTGACCACCAAGGCGCGCGGCACCGGCCTGGGCCTGGCCGTGGTCAAGAAGATTGCTGACGAACATGGCGCGCGCATCGAACTGGCCAACCGCATCGAAGAGGGGGTGGTGCGCGGAGCGCAAGTATCGCTATCATTCGCTCCTGAAGCAGCGGTGGCACACTAACAACGCCGCGGTAAACGCAGTAAGGGTGCATTTACATACATGGCAAACATTCTGGTGGTGGACGACGAACTGGGTATCCGGGATCTGTTGTCAGAAATCCTCAACGATGAGGGGCACAGCGTGGATCTGGCGGAAAACGCCACCCAGGCCCGCAGCGCACGTCAGGCAAGCAGCTATGACCTGGTGCTGCTCGACATCTGGATGCCCGATACCGACGGTGTCTCGCTACTCAAGGAATGGGCCATGGCCGGCACCCTGACCATGCCCGTGATCATGATGAGCGGCCACGCCACCATAGACACGGCGGTGGAGGCCACGCGCATAGGCGCGTTTTCGTTTCTTGAGAAACCCATCACCCTGCAAAAACTGCTCAAGGCCGTCGAACAAGGCCTGGCACGCAGCTTGGCCCAAGCCACGCAGAGTGCCGCAGCGTCGGCACCGGCTATCGCGCTGCAGCCTGCGGACAGCGCCGCCGTGGGCCACAGCGCAGCGCCGTTCATTGCGGCTGCAGCGGTAGTGGAGCAACTACCCAATTCGCACCAGGGCTTCAACCTCGACCGCCCGCTGCGCGAGGCGCGTGACGGTTTTGAAAAGGCCTATTTCGAGTTCCACCTGGCGCGCGAAGGCGGATCCATGACGCGCGTCGCAGAAAAAACCGGGCTGGAGCGCACCCACCTCTATCGCAAACTGCGCCAGCTCGGCGTCGATCTGGGGCGCAACAAGCGCAATGCCTGAGCTGCGAAAGTTTGGGAATTCGAAATTCGCGCCTGTTTTTTTGGATTAGAATGCGTGGCTCAGGCCCGGTAGCTCAGTCGGTAGAGCAGAGGATTGAAAATCCTTGTGTCGGCGGTTCGATTCCGTCCCAGGCCACCAGAAATTTTTCTTGTAAACCAACGGTTTATGAAGAAGAAAAAGAAAAGCGGCGCGTCAAAACGGCCGCTTTTTTGTTTTTCTGTCACAGTTTGTGCATAGCTTGGGCCACAACCGTGTTTTGCGTCTCGATTGGGTGCGTTTTGAAGTGTCTCCGGGGCAAGGTCAATTGATTCTCAGCCCGAGGTACAAGGCCATGTCATCCCATGTGGGTCGTTGCCATCAAGCGGATGGCAGCGGATCAAGCCCCGTCGTTGCGCTTCATCTGCAGCGCACGCTCGTACAGTGCATTTCTTGGCGCGTTGGTAATTTCGGACGCCAGTTTCACGGCGGTCTTGGTTGGCAGTTCGGCCAGGAGCAGGCGCAGCACACGCTCGGCCGCGGCGCCGTCGTCCTGTGGCGCGGGGGCGGGGTGAAGCAGCACAACAAATTCGCCTTTGATGCGCTGGGGTGATCCTTGCAGCCAGGCGCCTATGTCCTGGGCCGCATGGGTGGTGATTTCCTCGAACTGCTTGCTGAGTTCGCGCGCGAGGGTGACGCGCCGCTCGCCGAGCATGGCCAGGGCATGGGCCAGCTCCAGAATGCGGTGGGGTGCCTCCAGCAGCACCACGCAGCGCGGCTCGCCGGCCAGGCGTTGCACGGCGGCGCTGCGCTCGCCGCTCTTGGCGGGCAGAAACCCGGCAAACACAAAACCGTTGCTTTCGCCCTGGTGGGCCACGGCACCGGCGACGCTCAGGGCGCTGGTGACGCTGCTCGCGCCCGGCAGTGGAATGCAGCGCAGCCCGGCCGACTGCACGGCGGCTACAAGGCGTGCGCCCGGGTCGCTGACGCCAGGCGTGCCGGCATCGCTTACATAGGCCACGCGCTGGCCGGCCTGCAGGCGCTCGACCACGGCCTGCGCGGCCTGCGCCTCGTTGTGCTGGTGCAGTGCCAGCAGGCGGTCGCCGGCCTTGTCGATGCCATAGGCGCGCAGCATGGACTGGGTGTGGCGCGTGTCTTCGCAGGCAATGCAGTCGGCCAGTTGCAGCAGATACAGCGCGCGCAGGCTGATGTCGGCCAGATTGCCGATGGGTGTGGCCACCACGTACAGGGCACCCTGCGGATAATGCTGGCCAGCCGCGGCGTCGCGTGCGGCATGCAGGGCGGAGGCAAAGGATGCGCTCAATCGGGTACCTCGGCAAAAAAATCATGGATGCTGCGTCAGGACGCAGCACGCGCTCGCTGGGGCAGGCCGCTGAAGATAAGGCGTTGAACCATCTGCTCAGGGCGGGGCTGACCCTTGTGGAGCGCAATTATCGGACTCCAGGACGTGGCGGCGGCGAGATCGACCTGATCATGCGCGAGGCCGGCGGCACGCTGGTGTTCGTGGAGGTGCGCAGCCGTGGCGGCAGCGGCTTTGGCGGGGCAGGGGGCAGCATTGGCGTCACGAAACGCAGGCGCATCGTGTTTGCTGCGCAGCACTACCTGCTGCGCTGGCCTGCGCCACCGCCCTGCCGCTTTGATGCCGTGCTCATCGAAGGCGAACGCGTGGATTGGCTGCGCGCTGCATTCGATGCCGGGTAGGCTTCTACCGTTTGCTACAGAAAATGCAATAGCGGCGGGTATCATTCGCGGCCCATGCTTGAGCAACGCATTCAACAGCATTTCATCGAGAGCGCCGACCTGAAGTACCAGGCGGCGCAGGTCCTCAGCCCGCACATCGGCGCCGCCATACAGGCGATGCTGGCCTGCGTGACCAACGGCGCGAAGATGCTCGTCTGCGGCAGCGGTTCATCTGCCGCCCAGGCGCAGCAATTGGCGGATTTTTGTGTCATGGGGTTTGAGCGTGAACGGCCAGAGCTGGCCGCGCTGGCTCTGGTGCACGACGCAATGTGGATGGCTTCGGCGCCGACCGGCGCAGGCGCCGACATTGCGGCGCTGGCGCGCCAGGTGCGCGCGCTTGGCCAGGCCGGTGACCTGCTGTTCGTCATCACCACCGGCGGCAATGAACCCGCCTTGTTGGAGGCCGTGCAGGCCGCCCATGAGCGCGACATGACCGTGGCGGCCCTGACCGGACGCGACGCCGGTGCGTTGGCGACGCTGCTGCGCGAGACCGATGTACAGATCTGCGTGCCCCATGACCGCGCTGCGCGCGTGCGCGAGGTGCATGCGCTGGTGTTGCATTGCCTGTGTGATGGCATGGATGCACAGTTACTTGGAGATCAGGAGAGCTTTCTATGAAAACCCCCGTGTTGCGAGCCCTTGGTGCAGTGATGGCTGGCGCCGCTTTGATGGGCAGCCTGGCGGCCTGCGTGCCCTTGGTGGTCGGTGGTGGCGCCGTGGTCGGCACCATGTCGGCCATCGACAGGCGCACTACTGGTGCCCAGGTCGAGGACGAAGGCATAGAGTTGCGTGCCGCCAGCCGCATCAACGAGGCCATGGGCGAACGTGCCCATGTGAACGTGACCAGCTACAACCGTCAAGTGCTGCTCACCGGTGAGGTGCCTACGGCAGAAGACAGCAAGAAGGTGGAGCAGCTCGTGCTGGCCGTGGAAAACGTGCACTCGGTGGTGAATGATCTGGGCGCGATGGCTGTTTCGTCCTTGTCGCAACGCTCCAAGGACACCTTCATCACCGGCAAGGTGAAGGCCAGTCTGGTGGATGCGAAGGACTTGACGGCCAATGCCTTCAAGGTGGTGACCGAGCGCAACGTGGTCTATCTGATGGGGCGAGTGACGGCGCGCGAGGCCAAGCGTTCGGCCGAAATCGCGCGCGGTGTGGATGGCGTGCACAAGGTGGTGCGGGTGTTTGAAGTCATCTCCGAGGATGAACTGGCGCGCTACCAGCCCGCGCAGCCGGCGCCCGCGTCCAAGGATGCGGACGCCGCGCGTTGAGCCTCAGGATTTTGGGGGCACCAGCCGGGTGATCAGGCTGGAGGTGTCCCAGCGCTGGCCGCCCGCGCGCTGCACGTCGGCATAGAACTGATCCACCAGCGCCGTGACCGGCAGGCGCGCGCCATTGCGCCGCGCCTCGTCGAGCACGAGGCCTAGATCCTTGCGCATCCAGTCCACGGCAAAGCCGAAGTCGAAGCGCCCCTCCACCATGGTCTTGCCGCGGTTGTCCATTTGCCAGCTTTGCGCAGCGCCCTTGCCGATCACGTCCAACACCAGCGGCATGTCCAGGCCTGCCTGAAGGCCAAAGGCGATGGCTTCGGACAGGCCTTGCACCAGGCCGGCGATGGAAATCTGGTTGACCATTTTTGCGAGCTGGCCGGCACCGCTGTCGCCGATGCGCGTGAAGGCGCGCGAGAACGCCATGCCCGTCGGCCGCACGGCATCAAAGGCCGCCTGGTCGCCGCCGCACATCACCGTCAGCTGGCCATTCTGCGCCCCTGCCTGGCCGCCGGATACGGGCGCGTCGATGAACTGCAGGCCCAGGGCGTGGGCGGCGTCGTTGAGTTCGCGTGCCACTGCGGCCGATGCCGTGGTGTGATCCACGAAGACGGCACCCGCCTGCATGCCGGCAAAGGCGCCGTCGGGGCCCAGCACCACGCTGCGCAGGTCGTCGTCATTGCCTACGCAGCAGAAGACGATTTCGGCACCCTGTGCTGCTTCGCGCGGTGTATTGGCATGTTTTTGACCGCCAATGCTTGCAAATTCGGCGCACCAAGCTTCTGATTTTGTAGCGGTGCGGTTGTAAACGGTCACCTGGTGGCCGGCCGCCGCCAGATGCCCTGCCATGGGGTAACCCATCACGCCCAGGCCCAGAAAGGACACGCGGCGTGCTGGTGCGGATTCGTAACTACGTGGGTTGATGCTGTGCATGGTTGTTGGCACTCCTTCAAAAAAACAAGGCCCGTCCGGCATGTTAAGCCGGACGGGCCGAATGCGCGGGCTGCAATGCTCAGACGATGGCGAAATGCTCGGTGCCGGAAGACAGGTCTGCCGTCCTGGCGCGCTGGCTGCCAAGCTTGATCTGCAGGCGCAGGTCGTTGACCGAGTCGGCGTTGCGCAAGGCGTCCTCGTAGCCAATGACGTTCGCCTCGAACAGATCGAACAGCGACTGGTCGAAGGTCTGCATGCCCAGGTTGCGGCTCTTTTTCATGATCTCCTTGATCTCGGCCACCTCGCCCTTGAAGATCAGGTCGGCGATCAGGGGGGTGTTGAGCATGATCTCGACGGCCGCCGAACGGCCCTTGCCATCTTGCTTGGGCACCAGGCGCTGCGACACCATGGCGCGCAGGTTGAGCGACAGATCCATGAGCAACTGGGTGCGGCGCTCCTCGGGGAAGAAGTTCACGATGCGATCCAGCGCCTGGTTGGCACTGTTGGCGTGCAGCGTGGCCAGGCACAGGTGGCCGGTCTCGGCAAAGGCCACGGCATGCTCCATGGTCTCGCGGTCGCGGATTTCGCCCATCAGGATCACGTCCGGCGCCTGGCGCAGGGTGTTCTTGAGCGCCGCCTCCCAGGTATCGGTATCGAGCCCCACTTCACGCTGCGTGACCACGCAGTTCTTGTGCGGGTGCACGAATTCGATCGGATCCTCCACCGTGATGATGTGGCCGAAGGAGTTGTCGTTGCGCCAGTCCACCATGGCCGCCAGCGTGGTCGATTTGCCCGAGCCCGTGGCACCCACCAGGATGCACAGGCCGCGCTTGGTCATGGCCACCTCCTTGAGCACCTGGGGCACGCCCAGGCCATCGATGGTGGGTAGCGTGAGCGGAATCGTGCGCAGCACCATGCCGACGCGGCTCTGCTGGATGAAGGCGTTGACGCGAAAGCGGCCGATGCCGGCGGGCGAGATGGCGAAGTTGCATTCCTTGGTGCGCTCGAAGTCGGCCACCTGCTTGTCGCTCATGATGGCGCGCGCCAGCGTGAGGGTGTGGGCCGGGGTCAGTGGCTGGGGCGAGACCTTGGTGACCTTGCCGTCCACCTTGATGGCCGGCGGAAACTCGGCCGTGATGAACAGGTCGCTGCCGCCGCGGCTGACCATGAGTTTGAGCAGATCGTTGATGAACTTGCTGGCCTGATCGCGTTCCATTGCATTCCTCCCGTGTCTTGCGCCTTAGCGCTGGTTTTCGCTCAGGCGTGCACTCACCACACGCAGGCGCAGCGACAGCTTGCGCGCCAGCAGCGCCACCAGGCTGGCGGCCAGCTGCGGATCCTGCGCCATCATCTCGTCCATGGCCTCGGCGCTGAGCACCGCCACCTCGCAATCGTTGAGCGTGGTGCAGGCCGAAAAGCGCATGCCGCTGTCGAGCAGCGACATTTCGCCCAGGATGTCGCCCGGGCGGGTCTCGGCCAGGCGCAGCTGCTCGCCCCAGGGCTGCACGCGATCCACGGCGATGGTGCCCGAGAGCAGTACCACCATGAAGTTGCCGTACTCGTCCTGACGGATCACGTCCCGGTTCGGGGGGATGGCAGCAAACTGGAAGAAGCGTTCCATGCGCTCCACGGCGTTTTGATCCAGGTGTGCCATGTACTTGTCCTTGGCCCACAGGGTTTGCAGCAGCTTGCCGCCGCGGCTCTTGGGCAGGCGCTTGGCGCCGACCTCGACGGCGCGCGCCTCCCACGGCACGAGCAGCGATTCGTCCACCCCCAGGCTGGCAAATGCCGTGGTGAACAGCACCGAATCGCCCGCGTCCTCGCCGGGTTTGGGGTTCTTCGGTTTGAGCAGGCTCAGAATGCCTTTCATGGGTAACTCCGATGCGCGAGATCCGCACGGCGGCGGATCGGATGAGGGTGGCTGGTGGTGTGAGTTCAACCCGGGAAGTTATCCGGAATCTTGGCCTTGCTGCGCGCCTCGGCCGGGCTGATGATGTTGCGCCGCACCAGGTCGGTCAGGTTCTGATCCAGCGTCTGCATGCCGACGCTGTTGCTGGTCTGGATGGTGGAATACATCTGCGCCACCTTGGCCTCGCGGATCAGGTTGCGGATGGCGCTGGTGCCGGTCATGATCTCGTGCGCCGCCACGCGGCCCGATCCATCCTTGAGCTTGCACAGCGTCTGCGAGATCACGGCCACCAGCGATTCCGACAGCATGGCGCGCACCATCTCCTTTTCCTCGGCCGGGAACACGTCGATCACCCGGTCGATGGTCTTGGCCGCGCTCGAGGTGTGCAGCGTGCCGAACACCAGGTGGCCGGTCTCTGCGGCGGTCATGGCCAGGCGTATGGTTTCCAGGTCGCGCAGCTCACCCACCAAAATGGCGTCCGGGTCTTCGCGCAGGGCCGAGCGCAGGGCGGCGGAGAACGACAGTGTCATGGGCCCGACCTCGCGCTGGTTGATCAGGCACTTTTTCGACTCATGCACGAATTCGATCGGATCCTCAATCGTCAGGATATGGCCGTACTCGGTCTCGTTGAGGTGGTTCACCATGGCCGCCAGGGTGGTGGACTTGCCCGAGCCCGTGGGGCCGGTCACCAGCACCAGACCGCGCGGCTTGAGGGCCAGGTCGGCAAAAATCTTCGGGGTATTGAGCTGCTCCAGTGTCAGGATCTTGCTCGGAATGGTACGGAACACGGCGGCCGCGCCGCGGTTCTGGTTGAAGGCGTTCACGCGGAAACGCGCCAGGCCGTCGATCTCGAAGGAAAAATCGACTTCGAGGAATTCTTCGTAGGCCTTGCGCTGCGCATCGCTCATGATGTCGTAGACCATGGCATGCACCGTCTTGTGATCCAGCGCATCCACATTGATGCGCCGCACGTCGCCATGCACCCGGATCATGGGCGGCAGGCCGGCGGAAAGATGCAGGTCGGAGGCCTTGTTCTTCACGCTGAAGGCGAGCAACTGGGTAATGTCCACGGAATCCCTTTTATCGTTTGATACGCTTGGCTACATATTATGACGATGATTGACAGCAATCTCCAGGGCGTACATGCCCGCATCGTGCAAGCCTGCCTGGCCGCAGGGCGCGCGCCCGACGCCGTGGCCCTGCTCGCCGTGTCCAAGACCTTCGGCCCCGAGGCCGTGCATGAGGCCGCCCGTGCCGGCCAGCGCCGCTTTGGCGAAAACTACATCCAGGAGGCGGTGGACAAGATGGCTCAGGTAGCGGCGCTGGGCCTGCGTGAGCCACTGGAGTGGCATTGCATCGGCCCGGTGCAGAGTAACAAGACGCGCCTGGTGGCCGGGCATTTCGACTGGGTGCATACGGTGGATCGGCTGAAGATTGCCGAGCGCCTGTCGGATCAGCGCCCCGCGGACATGCCTGCCCTGCAGGTGTGCATTCAGGTCAATGTAGACGGTGGCAGTACCAAGTCAGGGGTAGGGCCGGAACATGCGCTGGCGCTCGCCCAGGCTGTTGCGCAATTGCCACGTTTGCGCCTGCGCGGCGTCATGAGCATTCCCGATGAGGTGCCCGACCGCGCCGCGCAGCTCGCCGTCCATCTGCGCGTGCGCGAAGTGTTTGACAGGCTGCGCTCCCAGGGCGGCGCCGGGTTCGAGGCCTTCGACACCCTGTCCCTGGGCATGACGGCCGACCTGGAGACCGCCATTGCGGCCGGCAGCACCATGGTGCGCGTGGGCAGCGGCATCTTTGGTACGCGCCATTACGGCGCAGCGTGAGGTGCTAAGCTGGCCGACCGTTTCAATGGAAGGAGAGATATCAATGCCCGGCCTGCTGCCCGACGTCGATCCCGATGGTTTGCTCGAGTTTTCCGTGGTCTATACGGATCGCGCGCTGAACCACATGTCCAAGCGCTTCACGGGCGTGATGCAGGACATTCTGGCCACGCTCAAGCAGGTCTACCACGCGCACAGTGCGGTTCTGGTGCCCGGCAGCGGCACCTTCGGCATGGAGGCCGTGGCGCGCCAGTTCGCCAACCAGAAGAAGGTGCTGATCGTGCGCAACGGCTGGTTCAGCTACCGCTGGACGCAGATCTTCGACGCCGATGCCGGTCTGGGCGGCGGCTCCGTGGTGTGCAAGGCGCGCCGCCAGGGGGGCGGCGCGCAGGCGCCCTGGGCGCCCTGCCCGGCTGAGGAGGTGGCCGCCGCCATCCGTGCCGAGAAGCCGGCCGTGGTGTTCGCACCGCATGTCGAGACCGCCAGCGGCATCATGCTCACCGACGACTACATCCGCGCCATCGCTGCAGCCGCGCACGAGGTGGGCGCGCTGATGGTGCTTGACTGCGTGGCCTCGGGCACGATGTGGGTGGACATGGAGCAGACCGGCGTCGATGTCTTGATCAGCGCACCGCAAAAGGGCTGGAGCAGCTCGCCCTGTTGCGCCATGGTGATGCTGTCACAGCGGGCACGTGAGGCCATCGAGAACACGCAAAGCTCCAGCTTCTCCTGCGACCTGAAAAAGTGGCTCACCATCGCCGAGGGCTACGAGAGGGGCCAGCACGCCTACCACACCACCATGCCTACCGATGCCCTGGTGCAGCTGCGCGATGTGATGCTGGAGACGCGCGACTACGGCTTCGACAAGGTGCGCGCCGAACAGATGGAGCTGGGCGCCAAGGTGCGTGCGCTGCTGGAGTCACGCGGCTTTCCCAGCGTGGCGGCCGAGGGCTGGAAGGCGCCCGGCGTGGTCGTGAGCTACACCACTGATCCCGGCATCCAGAGTGGCCAGAAATTCCTCGACGTGGGCCTGCAGGCCGCCTCGGGCGTGCCGCTGCAGTGCGATGAAGGGGCGGACTTCAAGACCTTCCGCATCGGCCTGTTCGGCCTGGAGAAATGGCACAACGTGGATCGCACCGTGGGCTACCTGGCTGCGGCACTGGACAGGATCGCAGCCGCAGGCTGATGGCTGTCAGCCGCTGGCCATGATGCCGATGAGCAGGACGCGTGCACCATCCCAGATGATCTCCACGCCCACGCACAGCAGCATGAAGGCCATCAGCCGCAGGAACACGATCTGTCCGGTTTCGCCCAGGCGCTGCAGCACCCGGTTGGCATAGGCAAAGGTCAGCGCCACCAGCAGCCCAAGCAGCACGGCGGCGGCCAGGCCGCCGGCGATGTTGGCCATGGTTTCCGTCACGCTGCTGCGCGTGTGCAGGCTGGCGCCGATGGCGATCGCCACCGCAATCGAGCCGGGGCCGCAGGTGAGCGGAAAGGTCAGCGGATAGAAGGCCTTGATGCGTGCCCTGTCCTCGGTGAGGGACTGCGCCATCTGCGTCGTGTCGTCGCTCGCCCCCTGCTGGGCATTGAGCATGCGCCAGGCGATGCTGGCCACGACCATGCCGCCGGCCACACGCACCACGGGCAGCGAGACACCAAAAAAACTGAGCAGGTAGGAGCCGATCAGCATGGCCCCGGCCAGCAGCAGCGCGGCATTCTTGCCGACGCGCCGCGCCAGCTGGGC
>JAFEER010000147.1 GCA_018240985.1 Pseudomonadota bacterium
CCATGCCCCCAAGGCCCAGGCCGCAGCGCCCAAGACGCCGCCGACCTTCCTGCCCATGGAGAACATGGTGGTGAATCTGGCGGACCCAGGCGGCGACCGGTTTGCCCAGGTGGGCATCACGCTGGAGCTGGCGGACGCCAAGACTGCGGAGCTCGTCAAATCCTTCATGCCCAATATTCGCAACGGCGTGCTGCTGCTGGTGTCGCAGCGCAGCACCGACGAGCTGCTGACGCGCGATGGCAAGGAGAAGCTGGCGCTGGACATCCGCCGCGAGGTCTCGCGCCCGCTGGGCTTCACTGTCCCGAAGCCGCGCAAGCGCCCGGTGCAGCGCGACCCCGATGACGAAGAAGACGACGACGACGTGCCGCGCCGCCCCAAGGCGGACAACAACCCGGTGCGCCAGGTGCTGTTCTCCAGCTTCATCATCCAGTAGGGCGCGGCCATGAGCGATTCCTTTCTGTCCCAGGAGGAGGTCGATGCCCTGCTCGAGGGCGTGACCGGCGAGAGCCAGAAGACCGTCAAGGAAGAGATTGAAGCGGGCGCCATCCGCAACTACGACATCTCCAGCCAGGAGCGCATCGTGCGCGGGCGCATGCCGACGATGGAGATCGTCAACGAGCGCTTCGCGCGCAACTTTCGGCTGGGCCTGTTCAACTTCATCCGCCGCAGCCCCGAGATCTCGGTGGGCGCGGTGTCGGTGCAGCGCTACAACGCCTTTCTGCGGGAGCTGGCGGTGCCGACCAATTTCAACCTCTGTGCCGTCCGCCCGCTGCGCGGCAGCGGCCTGATCGTGTGCGAGCCATCGCTGCTGTTCGGCATCATCGACACCTTGTATGGCGGCGCGGGCAAGTTCCAGACGCGCATCGAGGGGCGCGACTTTTCTGCCACCGAGCAGCGTGTCATCAACCGCCTGGTGGAAGTGATCTGCACCGAATACAAGAAAGCCTGGCAGGGCATCTACCCGCTGGAGCTGTCCTACCAGCGCTCGGAGATGCAGCCGCAGTTTGCCAACATCGCCACGCCCAGCGAGCTCGTGGTGTCCACGGCCTTTCATCTCGAGATTGGCGACCTGGCCGGTGCCATCCACATCTGCATGCCCTACGCCACGCTGGAGCCGATCCGCGACGTGCTGTATTCGGCCACGCAGGGCGACGCCATCGAGGTGGACCGGCGCTGGGTGCGCGTGCTCACGCGCGAGATCCAGGCCGCCGAGGTCACCCTGGTGGCCGAGCTGGCGCGCGCCGACGCCACCGTGGAGCAGTTGCTCGCCATGAAGCCGGGCGACTTCATCGAGCTTGAACGCCAGCCGCGCATCCGCACCACCATCGAGGGCGTGCCGGTGTTCGACTGTCAGTACGGAACGCATAACGCCAAGTACGCGATCCGCATCGAAGAATGCCTGCGCGGCAACGAGGCGCACTGGGCAGGAGAAAAACATGGCAATTGATTCCGATCCCAACAACCCCGGTGGCGGCGACGATCCGTTTGCCGGTTGGGCCGAGGCGCTGGAAGAGCAAAAGGGTGCCGGCGCCCAAACCATCGACGCCGAGCAGGGCGGCCCGCTGTCGGGCGCACCCGCGCGCCCCTATGGCGGCGGCAATGGCGACGCGCAGGTGCAGGACATCAACATGGTGTTGGACATACCGGTGCAGCTGTCGGTGGAGCTGGGGCGTACCAAGGTGCCCATCAAGTACATCCTGCAGCTGGCCCAGGGCTCG
This sequence comes from Pseudomonadota bacterium, assembly GCA_018240985.1. Taxonomy (GTDB): domain Bacteria; phylum Pseudomonadota; class Gammaproteobacteria; order Burkholderiales; family Burkholderiaceae_C; genus Alicycliphilus. The sequence continues at coordinate 1,719 of JAFEER010000147.1, forward strand.
GTGGTGGAGCTGGACGCGCTGGCGGGTGAGCCCATGGACGTGCTGATCAACGGCTACCTGATCGCCCAGGGCGAGGTGGTGGTGGTGAACGACAAGTTCGGCATCCGCCTGACCGACGTAGTCACGCCGTCCGAGCGCCTGCGCCGTGTCAGCCGGGGCTAGCGCGGGCATGGGCATGGGAATGACACAGACCTTGCTGCTGCTGGTGCTGCTGATCGCGGCGCTGGCCGCGCTGCCGTGGCTGATCCGCCGCCTGCAGCAGCAGCGCGCCGGCCAGTTGGGACAGGCCGCGGGCGCATCGCGCGTACTCTCGGCCGTGGCCGTGGGGCCGCAGCTGCGCGTGGTGACGATGGAGGTGGGCACGGCGCAGCAGCGCACGCTGCTGGTGCTGGGCGTGACGGCACAGAGCATCAACTGTCTGCATGTGCTGCCCGCGGCGCCGGCAGGCGCCGGCAGCTTTGCCGGCGAGATGCAGGCTGCGCGTGCGCAGGTTGGCCACCAGGGTGAGGGCGGTTATGCATAAGCAGTTGCGCGGTGCTGCCGCTATGGCCGCCCTGCTGCTCACCGGCACGGCCTGGGCGCAGCAACAGGGCGCTGCAGCCAGCCTGCCGCTGGTGATCGGCAGCGGCGCGGGCGGCAACAGCTATTCGGTGCCGATACAGACGCTGCTGTTCTTCACGGCGCTGTCCTTCCTGCCGGCGGTGCTGCTCATGATGACGGGCTTCACGCGCATCGTCATCGTGCTGTCGCTCTTGCGCCAGGCCATAGGCACGCAGCAGGCGCCGCCGAACCAGGTGGTGGTGGGCCTGTCGCTGTTCCTCACGCTGTTCGTCATGGGGCCGACGCTGGACAAGGTGTACCAGGAGGCCTA
>JAFEER010000148.1 GCA_018240985.1 Pseudomonadota bacterium
ATCTCCAACAGCGGCGAGAGCAGCGAGATCACCGTGCTGCTGCCCATGCTCAGGCGCCAGGGCGTGCCGCTGATCGCCATGACCGGCGGCCTGCAGTCCACGCTGGCGCAGCATGCCGACCTGGTACTCGACTGCAGCGTGGAGCGCGAGGCCTGCCCGCTCAACCTGGCCCCCACCACCAGCACCACGGCGCAGCTCGCCATGGGCGACGCGCTGGCCGTGGCCCTGCTGGACGCGCGCGGTTTCCGTCCCGAGGACTTTGCCCGCTCGCACCCCGGCGGCGCCCTGGGCCGCAGGCTGCTGACCCATGTGCACGACGTGATGCGCAGCGGCGAACAGGTGCCACAGGTGCCGGTGCAGGTGGACTTCGGCACGCTGATGCGCGAGATGAGCGCCAAGGGCCTGGGCGCCACGGCCATCGTGGACGACGACGGCCGCCCGGTGGGCATCTTCACCGACGGCGACCTGCGCCGGCGCCTGGAGGCCGGCGCCGACCTGCGCGGCATGCGCGCCCAGGAGCTCATGCACGGCAACCCCCGCACCATTGGCGCCGACGCCCTGGCGGCCGATGCCGCGCAACTCATGGAACAGCACTCCATCACCAGCGTGCTGGTCACGGATGCGGGCGGGCGGCTGGTGGGCGTGGTGCATATCGGCGACCTGATGCGTGCCAAGGTGATCTGATGGCGGCATCCCTTTCCCCCCTGCAACCCGCGCTGCAATTTGCCCCCGAGCTGCTGCTGCGCGCACAGGACATGCGTGTGGCCTTCTTCGACGTGGATGGCGTGCTCACCGACGGCGGCCTGTATTTCTCGGAGGCGGGCGAGAGCCTCAAGCGCTTCAACACCCTGGACGGCCATGGCCTGAAGCTGCTGCAGCAGGCGGGCATCACCCCGGCGGTGATCACCGGGCGCGACTCGCCCGCGCTGCGCCTGCGCCTGGCGGCGCTCGGGATCACGCAGGCGCGCTTTGGCACCGAGGACAAGCGTCCCGCGGCCGAGGCCATGCTGGCCGAGCTGGGCCTGGGCTGGAACCAGGCCGCCGCCATGGGCGACGACTGGCCGGATCTGGCCGTCATGCGCCGCGCCGCCTTTGCCTGCGCGCCGCCGCAGGCCCATGCCGAGGTGCGCGCCGTGGCCCACCACGTCACCGCTGCGGCCGGGGGCGCGGGTGCGGCGCGCGAGCTGTGCGACCTGCTGCTCGTCGCCAGCGGCCGCTACGCGGCGCTTCTGGCGGCGCACGGTACATGATCCTAATTCCGGCAGTTGACCGCTTGTAATCGTCAATAACACCTTATGAGCATTAGATTTTTCTGCTTCGTTGCAAATAGTCCAGCAGATGACAGCGCTATGCGCCCGCCAGCACCGCACTCGACGCGCCATGCGGCGTTGCTCCTCCTTGCGGGCAGGAGCCCGCTGCGTCGTCACGCCTTGCCTGACGCGCCGATTACGGCACTGACGGGCGCATCCAACTGCCGGATTTAGGATGATCACGCGCCTGCGCCGGGCCTGGGAGCGCCTGTCCATCTACCTGCCCGTGCTGCTCATGGGGCTGCTGGCGCTGGGCACCTGGTGGCTGGTGCGCAATGCCCCGCAGCCGCAGCAGGTGGAGCAAGAACGCCCGGTGCGCCACGAGCCCGACTATTTCATGCGCGACTTCTCGGTGAAGAACTTCGATGCCACGGGCCGCCTGCAAAGCGACATCCGCGGCACCCTGGCGCGCCACTATGCCGACACCGATACGCTGGAGATCGACCAGGCGCGCATGCGCTCGGTGGCGCCCGATGGGCGCGTCACCACGGCCAGCGCCAACCGGGCGCTGACCAACGCCGACGCCAGCGAGGTGCAGCTGTTCGGCAACGCCATCGTCACACGCGAACCGCTGGCGCGCAAAGGACACGCGCCAACGCCGCGGATGGAGTTCAGGGGCGAGTTCCTGCACGCCTGGGTGAACGACGAGCGCGTGCGCTCGAACCAGCCGGTCACGCTCAAGCGCGGCAACGACACCTTCACCGCCGACAGCATGGACTACGACAACCTCGATCAGATCCTGAATCTGCGCGGTCGCGTGCACGGCACCCTGCAGCCGTCACGGCGTTGAACCGGCAGCCATGGCCGATCGCCCCCTGGTCTTCATCACCGGCGCCTCCAGCGGCATTGGCCGCGCGCTGGCCTGGCGTTACCACCAGGCGGGTTGGCGCCTGGCCCTGGTGGCACGCCGAGATTTCGAGATGAAAACCTGGGCTGAGGCCCAAGGGATAAGCGCTGGCAGCTATGCAATTTATGGCGCCGACGTGGCACAGATGGACAGCATCATCGCCGCCGGCCAGGCCTGCCTGCGGCAGCAGGGGCCGCCCGATGTGGTCATCGCCAACGCCGGCATCAGCCTGGGCATGGACACGGCCGAGCGTGACGACCTGGACACCATGGTGCGCATCTTCGCCACCAACACCACCGGAATGGCTGCCACCTTCCACCCCTTCGTCGCCGCCATGGTGCAGCGCGGCAGCGGGCGGCTGGTGGGCATAGGCAGCGTGACGGGCATACGCGGCCTGCCGGGCCATGGCGCCTACTGTGCCAGCAAGGCGGCCGTGATCAGCTATTGCGAGAGCCTGCGCGGCGAACTGCGCGGCAGCGGCGTGCGCGTGGTGACAATCTGCCCTGGCTATGTGGACACGCCCCTCACGCGGCAGAACCGCTATGCGATGCCGTTCCTGATGGCGCCCGAGGCATTTGCCGACAGCGCCTTCAAGGCCATACAGGCAGGGACGAGCTACCGCGTCATCCCGTGGCAGATGGGGGTCGTCGCCAAGCTGCTGCGACTGCTGCCCAACTCCTGGTTTGACCGATTGCTGCAGGGCCGGCCGCGCAAGCATCGGCAGGGGCGTGCATCCTGAAAAAACGAAAGGCTCCCGAAGGAGCCTTGGTACATGCTGGGCGGGAGGCGCTATGCCCCCAGGTGATCAGTAGCCGCCGCGATCGCCGCCGTAGCCACCTCCACCACCACCGTAGCCGCCGCGGCCACCACCACCGCCGCCGCCGCGCGGGCCGGAGCCATAGGGGCTGCGAAAGCCCCCTTCGCCGCGGCCACCACCGCCGCCGCCGGCACCACGGCCACCGCCGTAGCCGCCACCACCACCGCCAAAGCCACCACCGCCGCTACGTGGCGGGCGCGGCTCCATCGGGCGCGCCTCGTTCACGACGATGGCGCGGCCGCCCAGGGGCTGGCCGTGCATGCCGTTGATGGCCGCCTGGGCCTCTGCGTCACTGCCCATTTCTACGAAGCCAAAGCCTTTGGAGCGACCGGTGTCGCGTTCCATCATGACTTTGGCGCTGGTCACGGTTCCGAATTGGCCAAAGGCCTGCTCCAGATCCTGATCGCGCACCGAATACGGCAGATTGCCGACATACAGCTTGTTGCCCATCAAGGGACTCCTGAAAAACAATTGAATAGAGCGACGGAGTCCCGAACCCGCAGCCAGTTGATCACAAAGACGCCCTATGCGCGAAAACTGACGGATCACCGCAACACTGATGGGGGTTGCCCCCCACCAACCGGGATTATGTTGCAAAAATCTCGCGCAAATACAAGGGGGTTTGCGCGCCCATGTGGCTCTTTTGGTGCAAAAAAAGGGGCCTTGCGGCCCCTTTCATGATCGAGATCAGTAGCTGGAACGGCCGCCGCCGTATCCGCCGCCGCCACCACCACCACCGTAGCCGCCACCGCTGCGGCCACCGCCGTAGCCGCCGCCACCACCACCGTAGCCGCCACCGCTGCGCGGGGGACGGGGTTCCATCGGACGGGCCTCGTTGACCACCAGGTCACGGCCGCCGAAGTTCTGGCCATGGGCGCCCTGGATGGCGGCCTGGGCCTCTGCATCACTGCCCATTTCGACGAAGCCAAAGCCCTTGGAGCGGCCGGTGTCGCGCTCCATCATGACCTTGGCGCTTTGCACGGAACCGTACTGGCTGAAGGTCTGCTCCAGATCCTGATCGCGGAAGGAATAGGGCAGGTTGCCCACGTAAAGTTTGTTGCCCATGACGGGACTCCTGGAAAAAAACATGAAACGCGATGGAGCCTGACGCAATCAACAAACCTGTGACGACTTCAAAGACGCGAAACCGACCAAACACCGCAGCCCGCATTCCTGCAAGGCAGAAAGGCGCGGCCATTATCAAGTATCCCTATGGGTAAAAAATCGTCATCGGTGCAACCCTGCAACACTTTCAAGGGTATTTCCGGATGTCTTTGACGGGACGGGCTTGCCTGGCACGGGCGGATACAATGCCGCCAGTCCATGGGGAGTAGCCTGCCTGCACGCGCCAGCGCGCACGACAGGATGCATGCATCAACAGACTTGGAGCCGATTGGTTCCATGGTGCATGAGGTTCGCCGCCATTGGCGGACTGGGCGAGACCATTGACCGCGCACCGATCCATCAGGCCGGAGTCGGAGCGTGGTCAATGCTGTCCGAACCCTTTTCCGGCCGGAAAACCCTTGAGTCGTTCCCGCTATGGAAGCCTTCCTCATCTCCACCTCCATCGTTGCCCTCGCCGAGATGGGCGACAAGACCCAGCTGCTGTCGCTGGTGCTGGCGGCGCGCTTTCGCAAGCCCTGGCCCATCGTGCTGGGCATATTCGTCGCCACCCTGGCCAACCATGCGCTGGCCGGCGCCGTGGGCTCTTGGGTCACCACGGTGCTGGGCCCGCAGGTGCTGCGCTGGGTGCTGGGGCTGTCGTTCATTGCCATGGCGGTGTGGATGCTGATTCCCGACAAGCTCGATGACGAGGGCGAGTCCAAGGGCCTGGGCCTGGGGGTGTTCGGCACCACGCTGGTGGCCTTCTTCCTGGCCGAGATGGGCGACAAGACGCAGATCGCCACCGTCATGCTGGCCGCGCAGTACCACGCCTATCTGTGGGTGGTGGCCGGCACCACGCTGGGCATGATGATCGCCAATGCGCCCGTGGTCTGGCTGGGCGACCGCCTGGTGAAGAAGGTGCCGATCCGCATGGTACACATCGTCTCGGCCGTGATATTTCTCGTTCTAGGGCTGTTGGCGCTGTTGGCCCCGCAGCTGACGCCTTTGGCATAATTGCCGCCCAGACGCGCCGATTTGCACCGCTTGCGGGCGCTTTACAAATCCTGCTAAAGACGTGACCGATCGACCCGCCTGCATCCGCACGCACCAGACCCGGCCTCGTTTCTAGCGATGCCGGGTTTTTTCATGTCGTTCATCGCCACACCGCAGTCCATGCATTTTCCCGAGGCCCTGCCGCTTTCGTCAGGCGCCTCGATACGCGACTACACCCTGGCCTACGAGACCTACGGCCAGCTCAATGCCGACAAGAGCAACGCCGTGCTGGTGTGCCACGCGCTCAACGCCTCGCACCATGTGGCCGGCGTGTACGAGGGCGAGCCCAGGAGCGCGGGCTGGTGGGACAACATGATCGGCCCGGGCAAGAGCGTCGATACCAACCGCTTCTTCGTCATTGGCGTGAACAACCTGGGCTCCTGCTTCGGCTCCACCGGCCCCATGCACCTTCACCCGGACACGGGCGAGGTCTACGGCGCCGACTTCCCCGTGGTCACGGTGGAAGACTGGGTCAACGCCCAGGCCCGGCTGCTCGACCGCCTGGGCATACAGCAGCTGGCGGCGGTGCTGGGCGGCAGCCTGGGCGGCATGCAGGCCTTGAGCTGGACGCTGCAGTACCCCGAGCGCACGCGCCACGCCGTGGTGGTGGCCAGCGCCCCTAATCTCACGGCCGAGAACATCGCCTTCAACGAGGTGGCGCGCCGCGCCATCGTCACCGACCCCGACTTTCATGGCGGGCATTTCTACCGCCACGGCGTGATACCGCAGCGTGGCCTGCGCATCGCGCGCATGATCGGCCACATCACCTACCTCTCCGACGACGTGATGAACGAGAAGTTCGGCCGCCAGCTCAGGGAGGGCCTGCAGCTCAAGTACAGCACGCAGGACGTCGAGTTCCAGATCGAGAGCTATCTGCGCTACCAGGGTGACAAGTTCAGCGAGTATTTCGACGCCAACACCTATCTGCTGATCACGCGCGCACTCGACTACTTCGACCCCGCCATGCGCCATGGCGGCAGCCTGGCCCAGGCGCTGGCCGTGGCGCGCGCCAAATTTTTGCTGGTGAGCTTCAGCACCGATTGGCGTTTCTCACCCCAGCGCAGCCGAGAAATCGTGCAGGCACTGCTGGAAAACCGCCGCGACGTGAGCTACGCCGAGATCGATGCGCCCCATGGCCATGATGCGTTTTTGCTCGATGACGCCCGCTACATGAGCGTGATGCGCTCATATTTCGATAGTATCGCCAAGGAGCTTCAGGGAGAACCAGCATGAGCGATCACGCCACCATGCAAGCCATTGCACGCCTGGTGCCCCAGGGCAGCCGCGTGCTCGACCTCGGCTGCGGCGACGGCGCCCTGCTCGACCTGCTGCAGCGCGAACGCGGCTGCAGCGGCTATGGCATCGAACTGGCCGACGACAACGTGCTGGCCTGCGTGCGCCGCGGCGTCAACGTCATCCAGCTGAACCTGGACGAAGGCCTGGCCATGTTCGGCGACGACAGCTTCGACCTGGTGCTGCAGATCGACACCCTGCAGCACCTGCGCAACGCCGAGGTCATGCTGCGCGAGACGGCGCGCGTCGGCCACAGCGGCATCGTCGCCTTCCCCAACTTCGCGCACTGGCCCAATCGCCTGTCCATCCTGCGCGGGCGCATGCCGGTCACGCGGCGCCTGCCCTACCAGTGGTACGACACGCCCAACATCCGCGTCGGCACCTACAAGGACTTCGAGGTGCTGGCGCACAAGAACCAGTTGCGCATCCTGGACGCCTTCGGCCTGCAGGATGGGCGCGAGGTGCGTTGGCTGCCCAACGCGCGTGCCGGCACGGCGGTGTTCCGCTTCGAGCACGACTGAGAGGGTGAGCGGCAATCCCCCATGCCCGCTTTGCACGCCAAAACACCCCCACTCTTCGTTGCAAATACTCGCCATAGCCCGAGCTATGACTGCGTTTTGCGCCTCGATTGGTGGCGTTTTGACGCACCCCTCGGG
>JAFEER010000149.1 GCA_018240985.1 Pseudomonadota bacterium
GTGCCGCTGGCCGATTGCGTGGGCGCCGGCACCGGGCTGGACGAGGCCGGCATCGCCCGCAAGCGCGCCGTGCTGCAGCAGGCTTTGGATGAGAATGTCGGCGCCACCGAGCCCCTGGCCGCGCTGGCGGCACTGGGCGGCTTTGAGGTCGCCACGCTCACCGGCGCCGTGCTGCAGGCCGCCGCCGAGCGCCGCGTGATCGTGGTCGATGGCTTCATCACCGGCGCCGCCGTGCTGGTGGCGGCGCGCCTGGCGCCCCAGGTGCTGCAGCGCTGCGTGTTCGCCCACCGATCCGGCGAGCGCGGCCATGCGCGCATGCTCGAGGTGCTGCGGGCCGAACCGCTGCTGGACTTGGGCCTGCGCCTGGGCGAGGGCTCGGGCGCGGCCCTGGCCTGGCCGTTGCTGGTATCGGCCTGCGCCGTGCTGCGCGAGATGGCGAGCTTTGAGTCCGCCGGGGTGGCCGGGCCAAGCGCCTGATGCCCGGCCATCGATGGGAGCGCCGGCATCTTGCCGGCATCAAGGCGCCGGCGTCTTGGGCGCGAAGTCGCAATACGGCGCCACCACGCATTGCCAGCAGCGCGGCTTGCGCGCCTGGCAGACATAGCGGCCGAGCAGGATGAGCCAGTGGTGCGCGTCCACCAGATACTCCGCCGGCACGCGCGCCAGCAGCTGCTTTTCCACCTCCAGCGGCGTCTTGCCCGGCGCCAGGCCGGTGCGGTTGCCGACACGGAAGATATGCGTGTCCACGGCCATGGTGGGCTGGCCGAAGGCCACGTTCAGCACCACGTTGGCGGTCTTGCGGCCCACGCCGGGCAAGGCCTCCAGCGCCTCGCGCGTGCGCGGCACCTGGCCGCCATGCTGCTGCACCAGGATGCGGCAGGTCTGCATCAGGTGTTTGGCCTTGCTGCGGTACAGGCCTATGGTCTTGATGTAGTCCTCCAGGCCTTCGAGTCCCAGATCCAGCACGGCCTGGGGCGTGTTGGCGACGGGGAACAGCCGGCGCGTGGCCTTGTTCACGCCCACGTCGGTCGCCTGGGCCGAGAGCAGCACGGCCGTGAGCAGCTCGAACACGCTGGTGTATTCCAGCTCGGTGTTGGGCTGTGGGTTCGCCGCCTTGAGGGTGGCGAAGAAGGGGGCGATATTGGATTTTTTCATGGGGCGGCGCGATGGAGGCGATGATTGTCGGGCCAAGAGTTTCATCGAAGGAATTCCATGACCGCATCACCCGCCATCGTCGAGTCCACGGCGACGGAGCTTTCCCGCGCCATCCATGCGCGCGAACTGTCCTGCGTGGAGCTGCTCGACGCCTGCTACGCGCAGATCGACCGGCTGAACCCACAGGTCAACGCCCTGGTGGCCTTTGCCGACCGCGATGCCATGCGCCAGCAGGCGCGCGGCCTGGACGGGCTGCTGGCGCGCGGCGAGAGCCTGGGGTCGATGCACGGCTTTCCGCAGGCGCCCAAGGACATCGCGCCCGCGGCCGGCATGGTGACGACGCGGGGTTCGCCCATCTTCGCCGGCCAGGTGACGCAGACGGATGCCGTGGCCTTCGAGCGCATGCGTGCCGGCGGTAGCCTGTTCATTGCGCGCAGCAATTCGCCCGAGTTCGGCCTGGGCGGCCACACCTACAACCCGGTCTACGGCACCACGCGCAACGCCTTCGACCCGGCGCTTTCCGCCGGCGGCAGCAGCGGCGGCGCGGCCGTGGCCGTGGCGCTCTCCATGCTGCCCGTGGCCGATGGCTCGGACATGATGGGCTCGCTGCGCACGCCGGCCGCCTTCAACAACATCTACGGCCTGCGCACCTCGGTGGGCTGCGTGCCGCATGGGCCGGGCGACGAGGTGTTCTTCCAGCAGTTCAGCGTGACCGGCCCGATGGCGCGCAACATCCCGGATCTGGCGCTGCTGCTGTCGGTGCAGGCGGGGTTTGATGCGCGCCTGCCGCTCACGCGCCGCGGCGAGGGCCGGCGCGACTGGGGCGCGGCATTGGAACGCGACTGGCACGGCGCGCGCATAGGCTGGCTGGGCGACCTGGGCGGGCATCTGCCCATGGAGCCGGGCGTGCTGGAGACCTGCCGCGCGGCGCTGGCGCATTTCTCCAGCATGGGCTGCACGGTGGAGGAGGTGTTGCCCAGGTTTGATATGGAGAGCCTGTGGCGCGCCTGGATAGACCTGCGCAGCTTCAGCATCGCGGGTGCCAACGCGGCCTTGTATCAAAACCCCGCAAAGCGCGCGCTGCTCAAGCCGGAGATGCTATTTGAAATGGAGCGCGGCCAGGCCCTCTCGGCCATGCAGCTGTATGGCGCGGCGCAGGTGCGATCGGCCTGGTACGAGGCGCTGCGCCGGCTGTTCGAGAGCCATGACTTTCTGGTGCTGCCTGCGGCCCAGGTGTTCCCGTTCGACGCACGACAGCACTGGCCCGATGCCGTGGGCGGACGCGCCATGGATAGCTACCACCGCTGGATGCAGGCCGTGGTGCCGGCCACCATGGCGGGGCTGCCCGCGCTGGCGGCGCCGGCCGGCTTTGGCCCGCAGGGCCTGCCCGCGGGGCTGCAGATCATGGGCCCGGCGCAGGCCGACCTGGCCGTGCTGCAGATCGGCCATGCCTATGACCAGGCCAGCGACCATGCGCGCGTGCGCAGCCCCTTGTTATGAAATGGGGTGCTGGATTGGCGACAATCAGCGCCTTGTGTCCTTGCCTGCGCCGCCGTGCGCCACCAGCCCATGCAATTCGCCGACCGTCTGAACAACGTAGAAACCTCCGCCATCCGTGAGCTGTTCAA
>JAFEER010000014.1 GCA_018240985.1 Pseudomonadota bacterium
ACGCGCACCGCGGCCCTGCGCCAGCAGCGCCCGCCCGTGCCCTGGCGCCAGCCGACCTTCATCGTGCACGAGGCCGAGCTCAAGCCCTGCGCCGACGCGCTGGGGCAGCTGCTGCAGCAGCCCGGTTCGGCCTGGGCCGCGGAAAAGCCCTGGGTGACCGCCCTGCCGGCCAGCCTCAAGGCCCAGCCGCGCACCATAGAGCTATGGCTGCCGGCGCCGCAGCCGGTGCTGCGGCAGCCATCAAAAGAATAGCTGCCAGCGCTTTACCAGTAAAGGCTGCGGCCATTTTTCGCTGGATTGACAACGCATCTCCGACTCCTTCCCCCTTTGGGGGAAGGTGGGGATGGGGGCCGGGAGCAGCAGCATCTTTCCGGCATTAAGACACGGGCGTCGCCGGCCCCCACCCCAACCCTCCCCCAAAGGGGGAGGGAGTCGCAAGGGCTGCCTGGACGCCCGCCAAACGATCGGGCGGCTGCCCACTCAAAACGCCACCGCGCACCCATCCTTGCGCGGATCCGAGCCCGCCACATACGCATCGCCCTGGCGCAGCACCAGCTGGGCACCGCCGAAGGCGAACACGCCGTTGCCCGCCTCCACCGTGACCTCGTGGCCCAGGGCGCGCAGCTGCGCCACCCGGGCGGCGTCGAAATGCGGCTCCACGGCCACGCCACGGCCGCCGGTCACGCGCCAGCGCGGCGCGTCGGCCGCGGCCTGGGGGTTCTGGCCGTAGCGCAGCACGCGCAGCGCCATCTGCAGGTGGCCCTGGCTTTGCATGGGCCCGCCCATCACGCCGAAGGCCATTTGCGGCCTGCCGTCGGCATGCATGGCAAACGCGGGAATGATGGTGTGGGACGGCCGCTTGCGCGGGCCGGCCTCGTTGGCGTGGCCGGGAATCAGGTTGAAGCCATGGCCGCGGTTCTGCAGGCTGATGCCCGTGCCCGGCACCACCACGCCGGAGCCAAAGCCCATGTAGTTGGACTGGATGAACGAGACCATCATGCCCTGCTCGTCCGCCGCCGCCAGGTAGACCGTGCCGCCGGGGCGCGGCGCGCCGTAGCTGGGCGCCGCGGCGCGGGCCGGGTCGATGAGGGCGGCGCGGCGCTTGAGGTAACCAGCATCCAGCAGCTCGGCCGGCGTGACGCGCATGTGGTCTATGTCGGCGTGGTACTGGTGCAGGTCGGCAAAGGCCAGCTTCATGGCCTCGATGCTGGCGTGCACGGTGCGCACATCGTCCACGCCATGCGCCCCCACGCCATGCGCGTCCAGCATGCCCAGGGCCATCAGCGCGGCAATGCCCTGGCCGTTGGGCGGTATCTCGTGGATCACCGAGTCGCCGAAGCGCTGGCTCACCGTGCCCACCCAGTCGGCCTGGTGTGTTGCCAAATCCTCCAGCGTCATCGCGCCGCCGTGGGCCTGGGCATGCGCGGCCATCTTCTGGGCCAGTTCTCCGCGGTAGAAGGCCTCGCCCTCGGTGGCGGCAATCAGCTCCAGCGTGCGCGCATGGGCCTCGCTGCGGAAGATTTCGCCCGCGCCCGGCGGCCGGCCCTGGGGCAGGAAGCACTCGGCAAAGCCGGGCTGCTGGCCCAGCTTGGCCGCGCCCAGCACCCACAGCCGCGCGATGACGGGCGAGACCGGAAAGCCATGGCGCGCGTAGCGGATCGCCGGCTGCGCCAGCTGCGCCAACGGCAGCCGGCCCAGGCGCCTGGACAGCGCCACCCAGCCGGAGACGACGCCGGGCACGGTGGCGGCGTTCCAGCCCTGCTCCGGTATGCCGCCCAGCCGTGCAAAGTACTCGGGCGTCCAGGCCACCGGCGAGCGGCCCGAGGCGTTCAGGCCGTGCAGCTGCTGGCCGTCCCAGCAGATGGCAAAGGCATCGCCGCCGATGCCGCAGCCCGATGGCTCCACCACCGTGAGCACCATGGCCGCGGCCAGCGCGGCATCCACGGCATTGCCGCCGGCATGCAGCATGGACAGCCCGGCCTGCGCCGCCAGCGGCTGCGAGGTGGCGACGATGTTGCGCCCCATGACGGCGCTGCGCTGCGAGGCGTAGGGCAGCGTCCAGTCGAGTGCTTGGCTATTGGGCATGGCTTTACTCCGGGGTAATCTTGATCAGTAGCCGTGCTGCTGGCGAAACGCCCGCGCCTGGCCAAAGTGGCCGCAGCCGATGAAGGGCAGCGGCGGGCGCAGCGCCGACAGCGGCGAGGGGTGGTTGGCGCACAGCACCAGGTGGCCGCGGTCGGCCGGGATCAAGGCGCGTTTGGACTGCGCATGGCTGCCCCAGAGCATGAAGACCACGGGGCGCGGCCCTTGTGCAATGTGGCGGATCACGGCGTCGGTCAGCCGCTCCCAGCCGCGGCCGGCGTGGCTGGCGGCCTGGCCCTCCTCCACGGTCAGGCAGGTGTTGAGCAGCAGCACGCCGTTCCTGGCCCATGGCACCAGGCTGCCGCCGGGGGCGGGGAAGGCCGGCGGCGGCACGCCCAGGTCGCGCTGCAGCTCCTTGAAGATGTTCTGCAGCGAGGGCGGCAGGCGCACGCCCGGCGCGACGGAGAACGCCAGCCCCTCGGCCTGGCCGCGGCCGTGGTAGGGGTCTTGCCCCAGGATGACCACGCGCACGGCCTCGGGCGGCGTGAGCTGCAGCGCGCGCAGCGGCTGCGGCGGGAAGATCACCGCGCCGGCCTGCAGCCGTTGTAGCAGAAACTGCAGCAGCGCCTGGCCTGCTGCGTCGGCAAAAAATGGCTCGGCCACCTCCTGCCAGCCCGGTGCCACGGGCCAGTGCGCCGGGTTGGCACTGGCGAGCTGCGCAGCCTGCCCGGCCGGCTGGTCTTCAAGCATAAAAATCTCTCATAGGGCTTATCCGACAAGCGCTTATAGCTCTCATTATGATAGCGATGCAAAACCCGAATCCACCCGGTCGCGACCGGCAAACTTGGCGCGGTAGAGGTTGGCGTCGGCGCGTGCCAGCAGCATCTCGGGGCTGTTGTGCTCATCGGGCACCATGCAGGCCACGCCCGCACTGAGCGTGACCACGGGCGCCGCAGGCGAGCCCTGGTGCGCGAGGCCCAGGGCGTGCACCGCCTGGCACAGCTCCTGCGCCTTGGCCAGGGCGTCGGGCAGCGCGCAGTCGGGCAGCAGGCAGACGAACTCCTCGCCGCCATAGCGTGCCGCCAGGTCATGCGCCCGGCCCAGGCCGGCGCTGAGCACGCCGGCCACCGCGCGGATGCAGGCGTCGCCCCGCTGGTGGCCATACAGGTCGTTGTAGGCCTTGAAGTGGTCGATGTCGAACATCAGCAGGGCCAGCGGCGCGCCCTTGCGCTGGCAGGCGCGCCATTCGAGCAGCAGGGCCTCGTCAAAGCGCCGGCGGTTGGCAATGCCGGTGACGCCATCGACAAAGGCCAGGCGCTGCAGCAGCTCGTTGTGCGCCTTTTGCTCGGTCAGGTCGATGAAGCTGGCCATGAAATCCGCGCCCATGGCGATGCCGCCGATGGCCATGATGCGCTGCGTGCCGTAGCGCGTGAGCACGCGGTATTCGTGGCTGGGCATGGTGCCGCCGTGCGCGTTGGCGTGGGCCATGGCCTGGTTCCAGATGCTGAGCACGCTGGCGCGGTAGTCCGCGTCGGGGTAGACCTCCTGCCACCAGCGGGCCAGCGTCAGCGGTTCGCTCGCCGCATAGCCGAAATAATCCGCGAAGCGCTGGTTGCGGAACACCAGGTTCCCCGCCGCATCCACCAGGCACAGGCCGATGGGCATCTGCTCCATCAGGTGGCGCAGCATCCGCTCCTTGTCAGCCAGCTCCATGGCCTGGCGCTTGGCCTCGGTGATGTCGTGGATGTAGCCGTACCAGAGCACGGCGCCGCTGTCCAGGCGCTGCGGGCGTGCCTGGCCGCTGAGCCAGCGCTCGCCGCGTCCGGGCAGGATGGCGCGGTATTCGGCCTTCCAGTCGCTCAGCGTGCGTGCCGATTCCTCGATCTTGCGCCTGGCCGGCGCCAGGTCATCCGGATGGATGCGCGCTCTGACCGGCGCCGCGTCGCCGTGCAGCTGCTCGGGCGTGAGGCCATAGACATCGGCAACGCCCGAGCTGACATACGGGAAGTGGCTGCGTCCATCGGGCTCCAGCTGGTATTGAAACAGCAGCCCCGGCAGGTTGTCGGCCAGGCGGCGCAGCATGTCCGCCTGCTGGCGCTGCAGGGCCTGCTGCCGGGCCAGCAGCTCCTGCGCATGCCACAAGCGCCATTGGCGGCGCTGCAGGGCCAGCAGGCCGGCGCCCAGCGCCAGGCAGGCGAGCAGATAGACCAGCGCCAGGAAATGCGCCCGCTGGGCCCATTGCGCCCACGCGGCCGCGGTGGTGCGCCCCGCCGCCACCACCAGGGGCCTGTCCATGCGCAGCTCGGCCGGTTGGACGGCACGTATGGCGACCAGATAGTCCGCGCCGCCCGCGCGCAGCGGGCCGCGCAGCACGGCCTCGCTGCGCTGGCTGCTCAGGTAGCTGCTGAACAGGCTGCCGTCCTGCGCCAGCTTGTCGCCGGGGCGTTCATTGGCATCGCCCAGGGCCATCAGTCGCTGGCCATCGCCATGCGTGAGCGACGTGAACAAGTCCGGCGCATAGCGCACCGACTGCAGCACCACATGCAGATACTCGGGATTGAGCGAGGCCGTGAGCAGGCCATCGAAGCCGCCATCGGCAGCCTGCAGGCTGCGCCCCAACACCAGCACCCAGCCACCGAGGGCGCCCTCAAACGGCCGGCTCACCAGCAGTGTCTCGGGCGGCAGGCCGGAACGGGCACTCTGCATATAGTCGCGCTGGCCGAAACCCTGGCCCAGCAGTTCATCATGGCTGGAGGCCTGCACCCGCCCCTGGGCATCGAGAAGATTCAGGCTGCGCACGCCCGGCAGGGCATGGAACAACAGCTGCAGGCGCTGGTTGAGCAGGGCCATGCCGGCGCCTTGCTCCCGCCAGCGCGGCGCATCGGCCTGCAGGCTGGCCAGCACATGGTTGATGGCCACCAGCTGCGGCACCAGGTTGTCATGCAGCATGCGCGCCTGCTGCGCCAGGTGCCGGCGTTCGCGCGCCTCGATCTGCGCCCGCTCAATCCACAGTCCGGTCGCCAGCAAGGCGGCCGTGAGCAAGGCGCCAAGCAGCAGCCACCACCATTCACGGCGGAAACGCTGCATGTGGGACGGCGCTATGGGCGGCAAGAACACCTCGGCGTAGGCTGGCCATGGCCGCAATGGGCCATGCAATGGCGGTACGGCCGATTGTAGGCAGGGCTTGGCGTGCCCGTTCAGGCCCCGGCGGGTTCAGGGTCTGCGGCAAGCGCCCGGTTGCGCCCGGCCGTCTTGGCACGGTAGAGCTGCGCATCGGCCTGCTGCAGCAGGGCCTCGGGGCTGCCGTCGGCGCCGGGCACCTGGCAGGCGACGCCGATGCTGATGGTGACCACCTCGGCCACGCCAGAGCCCGCGTGCGGCAGGCCCAGCGCCTGCACCGCGCGGCACAGGGCCCGCGCCTTTTGCAGCGCGCCGTCGGCGCTGCACTCCGGCAGCAGGCAGACGAATTCCTCGCCGCCATAGCGCGCCACCAGGTCTGATGCACGCGAAAGGCCGGCCTGCAGCACGCCGGCCACGGCCTGCAGGCAGGCGTCGCCCGCCGGGTGGCCGTAAAGGTCGTTGTATTGCTTGAAATAATCGACGTCCAGCAGCAGCACCGCCAAGGGCGTGCTGCTGCGGCGGCAGCGCCGCCATTCGGCCTGCAGGGCCTGGTCGAACTGGCGCCGATTGGCCAGCTCGGTCAGCCCATCCAGATAGGCCAGGCGGTGCAAGAACTCGCTTTGCGCCTGCCGCTCGGTGTGATCCTGGAAGGTCGCCAGGAAATGCTCGCCAAACACCAGGCCGCCAATGGCGACGACGCGCTGCGTGCCGTCATGCGCGTTGATGCGGTAGTCGCGCAAGGGGATCTGGCCGTCGCCTGCCCTGGCCTGTGCCACCGCATCCTTCCAGACGCTGCCCACCTGCTGGCGATAGGCGGGATCGGGGTAGGCCTGCAGCGACCATTCGTGCAGCGTGGGCGCCGCAGCCTCGGCATGGCCGAAGTCCTGCAGAAAGCGCCGGTTGCGAAAGTAGATGCGGTGCCGCGCATCCACCATGCACAGGCCTATGGGCATCTCGTTCATCAGATGCTGCAGCACGCGCTCGGTGTCCTGCAGCTGCAGGGCCTGTTGCTTGGCTTCGGTGATGTCGTGGATGTAGCCATGCCAGAGCACGGCGCCGCCGTCCAGGCGCTGCGGCCGCGCCTGGCCGCTGAGCCAGCGTTCGCCGCGCCCGGGCAGGATGACGCGGTACTCGCTCTTCCAGTCAGTGAGCGTGCGCGCCGACTGCTCGATGTCGGCCATGCCCGGCTGCAGGTCTGCCGGGTGGATGCGCGCAAAAACGGGCGCCGCATCGGCCTGCAGCTGCTCAGGCGTGTGGCCATAGATGTCGGCCACGCCGGGGCTGGCGTAAGGGAAATGGCTGCGCCCGTCGGGCTCGAGCTGGTACTGGTACAGCAAGCCGGGGAGGTTTTCCACCAAGCGGTGCAGCATCTCCCGCTGCCCGCGCTGCCCGGCCTCCAGCCGCTGTGCCTGCGCACGCGCTTCGTTCTGCCGCCGGTGCATGAGCCGCAGCCCTGCACTGGCCACCACGCCCACCAGCAGGTACACGAGTGCAAAACGCCAGGCCTGCAAACGCCAGTCGGCCAGCACCTCGTGCAGCGACCGGCCGGCCGCCACCACCAGCGGCTTGTTCATGTGCAAGAGCTGCGGCTGCACTGTGCGCAAGGCCATCAGATAGGGCGGGTAGCCCGGCTGTGGCATGCCTTGCAGCACGCTGGCGGCCTGGCCGCTGTCCCCGTGGCGCGTGAACAGGGTGCCGGGCTGCGCCAGGTTCACGCCCTCGGGTTCGTTGTCGGCCCCCAGGGCCATGACGCGCAGGCCGTCGCCGTGGCTCAGGCTCACGCGCATGTCGGGCGCGTAGCGCACGGACTGCAGCAGCGTCTGGAAATGCTGCACATCGAGTGCCGCTGCCAGCAGGCCGGCAAAACCACCGTCGGGCCCCGGCACGGAGCGCCCGAGCACGATCACCCAGCCGTTCAGCATGCCGTAGAACGGCCGGCCCACCACCAGCGCATCCTGCCGCGTGCTGTGCAGGGCGGTCTGGAAGTATTCGCGCTCGCCCAGGTCACGGCCCAGTATGTCCTCGGCGGTGGCCGCAAGCACCCGGCCCCGCTGGTCGAGCAGCATGAAGTTGCGCACCGTGGGCATGGCATCGGCAAAGTTGCGCATGCGTGTCGTCAGGCGCTGGCGCTCGTCAAGGCTGCTGGCGCCTTTTTGCACTTCGGCCACCAAATTACCCAGGGCATTGTTGATGGCTTCGAGCTGCTCGCCCAGGTTGTCGTGCAGCACGGCGGCCTGCTGGGCCAGCAGGGCCTGCTCGCGCGCTGCTATGCGTTCACGCTCCAGCCACAGCCCGGCGGCCAGCAACAAGCCAGCCAGCAGCCCGACGCAGGCCAGCCACCACCACTCACGGCGCTGGGCATCGGCTGGCGGGCGCAGCAGGCGCAGCACTATTGGGCAAACAGGCCGGCCAGGGCCAAGCCAGGGTCGGCGGCGCGCATGAAGGCCTCGCCCACCAGGAAGGCGTGCACGCCGGCATCGCGCATCAGGCGCACGTCGGCCGGGGCCAGGATGCCGGATTCGGTCACCAGCAGGCGGTCGGCAGGTACCTCCTTGCGCAGTTCCAGCGTGGTCTGCAGGCTGAGCTCGAAGCTGCGCAGGTTGCGGTTGTTGATGCCGAGGAGCGGGGTCTTCAGGCGCAGGGCACGCTCCAGCTCATGCCCGTCGTGCACCTCCACCAGCACCGCCATGTCCAGGCTGCGGGCGATGGCCTCCATCTCGGCCATGGCGCCATCCTCCAGGCAGGCGGCAATCAGCAGCACGCAGTCGGCACCCATGGCGCGCGACTCGTAGATCTGATACGGGTCGACCATGAAGTCCTTGCGCAGCACCGGCAGCTGGCAGCTGGCGCGCGCCTGCTTCAGGTAGTCGGGCTGGCCCTGGAAGAACTGGCGGTCGGTCAGCACCGACAGGCAGGCGGCACTGACCCGGCCGTCGCCCTCGGCATAGCTTTGCGCGATGTCGGCGGGAATGAAGTCGGCGCGGATCACGCCCTTGCTCGGGCTGGCCTTCTTGATCTCGGCGATCACCGCGGCCTGGCCGGCGCCAATTTTTGCGCGCAGTGCGCCCTCGAAGTCGCGCGTCAGCACGCGGCTTTCGGCGTCGCGGCGCATGTCGGCAAAGCTAAGGCGCTTCTTGGCTGCCGCCACTTCAGCGTGCTTTACCTCGACGATTTGGTTCAGGATGTCGGACACAGCGGTTCCTTAATGCTTGGATTCGTTGGCCTGCGGCGCGCGCAGCACCTTGCGGATGACGCGATGCATCACCAGGCCGACGATGATGAAAAGCAGCGACACGCCGAGCACGATCCAGGTGCCGGGGTCGTGCCAGATGGGCGCGTCGAGCAGGCTCATTGCACGTGGCCCTTCAGGCCGCGAGCTTTTGCGTGTAGGCCACGAATTCGCGCAGCTTGGCCAGGGCAGCGCCGCTGGCCAGTGCCTGCTGGGCGCGCTGCACGCCGTCGGCAATGCTGGACGCGACGCCCGCCGCATACAGCGCGGCGCCGGCGTTCAGGCAGACGATGTCCTGCGCCGGGCCTGCGCCGCCGCCAAGCACCTTGAGCAGCATGGCCTTGGACTGCTCGGCGTTGTCCACGCGCAGCGCGCGCGTGCCGGCCATGCGCAGGCCGAAGTCCTCGGGGTGGACTTCGTACTCGCGCACCACGCCGTCCTTCAGCTCGCCCACCAGGGTGCCGGCGCCCAGGCTGATCTCGTCCAGCCCGTCGCGGCCATAGACCACCAGCGCGTGCTGCGCCCCCAGGCGCTGCAGCGCACGCACCTGTATGCCCACCAGGTCCTCGTGGAACACGCCCATCAGGATGTTGGGCGCGCCCGCGGGGTTGGTCAGCGGCCCCAGGATGTTGAAGAGGGTGCGCACGCCCAGCTCCTTGCGCACCGGCGCCACGTTCTTCATGGCCGGGTGGTGGTTGGGCGCGAACATGAAGCCAATGCCGACGTCGGCAATGCTCTGCGCAATCTGCGCCGGCGTGAGCTGGATGTTCACGCCCAGGGCCTCCATGGCGTCGGCGCTGCCCGAGGTGCTGCTGACGCTGCGCCCGCCATGCTTGCTGACCTTGCCGCCGGCGGCGGCGATGACGAAGCTGGCGCAGGTGGAGATGTTGAAGGTGTTGGCGCCGTCGCCGCCGGTGCCGACGATGTCCACCAGATGCGTGGTGTCGGCCACGCTGACCTTGTTGGAGAACTCGCGCATCACCTGCGCGGCCGCGGTGATCTCGCCAATCGTCTCCTTCTTCACGCGCAGGCCGGTGATGATGGCCGCCGTCATGACGGGCGAGAGCTCGCCGCTCATGATCATGCGCATCAGGTACAGCATCTCGTCGTGAAAGATCTCGCGGTGCTCGATGGTGCGCTGCAGCGCTTCTTGCGGGGTGATGGTGCTCATGGCTTTCTCTCTGATATTGATAGCTGCCAGCGCGCGCCTATCATTGCTTTTGACCAAAAAATGCTCTTAACGCAGCTGGGGCGCGCGCAGGCTACTCTTATTTTTGAAGCAGAAAATTCTTCAGCATGGCGTGGCCATGCTCGGTGAGGATGCTCTCGGGGTGGAACTGCACGCCCTCGATGGGCAGCCCCTTGTGGCGCACGCCCATGATCTCGCCGTCATCCGTCCAGGCGGTGATGGCCAGCACCTCGGGGCAGCTGGCGCGCTCTATCGCCAGCGAGTGGTAGCGATTCACGGTGAACTGGCGCGGCAGGCCTGTGAACACGCCTTGTTCGTCGGTGGTGATGACGCTGGTCTTGCCGTGCATGAGCTCTTGCGCGCGGATGATGGTGCCGCCAAAGGCCGCGCCTATGCTCTGATGCCCCAGGCACACGCCCAATATCGGCAGCTTGCCGGCAAAGTGCCGGATCGCCGCCACCGAGATGCCAGCCTCCATGGGCGAGCAGGGGCCGGGCGAGATCACCAGCCGATCGGGCGCGCGCGCGGCAATGCCCTCCAGCGTGATCTCGTCGTTGCGGTACACCTCGACCTCGGCGCCCAGCTCGCCAAAATACTGGACGATGTTGTAGGTGAAGCTGTCGTAGTTGTCGACCATCAGGAGCTTCATGACGCCTCCCCTGGTGCGCGCAGGCGCGCAAATTCGCGGTGTTCGTAGGCGATGTAGGCCTCCATCATGCTGCGGTAGATGGCCTCCAGCATGTCGGCGTCTCCGCCCTCTACAGTGGCACGCGCGCGCACCCGGGCGACGATGGCCTCGATGCGATCCTCGTCGCGCACCTGGGTGTCGCTTTGCTTGATGCGTGCCGCCTGCGTCATGTAGCCGCCGCGTGTGACCAAGAGCGGCACCAGCACGTCATCCAGCGCATCAATAAAGCGGCGCACGTCCTGCATGCTGTTGCAGGGCTGTACTTGATCAATCGCGCGCGTCATTCCAGACCTTCCTCTACCAGTTCCGCCGCGCGCAGCAGTGCGCGCGCCTTGTGTTCGGTTTCTTTCCATTCGAGCTCGGGCACCGAGTCCGCCACCACGCCGGCGGCCGCCTGCACATAGAGCATGCCGTCCTTGACGATGCCGGTGCGGATGGCGATGGCCACGTCCATGTCGCCGGCATAGCTCAGGTAACCGCAGGCGCCGCCGTACAGGCCGCGCTTGGTGGGCTCCAGCTGGTCGATCAGCTCCATCGCATGTACCTTGGGCGCGCCCGTGAGCGTGCCCGCGGGGAAGGTGGCCTTGAGCACGTCCATGCTGGTCATGCCGTCGTTCAGCATGCCCTCGACGTTGCTCACGATGTGCATGACGTGGCTGTAGCGCTCCACACAGAAGGCCTCGGTCACCTTCACCGTGCCGGTCTTGGCGATGCGGCCGATGTCGTTGCGCGCCAAGTCGATCAGCATCACATGCTCGGCGCGCTCCTTGGGGTCGCTGATCAGCTCCTGCTCCACCGCCTGATCCTTCTCGGGCGTGGCGCCGCGTGGGCGCGTGCCGGCCAGCGGGCGTATCGTGACCTTGGTGCCCTCCTCGGTGCGCTCCTGGCGCACCAGGATCTCGGGGCTCGCCCCCACCACCTGGAAGTCACCAAAGTGGTAGTAATACATGTAGGGCGAGGGGTTGAGCGAGCGCAGCGCGCGGTACAGCGACAGCGGGCTTTCGGTGTAGCGCTTGTGGATGCGCTGGCCCACCTGCACCTGCATGAAGTCGCCGGCGGCAATCAAGTCCTTGGCGCGCTGCACCGCCGCCAGGTAGTCCGCCTTGGCAAAGCTGCGCTGCGCCGGGTGGTGTTCGCTTTGGCGCACGACGGGCGCACTGACGGAATATTTCAGCTGCTCCTTGAGCTCGCGCAGGCGCTTCTTGGCCTTGGCATAGGCCTCGGGCTGGCCCGGATCGGCGTAGACGATGAGGTAGAGCTTGCCCGAAAGGTTGTCGATGACGGCCAGCTCCTCGCATTGCAGCAGCAGGATGTCGGGGCAGCCCAGGCTGTCGGGCGGGCAGGAGTCTTCCAGCTTTTTCTCGATGTAGCGCACCGCGTCGTAGCCGAAATAGCCCGCCAGCCCGCCGCAAAAGCGCGGCAGGCCGGGCCGCAGCGCCACCTTGAAGCGCTTCTGGTAGTCGGCAATGAAGTCCAGCGGGTTGCCCGCATGGCTCTCGACGACCTGGCCGTCGGTCACCACCTCGGTCTTGGCGGCGCTGCCAAAGCCGCTGGAGCGCAGCAGGGTGCGCGCCGGCAGGCCGATGAAGCTGTAGCGCCCGAAGCGCTCGCCGCCCACGACCGACTCCAGCAGAAAGCTGTTGCGGCCATCGCCCCTGCCATGGGCGAGCTTCAGGTACAGGGACAGGGGGGTTTCCAGATCGGCGAAGGCCTCCGCCATCAAGGGGATGCGGTTGTAGCCCTCCAGGGCCAGGCTTTTGAATTCCAGTTCAGTGATCACGACAAGAGTTCCCAGCTCGTGCGGCGCGCCTTGGGCGCTGCCGCGGGTTCATTCGGGAGGCGGCCCGGCTGGTGGCGGCGGGGCCAGGAGTGCACGCCGGGCGCGGCCCAGGTGCTTCAGGAGTTCAAGTGCGCTGGCTTGCGCCAGGGCCAGGCTCCCCGGTCGCTACGACCTGCAATGACGGTGCGATGAATGAACATGGCCGCAAAGTGTAGCAAAGCCCTTGCCGAGCCGGGCCAAGGCAGGAAAAAGACGCCCAAACACGGCCTATCCCACTGTCGCAAAACCTGTGTTCATGTTATTTTCGACACAATTATTTGCAATTCACACAAATGCAAGGATACCCATGCAACTCAATGACATCAAGGTAGGTACGCGCCTGGCGCTGTCCTTCGGCCTGGTTCTGCTGATCACGGTGGTGATTGCCGGCGTGGGCGTGTGGCGCCTGCAGGATCTGGCGGCCGTCACCCAGCAGCTGACCAGCACCGACAACGAACGCCTGCGCGCCTCCGTGCAGTGGCGCCAGGGCATAGACCAGAACTGGATACGCACGCGCGCCGCGCTGCTGGACACGGGCACCAGCCGCCTGGCCGCCTGGCAGGCGGAGATGGACAAGACCTCGGCCGGCGTGGACGTATCGCGCAAGGTGGTGGAGCGGCTGCTGCAATCCGACGAGGGGCGCGCCCAGATCGTCGCAGTAGACAAGGCGCGCGAGGCCTACCGCCAGCCGCGCGCCGAGCTGTTCAAGCGCAAGGCCGCGGGCGAGGATGTCGCGCCGCTGGTGGACGGCCAGCTCAAGCCGCTGTCGGACGCCTACATCGCCTCGCTGCAGGCGCTGGAAGACCGGCAGTTGATGCTCTATGAGAAAAAGCGCGACCGGGTCGGCAGCGAGGCCGAGCAGGGCCGCATCATCGTCATCGGTGCAACGCTGCTGGCGCTGCTGCTGGGCGCCAGCCTGGCCTGGCTGCTGGGCCGCTCCATCAGCGCGCCGCTGCAGCTGGCGGTGCGCCGCGCCGGCCAGATTGCCGAGGGCGACCTGACCCAGCCCATCGAAGCCCGGGGCCGCGACGAAGCCGCAGGCCTGCTGCGCGCGCTGCGCCACATGCAGGACAGCCTGACCCGCGTGGTGGCCGGCGTGCGCGCCAATGCCGAGGGCGTGGCCACGGCCAGCAGCCAGATTGCGCAGGGCAACCACGACCTGTCGGCCCGCACCGAGGCCCAGGCCAGCGCGCTGGAGGAAACGGCAGCCTCGATGGAGCAACTGGGCGCCACCGTGCGCCAGAACGCCGACAACGCCGCCCAGGCGAACCAGCTGGCCATGAGCGCCAGCACCGTGGCCGTACAGGGCGGCCAGGTGGTGTCCGAGGTGGTGGACACCATGCGCGGCATCAACGACGCCAGCCAAAAGATCGCCGACATCATCGGCGTGATCGACGGCATTGCCTTCCAGACCAACATCCTGGCGCTGAACGCCGCGGTGGAGGCCGCACGCGCCGGCGAACAGGGCCGCGGCTTTGCCGTGGTGGCCGGCGAGGTGCGCAGCCTGGCGCAGCGCAGCGCCGAGGCGGCCAAGGAGATCAAGCAGCTCATCACCGACAGCGTGCAGCGCGTGGAGCAGGGCAGTCAGCTGGTGGACAAGGCCGGCAACACCATGACCGAGGTGGTGAACGCCATCCGCCGCGTGACCGACATCATGGGCGAGATCAGCGCCGCCAGCCGCGAGCAGGCCAGCGGCGTGGCCCAGGTGGGCGAGGCAGTCACGCAAATGGATCAGGCCACGCAGCAGAACGCCGCGCTGGTGGAGGAAAGCTCCGCCGCCGCCGCCAGCCTGAACCAGCAGGCCGGCGACCTGGTGCAGGCGGTGGCGGTGTTCAAGCTCGCGGGCCATGCCCAGGGCGCCGTGCCGCGACCGGCGCAGGCCAGCCCCATCACGGCTGCTGCACCACGCCCTGCACCCCGCACCACGCCAAAGCCTGCGGCGCGAGCCACAGCGGCCGCCAAACCGGCGGCACGCGCTGCCGGCAAACCCGCCCCCGCGCTGTCCAAGCCCGCCGCGAAGGCAGCTGCCGCCAGCGCACTGACGACGGGCGGGGACGATGATTGGGAAAGCTTCTGAGCCTGCGCCCCAGCCCCGCCAGGAAACCATCAAGCAGCAGCTTGATGGAGAACTGGATTCAGCGACACAGCGGGGTGCTTGTCACCCGCCGAGCGCGCACACCCACATCGGCACCAGCTCGCGCAGCGCGTTCACGTAGCCATCGGCATCCACCTCGCGCACCGGCTGGCCGTGGTTGTAGCCGTAGGTGACCAGGGCCACGGGGCAGCCGGCGGCGCGGGCTGCGGCGGCGTCGTTGCTGGAGTCGCCCACCATCAACGTGCGGGCCGGCAGGGTGCCCAGGGCCTCGCAGGTTTTCAGGATGGGCAGCGGGTCGGGCTTCTTGCGCTCGAAGGCATCGCCGCCGAAGACATGGTCGAAGAAGCCGTCCAGCCCCTTGGCGCGCAGCAGCGGCAGGGCGAAGCTGGCCGGCTTGTTGGTCAGGCAGGCCAGGCGCAGCCCGGCGCCGCGCAGCGCCATCAGGCCTTGCTGCACGCCGGGGTAGACGCTGGAGTAGCGCCCGTTGATGGCCAGGTAGTGGTGCTGGTAGCGCTCCCAGGCCCTAGGGTAGATTGCTTCAATTATTGAAGCACCAGACGCTTGCCCCTGCTGCGCCAGCACATGGCTGAGCACCGACCGCAGCAGATGTTCGCTGCCCTTGCCCACCATCTGCTCGATGAGATCGGGCGCTATGGCGGGCAGATCCAGATCCTCCAGCATGCCACCCAGGGCATGGACGAAATCGCCCAGGGTGTCCACCATGGTGCCGTCCAGGTCGATGATAGCGGCGTCTAGGCCCTGCTGGATCAACCGAATAGAGTTGGTAATCATGCAATAGAGTCCGTAACCGTGGGCGACTCGGCTGACATCGCCCGGGAATAGAGTCTGTAACTAAGACCCCGCTGAAGCTGATGTGCACTAAGTCTATCCATTACCCTGCCCCGTGTTACACCCGAACGACTTTGCCGCCCGCTGGACCTGATTGGCTGCTGCGTGTTTAGGGGCCATGCTCACGCTTTAGGCCAGGAGCCGCCCTTGATAGCGACGTGCTGGGTGACCAGTCCATAGTCGAATATCGGACATTCGACCAGCGGCTGCTTGAATGACTGCAGCGTTCCCGAAAGCAGCCACTTGGTCAGCAGTACCCAACGACTTGGACGAGAACGACCTGTTGAGCCTCTGCGAAACCCGGGGCGAGTCACTGGGAGCCGGTGGCCTACAAGCAGGAAGGCCGCCTGTCCCCCGTGAGTATGTGGCTTCTCAAGACGCTCGAATCAGCTAGCGAATTCGATGGCCCATTACCACTTGCTTTCGTCTGGAGCAGGAGCGGGCACTCGTGAGGCAGGCATTGCTGTCGACTCCTGGCTCCGTTGTAGACGAGCGCTCTGATGAGTAGGTTGTGCGGATACTGGCTGAGTCAAAGGCTCGCGTGCCTGACTGTCTGCGGGCTTTGAAGACCTCATCTTCGCGGCCATCTGGCTCTTCAGCACGATCCCACCAGGCTGGAACGGCTTCCCTGCAACTGCATCAGCCCCTTCGAGCAACGTTCCGTACGAGGTCTGCGTCGAAACACGATCAATGCGCACCGTTCCAAGGGGCACCTCGTGACGGCCCAAGGAGCGGCCCGTCTGAGGATCCTTCAACTCCTCGCCCAGGAGCACTGCTTGCCAGTGCTGATCGACTTGCAGCGATTCGCCACCTTGGCTCAGTACAAGCTGGTCACCCGTCATCGACACCACTGTGACAGGGAAGATCTCCGTCACGACAGCTCCGCCGATTTGGCCAGCCAGGGAATTCATCATTTCCGCGACCATGCCTGGCCCATCCACAACTCGCGGCAGGGTGCTCGGATCAGCGGACGCAAGCTTGTGTTCGAAGGTGTCGGACATGACGACCTCACCAGTGGCAGCATTCAGGAGGCGGAGGGTGATGCGACCGCCGCCGGAGTAGGACACCAGTTCCCTGTCGGCCATGCGGAGCTTGCGGACGCTACGGACGTACTCAAAGCGCTCGATTGTCGGAATGAGGATCAGATCTGTCGCCAACTGCTGACCGAGACGCGCACTGTCTTGAACGCGGACGTTGCCACTATTGATGTGGTCAATCTCCGCCTGCATCTCGCTGCCGAATTCCCGGTCCAGAACGATGAAGCGCTTCGTCTGCGTCAGGATGTCAGAAAGCCGGCCGCGAACAGCGCTGGCCACTGCGATCGCGTTCTCACGACCGTCACCCACGGGATAGCTTGCGGTGCCGGTCTTGGGCATGGCGACGACGATCTTTGGACGGCCCTGTTCATCAGGCGCGCGGTACTGAGCAACATCGACACGGACACGCACCTTCCAGTAGCTGCGCATCTTCTGGTGACTCACGTCCGATTCGAACGAGCTGGCACCACGCTTGACGTCCACATTGGCCTTCTCGTTGGAGGAGGCGGAACCAGAGAAAGAGCCAGAGTACTGAGCGTTGTCCTTACCAGCGTTCAGACTGGCACTCTCACTGACATCCACGTTGGCCTTGCGGGAAGATGATGCCGAGGCCGAATAGCTGTACCCGCCATCGCTCGCGCGCACCTTCTCGATGGTCTGTTCGTCGATCTTGTCGACTTCCTCTTGCGACAGGATCTCGTACCCGGTCACGGTGCCTTGGCTGGCAGCGAGGAGCTTCTGGACGAACGCATCCGCTTGCACCGATGCCTGGCCTTGTCTGGTCGCAGTCGCGCTCAATGAGGCGCGGACGCTTTGCATCTGGCTTGCCACCCGTACTCCGTTGACCTGGGCCACCGCCGATTGGAGTGCCGACACCACCGCCAGCTCCGGAGTACTGCCGATAGCCTCTACTTCGCGGGTGACCTTGGTCACGCCGCCGAAATCAGGACCACCAGGCTTCGAGGCGGGTGCAGCGGGAGCGCTGACCGGTGGCGCAGGCACTGGCGCTGCTGCCTCTTCTTTCTTGCCACAAGCCGATAGAAGGCCCATAAGCAAAACGAGCATGCAGATTCGAGTTTTATGCATCATGAGCTTTCACTATCGGTTCGGCGATTCTTCTTACAGCAGGCTGGTCGCGTCTTGGGGGATTTCGACGCCGTTGGTCTTGGCGAAGTCCACAGCACTCTTCAGGACGCTGGTGAGGTTCGACAGGCTGGTTGGAGCGGTCTTGACAACGTAGATGCCGGATTGGAGCTTTCCGAGTTGCAGGGGGGAGACGCTGGACAGGCTGGAGGTGAAGCCTTGAGCGTCCTTGCTCATGTTTGCGTACTTCTTCACGCCGGTTGCCAAGAACAGAAGACCGTGGGCGTACTTGGCCTTCGCCTCATTGTCCTTGAGCGTTGCGCCCGACTTCAGTGCTTCGGACACAGCGGCGGTATCGGCGCTAATGGCTTTGTCCTGTGCCTCGATGTCCTTGGCAGACAGGGAGTCTGATGTGGCAGCGGCATTCACGGCCTGTGCCTTGATGCCCAGGGCATCGAGCAGGTGCGAGTTCGCCGTGGAGACATCCTTGCCGGCTGCAACGTAGGAGCGAACGAGCTGGTCTTGCTGGGCGCCGACGTCAGCGCCACCGCTCGAACTACCTACGGACTTGACGGCACCGAGGAGGTTGCCGAACTGTGCGTAGCTGAGAGGAGTTGCTGCAAGCATGCTGGCGGCGATCGAGAGGGCGAGAATTTTCTTCATGATGAGACTTTCATTAAGATGAATGGTGTGCACTCGCCGGGTAGGGTGCGGCCGGTGCGGAATGTGGTTTAGCGGAGCCCCATCGTGGTCATGCGGCTCGAGAGCTCTTGCGATGCGCTGCTGGCAGCAGACTTGAGTGCGTTACCACGAGCTTCGTCTTCGCTGGGGCCAACACCGGAATAGACCACCGGCCCTACAGCTGCCCGAGTGCGTGGAATGGGGCGCGTGACGTCCCAAACCTTGGCATTGACGGTGACCGACACCCGCACTAGTCCCGTTTGGGGATCCTTGCCTGGGAAGCCAACGTCCAGCGTGCCCAAGGCGATATATGGGATCTGAGCTTCCTTCATGCCGGCAGCGATGGAGCGTAGGGTCTTTGGTTGCAGGTCGCTTCCAGACTTGTAGTCGGCCTCGACTTCCGAGACCTTGAATTTGTCGGACTCGACCATTGCCGCCTCAATGACGTCGTAGCCGGCCTGCGAGAACTGGGCGATGAACACTTGGTTCAGATTCGCGCTTGGGATGACGCGCCACGTCGACTCATTGGCACGGCTGACGGTGCTGCCGCCCGTCTCCGACGTACTGGTGGATTTCGCGGAGATATCCACACCGCGATTTACCTCTTGCGATGCACTGCCATGGGTGCTGACCTGCGAGCGCTTGATCGACTCACCTTCGCTCGTCTTCTCAGACACTGCGCTGCGATCCTGGCGGGAAACAGAGAGATTGGCGGTCTTGTCTTCGCGCTTGAATACGCGGTCGTCGTAGCTTTTGCTCGAGTCGACCTGACGGGACACGAACACGAAGCTCAGCGCAGACTTCTCAGCATCCGCTGTCTTGGCGACTGCGGAACTGGCTTGCACGGCATTGCGCAGGTTCGCGACATTCAGCGAGACCCTGACGACCACGGAGTACTGAAGATCCTTGGTGTTGTCTGCCTCAGAGATCACCGTGGTGTCCAGAATGTAGCGGCTCTGGTTTTCGAGAATTTTCGCGCGGACGGTGTCGAAGTTCGCGGACTCCGACTGTCCAGCCTCAGCAAAATACGTCTCGACAGCCTTCATCGCGGCTTCTTGCTGGGCTCTCTGCTTGATCTCCGCTGGCGCTTCTTTCCGGCCAAACGTGCCGACGGAATCCTTGTAGCTCAGTGCGAACTGACCACGAGCCTGGTGCACCTGCGCACCGGCTTGCATGGCAAGAGCGACGAGGACAATCGCGATGAGATATTTCATTACTTGCATTGCTGCATCAACTCCCTGGTACTTGCTATCTGTTGATCGATGTCCTTGGCGGAGGCTGCGCTTCGAAGCCACTTCTCGTCGCCCTTGGCATCCATGGCCTGCGCCAGCTTCACGAACAGCCCGTTCACTGCGTCGTAGAAGTGGGGGAAGTCATCGACGTAGCGCTGGCTGGCCGGAATCACGCGTGTTTCACCGTTCTTCAGGGCTGTGCTCAGGTAGGCCTTGCGGCTCAGCGGTTCTTCGATGTGCATTTGGGCGTAAGCGCCGTACACAAAGCTCGATGCGCCGCCATGGACTTCGCTGAACTTGACCTTCCGGAATCCAGACAGCTCGACCTTGATCTCGTAGTCAGGCTGGGGAAGTTTGAGTTCGTACACCGTTCCGTCAGAGACCTTCATCGACATTACGTTTCCAATGGCGTAGCCCTTGGCGTACGGCACGAGCGGAACGCCGACGCGCGTAGAGATGGCTTCGCTGACCAAGTCGGCAGCCCAAGTTTCGGCGGCGCTAGGCTCGCTCTTGATATACGCCGGCAGTACTTCCAGCGCCTCAGGCTTGAGCTGGACCGAAGTAACCTGGAGATATCGAGGTACGTTCGCTGGGATCTGTGCCTTCTGCACGCTCTGAACGAAGCGCGCTATCACACCGGACTTGTCGCCTGCACCCTGATAGACCAGCTTCACCCGAGCTTGGATCTCATCGGTGGTGGGCGGGTGATTCAGTAGGTCGATGTAGGCAAAGCTGATCGGATAGGATCGCACGACATTCATAGACTTGAAGTCGAAGAACATGGCCTGTCCACGAATCAGAACCATGAGCTTGTGCGCGTTTCCGAACTGTTCGATGGAGACGGTCTCAGCGCCAATGACCAGAGCTACGGCGAGCGCTTGATCGCGCCCTTTCAATGACTCGATCTGCGGGATGATTCGGAGATGGCTGGGGGGCGTGGCATCCAGCATCTGGGTGACACTCTGACCAATCGATGTTCCAGCATCTCGTTGTTCCTTCTCATAACGCGTTGAGTGAGGAAAACGCTCAGCCGTGGTGCTTGCCAAACCGGAGTACGCGAATCCGGCAAACGCCACTTCTGGTGCCTGCTGGGCTAAGGCCGATTGGCTACAGACCAGCCATGCGACGAGTAGGAAAAACCGACGCAGGCTCGCGTCGGATGAAAAGACACCCATCCCTCTCCCTCACTGTTCGTTCTTCTTCGATTGCTACGGACCGCGGCTGATTTCAGTAGCCCGGTCATCCGCAGACCCTGTCATCAAACCATTTCCGACGCTCATGCTCCGGCCACAGAAATCGCCGCGTAGTTTCACAACTATTTATTGCAATGTCAACAAAAAATTACATAAATATTCAAACGAAAGCGTCGTGTAAGCATGGTCTATACGCGCGCCTTTCGAGTTGTTCTGATTCGCCCGTTTAGGCTGTGTGAAGGCGAACCCATCGGCCGACTGTCTCGTGTTAGCGACAGGTAGGGCTGCCTCCATCGGCGGCTACGGACTCTATTCCTAGTACATCGTTCCATTAAAACATTTACGTAAATGTGCTCATGTGCGAACATGCGGCCCAGCGATTCCTTATGGAGGCGGGCATGGCACGACGGACTGGACGAGCGGCGTTGACGCTGAGTGAGGAGCACAAGGCGATGCTCGACGAACTTGCGGGCTCGCGCACGGCGCCGGTGCGTGAAGTCGAACGAGCCCGAGTGCTGCTGGCGTATGCCGATGGGCAATCGCCCACGCAGATACAGCGCGCGCTGGGCACGTCCCGGCCGACGATCTACAAGTGCATCGACAAGGCCCTGGCAACGGGTGTGGCGACGGGGCTGCAGGATCGGTATCACCGGCCA
>JAFEER010000150.1 GCA_018240985.1 Pseudomonadota bacterium
CAGTCGCTGCAGCCACGGCGCGACCACCTCGCTCTGGCCGTAGCGCGAGAGGATCTGGCTGTTCAACGAGGCCAGCAGGTTCACATAGGAAAAGCTCAGGTCGGCGCGCGCGATCTCTTCGTGGATCACGCCCGCCGCCAGGCAGCCCATGCCGAGCCCGCCGAACTGCTCGGGCAGCTCGGGCGCGATGAAGCCCAAGGCGCCCATCTCGCGCATCAGCGCGCGGTCGAAGGTGCGGCTTTGGTCGCGCTGCAGGAAGCCCGGCGCCACGCGCTCCTGGGCAAAGCGCCGCGCGGTCTCGGCCAGCGCCTGCAGGTCTTCGTTGATGTAGGGGTTCGGGTTCATGCTTGCTTTCCAGAAAGGGTGCGCCGTCGGGCGCGGATGCCATAGGGCGCGGGGAACGGGAGGCGAGAGACTTGATCCTCAGTCGGCGACGATCCCGCGGCTCTTGATCAGGGTCGAGAGCGTGCTGCCTTCGTCGGCCAGCAGCTTGCGAAAGGGCGCCGTTTCCAGGGGCGCGGGCTCGGCGCCCAGGCTGTTGAAGCGCTCCTTGAGCGAGGGCGCCTTCAGCGCCTTGGCGATCTCGCGCGACAGGCGTTCGGTGATGTCGGCGGGCACCTTGTTCGGGGCCCAGACGCCGAACCAGATGTCCAGGCTGGCATTCTTGATGCCCAGGTCGGCGTAGGTGGGGGCATCCGGAAAGAACGGGGATTTGCGCTCGCTGGCCACGGCCAGCAGCTTCACCTTGCCGGCCTTGATGTGGGGGAAGGCGATGCCCGGGTCGAAGACGAAGTCGGCCTGGCTGGCCATCACGTCCTGCAAGGCCGGCGCGGAACCGCGGTAGGGCACATGCGTGATGAAGGTGTCGGTGCTTTGCTTGAACAGCTCGCCGGCCAGGTGCGGCGGCGTGCCGGTTCCGGAGGACGCATAGTTCAGTTTGCCGGGCTGGGACTTCGCCAGTGCGATGAGCTGCTTGACGTCCCTGGCCTCCATCGTCGGGCGGGCCACCAGGTACATCTGCATGCGCCCGATGCCCATCACGGGCGCCAGGTCGCGCGACGGCACCAGGTTGGACTTGAACAACAGCGGGTTCACGGTTTCCACCGAGGTCGGGGCGACCAGGAAGGTGTAGCCGTCGGGCACGGCCCGGGACACCTCGCTGGCGCTCAGGGTGCCGCTGACGCCGGGCTTGTTGTCCACGATGAAGGTCTGGCCCGTCGATTCCGAGAGCGATTGCGCCAGCGCGCGCGCCAGGACGTCGGTACCGCCGCCGGGGGCAAAGCCCACCACCAGGCGCACCGGCCGGCTCGGCCAGGCGGCGGACTGGCTGGCGGCGGGTACGGCCGCCGTGGCGAGAAGGGCGGCGGCCCCGAGGGTCAGGGCGCGGCGGGTGATGCAGCGCAGGCTGCGGCGGAAAGCGTAGGTCACGGTGTCTCCGGTGTTGTCATGGTTGTCCGGCGCTCTGGCCGGTACCCGCCCGCCGGTTCGGGCGGTGCGGCGTGGGGGAAGGGCTTTGCCGGTGTGGCCGCCTACCCTGGGGCGCTGGCATGGCATATCACGCGCCTCCCTGGGCGGCCAGCGCCGAGCGGATGGCGTGTACGGATTCGGGGTTGACCAGGGTGCTCAGGTCTCCTGGCTCATCCCCCAGCCAGGCGGAGCGGACGACGCGGCGCATCATCTTCATGTTGCGGGTGCGCGGCAGGTCGTCCACCAGCACCACCTTGGCCGGGCGAAACGCGCCGCCCAGGCCGGCAACGACCGCATCCGACAGCGTCTTGAGCGCGCTCGCCTAGTCAATGCCGGGGCGCGGCACGCAAATGCACACCACCGCCGTGCCCTTGACGGCGTCGGGCACGCCAATCGCGGCGGCGTCCTGCAGCAGCCCGGTGGCCATCAGCAGCGCCTCTATTTCGGCAGGGCCGGTGCGCTTGCCTGCGATCTTGAGCGTGTCGTCCGAGCGGCCGTGCACGTACCACATGCCGTCGGCGTCGCGGCTGGCGAAGTCGCCGTGCACCCAGATGTTGGGCAGACGCGACCAGTAGCTCTGCAGGTAGCGCTCCCTGTCGTGCCACAGCCCGCGCGTCAGGCCGATGCTGGGGCTGCGCATGACCAGTTCGCCGGTCACGCCGGGGCCGACGCTGGCGCCTTCGCCATCCACCACGTCCGCACCCGTGCCCGGCACCGGGCCGGCAAAGGCACAGGGCTTGAGCGGGTGGATGACCGTGCCGGTGAGGATGCCGCCGACCTCGGTGCCGCCGGAGTAGTTGAGTAGCGGGACTTTTTTCTTGCCCACTTGCTCGAAGGTCCACTGCCAGGCCTCGGGCGTCCAGGGCTCGCCGGTGGAGACGATGACGCGCAGCGAGGACAGATCCAGCGCCTCCAGGGCCGCGCCATCCAGCGACATCGACAGGCGCGCCACGGTGGGCGCCAGGCCCAGGTAGCTGACACGGTGGCGCTCGATGAGGCGCCACAGCCGGTCGGGCTGCGGATAGTTGGGTGCGCCCTCGGCCAGCACCACGGTCGAGCCCACCAGCAGGCCACCGAACACCAGGATCGGCCCCACCAGCCAGCCCATGTCCGACATCCACAGGAAGCGGTCCTCGGGCTTGAGGTCCATGCAGATGGACAAGTCCAGCGCCGTCTTCACCGGGAAGCCGCAATGCGAGTGCACCACGCCCTTGGGCTTGCCCGTGGTGCCCGAGGTGAACATCAGCAGGAAGGGGGCGTCGGCCGGCATGGCTTCGGTGGGCACGGCGGTGCAGTCATCCGGCGCACCGGCCGCCAGCTCATGCCACCAGTGGTCGCGCCCGGCTTGCCAGTCGTGTTGCGTAGCGAGGTGACCCAGCACCACCACATGGCGCACGCCCGGGCATTGCTGCAGCGCCTCGTCGGCCACCACCTTGGCACCGACCGGCTTGCCGCGCCGCAGCGAGCCATCCACCGTGATCAGGCACAAGGCCCGTCCATCGTTCAGGCGCTGGGCAATGGCGTCGGCACCAAAGCCCGAGAACATGGGCAGCACGATGCCGCCGATCTTGGCCACGGCCAGCATGGCGGCGGCGGCCTGCGGGAGGTTGGGCAGGTACATGCCCACCACGTCGCCAGGCCCCAGGCCCAGCTGGCGCAGGCCCCAGGCCAGGCGGCAGGTCTCGCGATCCAGGTCGGCAAAGGTCCAGCGGGTGATGCTGCCGTCCTCGCCCTCCCAGACCAGGGCCTCCTGCGCATGGCGCGCCGTGCCACGCCAGCGGTCGATGCAGTTGAGCACCACATTGGTGGTGCCGCCCACGCACCACTGCGCGAAGGGCAGTCCGCTGCCGAGGTCAAGAACCTGTGCGTAGGGGTGCGCGAACCGATAGTCCAGGAAGCGGATCAGTGCGTCGTTGAACCACGCCGGATCGGCGCTGGCGCGCTCATTGAGCGCCTCGAAGCTATCGACGCCAAGCGCCCGCATGAAGCGCGTGAGGTTGGCGTTTTCCACCATGTCGTGGTCTGGCCACCACACGGCGTCTGGCTGTTGCTTGGCATCGGTTGGCATGGCGTCGATCCGGCAGGCTGTTATTTGAAGTACTTGCGGAACTCGGGCTTGCGCTTTTCCTTCAGCGCGGTGACGCCCTCGCGCGACTCTTCGGTGTCGTAGAACAGCTTGAGCGCATACATGCCCAGACCGGCAATGCCGGCCTGGTGCGCCGTGTCCATGTTGAAGCTGCGCTTGGCGATGGCCAGGGCCGTGGGGCTGCGCTCGCAGATGGTCTCGGCCCATTCCTGCACGGTGGCGTCGAGCTGCTCGTGCGG
>JAFEER010000151.1 GCA_018240985.1 Pseudomonadota bacterium
GCGGGCTGAAAGTAGTTGACCGGCAGGCAGGCAACGCCGACACCAGCCTCCACGAGTCCCGCCAATGCACTCAGACTGTTGCTGCCGAAGACCTGTTCGATCTCGATGCCCATGCCTGCAAACAAGCGGCGCGTGAGCGCCGTCAAGCCTGATCCGGCGTTCTGCTCAATGACGGGATAGGCAGCTATTTCATCCAGGGAAACGGCGCGATCCGCAGGCAAGAGACCTGGTTTGCAGAACCAGTCGTACTGAACCGTCTGAATGGGAATTGCTTCCAGTTCGTGAGGAAGGTAGTGATCCTGGACGACGATCACGTCTAGATCGCCACTCAGGATTTTTTCGTGAAGTACGGAAGACAAGTCCACCTCGGGGTGCAGCCTGAGTTCGGGATAGGCGACCTTCATGCTTTTGGCGAAAGCCGGAAACCAAGTCAGCGCGGAAAGCTCGGTGATGCCGATGCGCAAGCTGCGGCTGACCCGACTGGTTTCGCTTCGGAGTTCTTCCAGAGAGGCCAAGGCTTTGAGAATGGCTTGAGCCTCAGTCAGGAGATTTTGGCCGTGATCCGTCAGCAGCAAGCGCGTGCCTTGGCGTTGAAATAGTGGATGAAGAGCCAAGCGTTCCAGCTCTTGAACCCGCTTGGTGGCAGCAGAGGGTGTCACGGACAGCTTCAATGCCGCCTTGTGGACGGTTCCTAGTCGGGCCGTCCAGTAGAACGCCTGGATCTGCTTGATGCTAATCATCGGGTAGTTCCTCCCGCGGGCATGGCGGCTCGTGCGATGAAGTCTTGTGACCTGGCGCTGAAGTCACAGGCAGCAGTGGCCATCTCAATGAGCCGTTTGTGTAGTTTGGTGGAACTGCCTTCGCGGAACAGCAGCAAGTAGTCGACCGCGGGTGCCCGCGGTCGCACGCGTAACTCCATCACTTGCTTGCGTGCCAACAACTCACGCACCAGCGGCTCTGGAAGATGAGCGATCCCCAGGCCCGACACCATCAGATCAAGAACCACCAGCTGGCTGCTGCTGGAGATGACGGAGCGGGGTGTGATGCCATTGTCCTGTAGCCAATCTTCCAGCAGCACGCCGGAGCTCGACAGAGGCCCTCGCGAAAGCAGGTCGAAGCGACTCAGATCCTTCACCTGCAAGGTCCTTGTTCCCGGATGCAGGGCTGGGCTGCAGTACCAATGGTTCTCTATGGAGCCCAGTCTGGCCTTGAAGAAACCGTGATTGCGCACGGAATCAGGAACGATTACCGCATCCAGCGCACCAGATCGTAGCTCATCTCGTAGCTCCAGACTCACGCCCACCTTGAGGTGCACTTCAGCCTTGGGGAACTCGCTGTGCAGCGATTGCAGAAATGCATTGAGCCACGTCAGCGCGACCACCTCTGTCACACCGAGGCGCAAGTGCCTCATGGGAAGTTCCTTGCTGGAGAGTGCGAACAGAAAGGCATCTCGCCGTGCCAACAAGGTACGCGCACGCATCAACACCTCCGCGCCATCCACGGTATGGGTCGGGCGCCGGCTCGACCGGTCCAGCAGGGGACGTGGGAACAAGGCCTCAAAGTCCGACACCAGTGTGGACGCTGCGGACTGGGCGATGCCAAGCGTGCGTGCGGCCGCGGAAATCGATCCGGTGTCCGCAAGCGCTATGTATGCATCCAACTGCTTGAAGGTGGTCATAGTCCTATCCATCTGTTTTTAGAAGCATATCTCATATCAAAATATCGCTTTTTTTTCTTATCGAGTTTCGCGAGACTACTCCTCAAGTTCAGCAGCGCAGGTTCTTCAAAAGCTGAACACGAGACAGGAGACATCGTGGTATTCAATCGGAGATCTTTTCTGCTGGCGTTGGCGGCGCTGGCTATGAGCGTGCCAGGCTGGGCGCAGAGCGCCTACCCGCAGCGGCCGATCAAACTCATCGTTCCTTACCCGCCTGCCGGCACCACGGACATCGTGGCGCGCATAGCCGCCACCAAGATGTCAAGCATCCTGGGGCAGCCCATCGTCGTGGAGAACAGGGCTGGAACGGGTGGCTCCATTGGTTCGGCGGCGGCGGCCAAAGCGCCGGCGGATGGCTACACGCTGGTGATGCTGGTGGAAAGCTCCCATGCAGTGAACCCCAACGTCTCGCGCAAGCTGCCCTATGACGCTATCAAGGACTTCGCCCCCATCAGCAATCTTGCCGACGTGCCGAACGTCCTGGTTGTCGGCAGCAAGTTCAAGTCGCTGGATTTTGCTGGCATGGTGGCTGCGCTCAAGGCAAATCCTGGCGAGTACGCCTACGGCTCATCGGGGCCTGGCGGCCTCAGCAATGGCAATGGTGAATTGTTCAAGCATGTGACGGGGACTTCCGCGCTGCACGTTCCTTACAAGGGCATGGCCCCCGTGCTGGCGGACGTCATGTCGGGGCAGGTTGACTTTTGCTTCGACAGCATTTCCTCTTCGATCGGATTCATTGATGGCGGCCAACTCAAGCCCCTGGCGGTGGCTGCGCCGGACCGGCTGAAGAAGCTGCCCCAGGTGCCTACGTTCGCCGAATTGGGGATGCCTGCGCTCAACCATCCATCCTGGTTCGGCATCGGCGCGCCAGCTGGCGTGCCGGCAGACATTCTCGACACCCTCAACAAGGCGGTGGTGCAAGCGCTGGCGGACAAGGACGTGATTGCTCAGTTCGACCGTTTGGGTGCGATTCCCGCGCCGATGACGCGCCAGGCGTTTGCCGAGTTCATCAAATCTGAAAACGCCCGCTGGAAGAAGCTCGTCGAGGAAACCGGGATCGAGCGCCAGTGAGCTTTGATTGACTGCCACCACCCCACCCCGAAAGCAAGCATGAGCAAAGTTGAACAACGATTGGCCGAGTTGGGTCTGCAATTGCCGGTGCCGCAGCCTTCTGCGGCCAGCTACAAGCCGTTCTACAAGGCCGGAAATCTGCTATTCCTGTCTGGCCAGGGGCCGCGCGATGGGCAGGGCGCGCTGCGCAAAGGCAAGCTGGGCGCAGGCTACGAAACCGCGCAAGGCGCTGAAGACGCACAGACGATTGCATTGCAACTTCTGGCTACAGCCAAGGCCGCTGTCGGCGATTTAGACAGGATTGTTGGCGTGGTCAAGGTGCTCGGGCTCGTCAACTGCACGCCCGACTTCACCGAGCAGCCCAAGGTGATCGACGGGTGCAGCAAGCTGTTCACCCGGGTGCTGGGAGGGGCGGGCGAGCACGCTCGTTCGGCGGTCGGCACCGTGTCTCTTCCTGGTGGCATCTCCGTTGAGATCGAAGCCATTTTCGAGCTGGCTTGAAAGCCAAGCTTCTTCACTGTTGAAAGACGTACCCATGAGCCCGAGCACTCCCCAAGACCTTCAGCGCAACCTGCTGACGGTGCAGTTGGACCATTTCATCGATGAGCGCACAGGGGCGGTCATCCCGCCGATCCATCCCTCGACGACCTTTGCCCGCGACGAAAACTATGAGTTGATCGGCGGCATCCGCTACGGCCGCTATGGCAACCCCACGACCATCCAAGCCGAAAAACTTCTGGCGAAGCTGGAAGGCGGCGTCGAAGCGCGGCTCTTCGGCTCAGGCCTGGGCGCGGCGACGGCGGTGTTCGAAACCATCAAGGCCGGCCAGCACATCCTGGCACCCCAGGTGATGTACCACGGTGCGCAGAAGTGGATGCGCCGCATCGCCGAGCGGCGCGGCATAGAGCTGAGCTTCTTTGACCAGTCGGTGCCCGGTGCACTGCGCAAGGCCATCCGCCCCAACACCGCGCTGCTGTGGATCGAGTCGCCGGTGAACCCCACCTGGGACATCATCGACATCGCCGACGCCGCGGCCGCCGTGCATGAGGTGGGTGGCATCCTGTGCGTGGATGGCAGTGTTTCGCCGCCCGTGACCACCCGGCCGCTGGAGCTGGGTGCGGACATCGTGTTCCATTCCTGCTCCAAGTATCTCAACGGGCATGGCGACGTGTTGGCTGGCGTGCTGATCACGAAGGAGGTCAACGAGCGCTGGGAAGAGATCATCCTGATCCGCAACCTCTCTGGCGCAGTGCTGGGGCCGTTCGAGACCTGGCTGCTCATGCGTGGCATGCGCACGCTGTACGTGCGTTTCACGGCAGCCTGCTCGAACGCCTTGGCGATTGCCAAGCACTTCGAAAAGCACCCTCTGGTTCAGAAGGTGTCGTACGCCGGTTTGGAATCGCACCCTGGGCACGACATTGCCAAGCGCCAGATGACCAACGGTTTCGGGGCCATGCTGTCCATCCAGATCAACGGCACGCCGCAGCAGGCGCAGCAAGTGGCCTGCAAGCTCAAGGTCATCACCATCGGCGCATCCCTTGGCGGTGTGGAAAGCCTGGTGGAGCATCGCGCCTCGGTGGAAGGGCCCGACAGCGTGGTGCCTCCGAACATGCTGCGCTTCTCGATTGGCATTGAACCGGAGGCACTGCTGATTGCCGATCTGGAGCAAGCGCTCGGCATCCTGAGGAAGTAACGCGGCAGCTGGAGCGGTCGGAAGTCGAGAAGCCTACGCCGGCCGCGTGTTGAACCCGCTTCACCACATCGGATCCTATTGATGAAACGAATTCTCATCGCCAATCGGGGCGAAATCGCTTGCCGCATCATCCGCGCGTGCAAAGCCCTGGACATTGCTACCGTAGCTGTGCACTCGGAAGCGGACGCCAATGCATTGCATGTGCAGTCGGCCGACGCGGCCATCTGCATTGGCCCGGCAGCGCCAGCGCAGAGCTATCTCAAGTACGAACGGATTCTGGCCGCAGCGCTGGAAAGTGGCGCGGATGGTATCCACCCCGGCTATGGTTTTCTGTCCGAAAACACGGATTTCGCCCGAGCCGTGGAAACCGCGGGCCTGATCTGGATCGGCCCTACGCCACAAAGCATCGACGAGATGGGCGACAAGGAGAAGGCACGTGAAGTGGCAAAAGTCGCTGGCGTGCCAACGCTGCCTGGCAGCCGCCGGTTTGCGCAGGGCGAACTGGACGGCATCGAGGCCGCCGCGGCCACGGTCGGCTATCCGCTCCTCGTCAAGGCGACGGGCGGTGGTGGCGGCATTGGTATGCGCCGCGTCGATGGTCCCGAGCAGCTTCGCGCCTGCGTCGAGGCCACGCAGCAACTGGCCGCCAAGTCGTTCAGCGATGGCACGATTTACCTGGAGCGCTTCGTGCCCAGGGCAAGGCACGTGGAGATTCAAGTCTTCGGCCATGGCGACGGTACGGCCGTGCACCTGTTCGAACGCGAATGCTCCATCCAGCGGCGTTTTCAGAAGATCATCGAGGAAAGCCCCGCCCCCGGATTGCCCGCGGCACTGCGCGCTCAGATGGCCGAAGCGGCCTCGGCACTGGCCGCGCATCAGCGCTACCGTGGCCCGGGCACGGTCGAGTTCATCGTCGATGCGCAGACCCTGGAGTTCTTCTTTCTGGAGATGAACACGCGTATCCAGGTTGAGCATCCAGTCACCGAGATGGTGACCGGCTGGGATCTGGTGCAGCGGCAGATACTGCTGGCAGCGGCAGGCCCGTCGCTCCACGGGTTCGAGAAGATAGCGCAGAAAGACATCACGTTCAAAGGCGCCGCCATCGAGTGCCGTCTTTACGCGGAAAACCCCGCCAAGCAGTTCTTCCCATCGCCCGGCCCACTGAACGTGTTTGCCTTGCCGGCTGCCAGTCAGCACCTGCGCATCGACACCGGTGTCCGGCAAGGTGACGTCATCACCCCGTTCTACGACCCGATGATCGCCAAGATGATCGTGTGGGGTTTGGATCGCACGCAGGCGCTCGCAGCCATGAAGGCAGCGCTGGCAGCAAGCCGGATCGAGGGCGTGAAGAACAACCTCGACTTCTTGCAGGCCGTGATCGACCACCCGAATTTCGCTGCGGGCCATCTGGACACCGGCCTCGTCGAGCGCGAGCGCACGGCGCTACTGGCAGCGACGGCTGCCATTGCCGAGGCTGCAGGGGAATGAGCATGGCAGCCAACTGGACTATCGCCCCCGTGGGCGACCGCTGCCTGATCGTGGAGTTCGGCCAATCGATAGCTCCCGCCATCAACGAAACGGTGCGCAACTTCGCGGCGCAGATGCTGGACGCGCCTGTTCCTGGCATCGTGGACGTGGTTCCCGCATTCACCACCGTCGCGCTGCACTATCGGCCCGAATGCTTCACTTATGAGGTGCTGCGCCAACGCATAGAGAACCTGCTGGCCTGTGGCATTCGCCAGCGGCAAGGCCAGACGCGCACGGTAGAAATCCCAGTCTGCTACGGCGGTGAATACGGTATCGATCTGAACGAGGTGGCGGCTGCCTGCGGCATGACGCCCACGCAGGTGATCGAACACCATCTCGCGTCGGCGCACCAGGTCTACATGTTGGGTTTCGTGCCCGGCCTGGCCTACATCGGCGGTCTGGATGCCAAGTTGACTGTGCCGCGCCGCAGCACGCCGCGTACCAGCGTACCGGCGGGCAGCATCGCCATTGCCAGCGACCAGACCTGCATCTACCCGCTGGAGTCGCCCGGTGGCTGGAACCTGATTGGCCGCACGCGGCTGCGGCTGTTCGATGCCAGCCTGGAGTCCCCCTGTCTGCTGCAGCCAGGTGACCGCGTGCGTTTCGTGCCCATCTCTCCGGAAGCTTTTGGAGGTGCGCAATGAGCCTTGAGATTCTGAAGCCCGGGGCACTGTCGCTGCTGCAGGATAGCGGACGCTACGGCTGGCAGCGCTATGGCGTGGTGGTCGGCGGCGCGATGGACGAATGGTCGCATCGCTGCGCCAATGCGTTGCTCGGCAACGAAGCAGACGAGGCGACGCTCGAAATCACGCTGATGGGGCCCAGCCTGCGGTTCACGCAACCCCAGGTCATTGTGCTGTGCGGCGCGGATATGTCGGCGCGTATCGGTGAGCAGGCGCTGCCGCTCAACCGGGCGCTGGTGGTGCGGGCGGGTGCGCAGCTCGATTTCGGCAAGCGCGTGTCCGGTATGCGCGTCTACCTGGGCGTTCGCGGCGGCTTTGCCGTGCCAAGCGTGATGGGTAGCCGCAGTACCTATGTGCGCGCAGCCATCGGCGGCCTGAATGGCCGCGCGCTGAAAAAAGGTGACGTTCTGCCGGTCAGCGACGCCAACGGGCCGACAGCCAGTGAACGGGCTTTGCTGGGCGACAGGGATTTTGTGGAGCTGCACAGCCCGGCGCTGGCCGCTCCGGCCGCCGAGCTGCGTCAACGCGTGCGCATGATCGCCGGACAGCAATGGGGCTTGTTTACCGAAGCGGCGCAGGCGGCATTTGCGCAGGCGGAGTTCCAAGTCTCCCCGCAGTCTGACCGTATGGGAATCCGGCTGAAAGGCCCGGTGCTGGAGCGCCGCCATGCGTTCGAAATGATTTCGGAAGGGGTCGCTTTCGGCACCGTACAGGTTCCGCCCGATGGCCAGCCCATTGTGCTGATGGCTGACCGCCAGACGACGGGGGGCTATCCCAAGATCGCCTGCGTGGCCAGCGTTGACCTGCC
Source organism: Pseudomonadota bacterium (assembly GCA_018240985.1). Classification (GTDB taxonomy): domain Bacteria; phylum Pseudomonadota; class Gammaproteobacteria; order Burkholderiales; family Burkholderiaceae_C; genus Alicycliphilus. Next base: position 7,500 of record JAFEER010000151.1, read on the forward strand.
GCTTCTGGCACAGCGCTGGCCCGGTGAATCGATACGTTTTGAGATGGTGACCATCGAAGAGGCGCAGCACCTCTACCTCGCACGCGAGCGCGCGCTGGATCAACTGCGTGAGGTGATTCGCGCCCACAACGTACAGCAGAAGGTGAAAGCATGAATCAGAAATCCAAAAGCATAGACATCAACTGTGACATGGGCGAAGGCTTCGGCCCGTGGGTCATGGGGCGTGATCTCGAACTGCTGGACCACATCACCTCGGCGAACATCGCCTGCGGCTTCCATGCCGGCGACTTCATGACCATGCATCAGGTGGTCGGCGCGGCATTGCAGAAAGGCGTGCGCGTTGGAGCTCACCCTGGACTGCCTGACTTGCAGGGCTTTGGCCGACGCGCCATGAAGGTGTCGGCTGCCGAAGTGCAAGCGATGGTCATCTATCAGGTGGGCGCGCTGGCTGCGTTTGCCAAGGCGGCGGGCGGTGGGCTGAGTCACGTCAAGCCACACGGTGCGCTCTACAACATGGCGGCGAAGGAGCGCGATCTGGCCGATGCCATTGCAGCTGCGGTACGCGCCGTCGATGCGCGTCTGGTGATGTTCGGTTCCGGCGAGATCCTGCGCGCTGCACAGGCCGCGGGGCTGCACACGGCTGCCGAGGTGTTTGCCGATCGCAGCTACCAGAACGATGGCTCGCTCACGCCGCGCAGCCATGCGGGCGCCATGATTGAAGACGAGTCTCAGGCTGCGGCGCAGGTGCTGCAGATGGTGCAGCAAGGCACCGTGACCTCGGTCAGCGGCCAGGTCGTTTCCATTGCGGCGCAAACCCTCTGCATCCACGGAGATCAGCCCGGTGCCCTCGATTTTGCGCGCCATCTGCGTGCAGTACTGCAATCGAACGGCATTCGCGTCGCCGCTCCAGCATCCGTTTGAACAGGAACAGAAGCATGTCTGAACACAACGTCATGGCCGAGGTCGCCGGAAGCATCTGGAAGGTCGAAGTCGCAGAAGGTCAGCAGGTTCAGCCGGGCGACACGCTGTGCATCGTGGAGTCCATGAAGATGGAAATCGCGGTCGAAGCGCCCGTCAGCGGCACCGTGCTGCGCCTGCTGGTCTCGGAAGGTGATGCCGTCACCGATGAGCAAGTGGTATGCGTTTTGTCGACCGCATAGCCTTGCTTACGAATCCCGTGTTCCCTTTTTATCAACAGGAGTTAGCCATGACATTCACCCGTCGCCATCTGTCCCTTGCCGCTGCTGCCGCCGTGCTCGGCCTTGCCGCGCTGTCCGTGAGCGCCCAGGAATCCGTCAACGTGGGCACAGTGTTGCCACTCACAGGTACCAACGCCACCGTGGGTGAGGACATGCGCCGTGCCGTGGCGTTGGCCGTCGAGAAGGTGAATGCCGATGGCGGCGTGCTCGGCAAGAAGTTCAACGTGATCGTCGAGGACTCCGGCGGCAACGTCACGGGTGCGCTGAATGCCGCGCGCAAATTGGTGAGCGTGGACAAGGTGCCGGTGGTGATCGGTGCCTATATCTCGAGCGTCACGCTGCCCATGGCACAGTACCTTGTGAAGGAGGGCGTGGCCCACATCAACATCGCAGCTACCAGTGTGAAGGTGCGCGATCTGGGGGCGTCGTCGTTCAACCTGATCGGACTGGAAGACAAGGGCAACAAGTTCTCTTCCAAGGACGTGTGGGATCTGGGTCTGCGCAACGTGGTCATGATCGCGCCCAACAATGCCTACGGCCAGGGCGTAGCGCATGGTTTCAAGCAGGAGTTCGAGAAACTGGGTGGCAAGGTGGTTGCCGAGGCGCTGTACACAGCCGGCCAATCCACCTACCGTCGCGAGCTGCAGCAGCTTGCGCGCAGCAACCCCGACGGCTACGTCTATACCGCCTACGGCCAGGAATCGGCCGTCATCAACCGCGAGGCGCTGGAGCTGGGCCTGCGCGCCAAACCGTTCTACGCCATCCTCTTCTCCATGAGCCTGTCGGACACCGCGCCCGAGATCGCCAAGGGCCAGATGGGCATGGAAGTGGGCGGCTTCCAGGGCGACGTAGGCAAAGCCTATGCCGAGGCCTTTGCCGCGAAGTACAAGGAAGGCATCAAGAGTTCGTATGCCAGCTATGCCTATGACGCCGTGGCGCTGACCGCTGCCGCGATCAACAAAGCCAAGTCCACCGACACCGTCGCCGTGCAGGCCGCGCTCAAGGAGATCGGCAAGGGCGGCTTTGTGGGTGTGACCGGCCCCATCGCGTTCGACAACGAGCGCCAGCGCATCGATCCGCCCTACGTCAAGCTCAAGTACGAGGGCAAGATCGTTCCGCGGTGATGGAGCACATCCCCCTGAAGTACTGAGAAGCCTTCCCATCTCCCTCACGCCGCGCGTGAGGAGGGGGCGCAGCCCCTGTCGCGGGGCGGTTCTTGTTCGGCTGCCCGGTCTGGGGTGCGCTGGTTTCAACCTAAATCCGGCAGTTGACCGCTTGTGATCTTCAATAACACCTTATGAGCATTGGATTTTTCTGCTTCGTTGCAGCTCATCCGCGAGGTGACAACGCTATGCACCCGCCAGCACCGCACTCGACGCGCCATGCTGCGTTGCTCCGCCTTGCGGGCAGGAGCCCACTGCGTCGTCACGTCTTGCCTGACGCGCCGATTGCGGCACTGACGGGCGCATCCAACTGCCGGATTTAGGTTCAAGCCGAATTGGCCTCTGGTGCTTATACAGAAAGCGCCAGTAGCTCCTTAACCAATAGCGTTTCTTGCCATGCTTCAACTTTTCTTCGACACGCTGCTGCGTGCCTCGGATCTGGTGCTCATCGCGCTGGGCCTGAGCACCGTCTATGGGTTGGTCAAGTTTCCCAACATTGCTCACGTGCAGTACGCCATGCTGGGGGCTTACGCCACTTTTGCTTTTTTCTCCATGGGCGTGCCGCTTCCCGTGGGCATCTTCATGGCTTGCATGCTCACGGGCATGCTGGCACTGGCGTTGCACCTGCTGGTGTTCCGCCGTCTGCTGCGCGTGAGTCCAGCCATCACCATGATTGGCTCGCTGGCTGTGGCCATGTTGATCGTGGCCTGCGCGCAAGGTTTTGCCGGGTCGTTCCCACGCATGTTCAACCTGCCGCTCACGGAGCCAGTGATCATTGGCGGCGTGCGCCTGTCGCACACCCAGATCTACGCCATGGGCACCACCGCCGTGCTGCTGGTGCTGTTCACGCTGCTGCTGTTCTTCACGCGCACGGGGCGCGCCATGCGGGCGCTCTCGACCAACCAGGCGCTGGCTGCCGCATCGGGCCTGAACGCCGAAGGCATCACGCGCCTGGTCAACTTTGCCAGCGGCGCCATCGCGGGCCTGGGCGGCAGTGTGTTGGCACTGTCGATCGGTGCGCACATCAACCTGGGCTACGACCTGCTGCTGCCGGTGTTCGCCGCAGCCATCCTGGGGGGCTTGGGCAATCCGCTGGGTGCCGTGATGGGTGCGCTGCTGATTGCGCTGACCGAGACCCTGGTGACGAATATCAACTTTGGCCCGCTGCTGGGCAGGCCTGTGGCCTTTTTGCCGGTGGGGTATATCGGCGCGGGCTCGTTCCTGATGCTGCTCCTGGCGCTGCTGTTCAAGCCCTATGGCCTGTTCGATCGGGAGGTGCGCCGTGTTTGACTTCCTCATTGCCACACTTACCGTTGCGGGCATCTACGGCCTGATGGCGCTGGGGCTCAATCTGCAGGCGGGCGTTGCCGGGCTGCTCAACTTCGGTCACATCGCCTTTGCGGGCATGGGGGCCTACGGCACGGCCATCGCCTATGCCGCGGGCTGGCCGCCGCTGACGGGCGCTGCCGGCGGCGTGCTGGCCGCCATGGCCTTGGGCTGGTGCATGGCGCGCCTGGGCAGCCAGTTGGCGGCCGACTACTGGGGCATCGCCACGCTGGCGATCGCCGAGATTTTGCGCACCATCGCCACCAATGAGGACTGGTTGACGGGCGGCGCCAATGGCATTCCTGGCATTCCTTCGCTGTTCGATAGCTGGGGCCGCCCCTGGAGCGCGCTGGGCTTTCTGATCTTGGTGCTGGTGGTGCTGGCGGCCTTTGCGCTGCTGGCGCGCCGCCTGGCCAATGGACGCTTTGGCCGCGCGTTGCGCCTGATGCGCGAGGAGCCGCAACTGGCCGTGTGCATGGGCTACAACCTGCGCCGGCTCAAATCCAACGCCATCATGACCGGTGCGGCGGTGACGGCGTTGGCCGGTTCGCTGTACGCACAGTACATGAGTTTCGCGGGGCCCGACTACATGCTTTCTGCCGAGACATTTCTGCTGTGGACCATGCTGATGATTGGAGGTTTGGGTAACACCGCGGGTGTGCTGGCAGGGGTGGTGCTGGTACAGGCAGCCTATGCGCTGGTGCCCTTTGCCAAGGACTACTTGCACTTCAGCACTGATCTGGCGGGCGCGCTGCGCCTGGGGCTGATCGGTGCCATCCTTCTGGGCTGCCTGCTGTGGCGTACCCAGGGCCTCATCCCCGAGAAGCTGAGGAAGATCCCATGACCACCACCAACGCATTCCTCGACGTCCGCTCCGTCGCCAAGGCCTTCGGCGGCAACCGCGTGCTGGAGGACGTGAACGTGCGGATCGCCCCCGGCGAGATCGTCGGCCTGCTGGGCCCCAACGGCTCGGGCAAGAGCACGTTGCTCAACGTCATCACCGGCTTCACGTCCGCCGACAGCGGCACCGTGCATTGCGAAGGCCAGCGCATCGACTGCCTGCCCGCGCACCGCATCGTGCAGACCGGCATGGCGCGCACCTTCCAGCTGCCGTCCATGCCCACCAAGATGTCGGTGATGGAGGTGGCGATGGCCGCCGCCACCGCGCACCACGGCGTGTGGGGCACGCTGCTGGGAACCACGGGCGCGCGCGCCACGGAAAAGGCGGCGCGCGACAAGGCCGAGCATTTGCTGAAAGAGCTGCTGCTCACCCCCGTGCGCGACCTGCCCGCTTCCGCCATCTCGGGCGGGCAGAAGAAGCTCTTGGGCATCGTCTGCGCGCTGATGGCCGAGCCGCGCATGCTGCTGCTGGACGAGCCCACGGCGGGCGTGCACCCCAACCTGCGCCGCGACATCGTGGCCGCCCTGCAGCGCCTGAACGCGCAGGGCATGACGCTGGTGATCGTGGAGCACGACATGCACTTCATCCGCGACCTGTGCACCCGCTGCGTGGTGCTGGACCGCGGCCAGATCGTGGCGAGCTGCCGCCCCGACGAGCTGGCCAGCAACGAACGCGTGCTGCAGGCCTATCTGGGCACGGCAGGCGCCAAACCCCTGGAAGCAACAACATCATGATTGGCATCGACAACGTGGTGGCCGGCTACACGGCCGAGATCGACATCCTGCGCGGCATGACGCTCAACGTGCAAAGCGCCGAGATCGTCACCCTGCTGGGCCCCAACGGCTGCGGCAAGAGCACGCTGCTCAAGACCATCGCGGGCTTCTTGCTGCCGCGCGGCGGGCGCGTCTTGCTGCGCGGCGAGGACGTCTCGCAGATCCCCGTGCACCGCAAGATCCGCCACTCGGGCCTGGGCTTCGTGCCGCAGACCGAGAACGTGTTCAGCGCGCTGACCATTCGTGAGAACCTGCAGGTGGGCGGGCACTACATGGCCAAGGCCGACTGCGCCCGGCGCATGGAGGAGCTGTACTTGCTCTACCCCGTGCTCGGGCGCAAGTTCGAGGCGCGCGCATCCTCCCTGTCGGGCGGCGAACGGCAGATCCTGGCGCTGGCCCGTGCACTCATGCCCCGGCCCAGCATCCTGCTGCTCGACGAGCCCTCCGCGGGCTTGTCGCCCAAGGTGCTGCACGAGGTGTTCGACGCCATCGTCCACGTGCGCGACCAGGAGCGCGTGACTATCCTCATGGTGGAGCAGAACGCCATGGAGGCGCTGCGCATTTCCGACCGCGCCTACGTGCTCTCCATGGGCGCCGTGGCCCTCACGGGCGGCGCGCAGGAACTGCTGCAGGACGAGAAGGTGCGCGAGCTGTACCTGGGCGGGCGCGCCCATTGAGATGGATCGTGCCACCTGCATCAAGGCGGCCGGGATCATGTCGCCCCAGGTCTGCCCCGGCGGCGTTGTCGGGCGCCAAGGGAGAGAGGAACGGAGTCAGAAGGCGTGAATGAATCCGGCGTGTCCGAGCGGATCGCACAAACGTGCGCCATCAAGGCGCAAAGCGCAGTCATAGCGCGGGCTATGGTGAGCATTTGCAACGCCGAGGGGGTGCGTTTTTGCGGGACGAGCGGGCATGGCGGATTCGTTCACGCCTTTTCAGTAAACGATGGATTCGACGATGGGTTTGTTGTCGCGGATCCGTTCGTAACCCAGTGGCGACAGATCCAATGACGTATAGCGTCCGTGCACGATCAGCTCAGCAATGCCTCGGCCCGTAGCCGGCGAGTGCATGACGCCATGCCCGGAAAATCCAGTGGCAATCAGGAAATTCTTCATGACATCGTGCGCCCCCACGATGCCGTTGTGGTCGAGCAGGTTCATCTCATAGTGCCCAGCCCACGCGCGCTGCAGGCGCAACTGCTCCATGGCGGGAATACGGTGGGCCAGCTTTTCCCAGAGCACTTCTTCCAGAAGGTAGTGATCCGGCTCGAAATCGTCGCCAGGGTGGGGGTCTCGCGCTTCATCCGGGCTGATGCCGACGATGAAGCCTTCGCCTTCGGGGCGGATATAGAGCCCGGAGTTGTCGAACAGCATGGGGAATCCTGCCCCCGATACCGGCGTCTTGATGTGGAAAATGGTTCGCTTGCGGGGTTCGACAGGGATCTTGATGTCGAGCAGGCTTGCGACTTGGCCGCCTGCAGGGCCTGCAGCATTGACGCACCAGTCGCACGGGATGGCGGTACCGTCTGCCAAGCGAACGCCAACCACCTTTTCGCCCAGACTGTCGATGGCGGTCACGTCGCCATTCACATACTCCGCGCCCAGTTTCCGCGCCTCGCGGCGTACCAGCTGCAGCAACGTCCAGGCGTCGAACCAGCCTTCGTTGGCGCAGCCGTAAGTGGCAATACCAATATCCTCGACGTTGAGCCAGGGCCAGCGTGCAAGGGCTTCGCCAGGTGTCAGTATGTCAATACTGGCACCTTGCTCACGCTGCATCAGGGCGTTGTCGCGCTGGCTGTCAATGGCTTGGTGAGAGCCCAGCATGAGATAGCCGCGCTCATCGAATCCAATCTCGGCATCCTCGCCAAAGTGGCTCTTGATGTTCTTGAGGAGGTCGACGCCGAACAGGCTCATGCCGATATTGAAGGGGCAGCCGAACTGGGTGCGCACAGAGGCGGCCGAGAGCGCGGTGGATGAGTACTGGTAGGTGCTGTCCTTTTCCACCACCTTGATGGAGCCGAGGAAGCCTTCTTTGCGCAGGAAGTAGGCTACGAAACTACCAATGATCGCGCCGCCGACGATGACCACGGACTGAGACTTCTCGCTCATGCACTTGCTCCATTTCATATCGAGAAATAGTGTAGGGGCTGCTTTCCGCTCTCGTCTTGAAGGCTAGCCGTAAAAATAAACGGATTTCTGCACAGTTTTTTGGGGATGAAAAACTGTGCAGAAATCCGTGATTTAAGCGGACTCTGCATACAAGCCAGGGCCGTGTCATCTGCATAGCATAGGCACTGATTTTCCCCCAATGAGTTGAATGACATGCACCTTTTTCGATCTTGGGGAAACGGTTCAAGACCCTCAATTCAGGAGTGATTTAATGAAACATCAGAACAAGGTTGCGCTCGTGACCGGTGCCGCGCAAGGTCTGGGATTGGCGATTGCCGAGCGATTCATCGCTGATGGGGCAAAGGTTGTGCTGGTCGATGTGCAAGGCGACAAGGTCAAGGCCCAGGCTGAACGCCTGGGGCCGAATGCCGCGTGGTTTGAGGCTGATCTGAGCAAGATCGATAGCGCCATGGCTGCGGCTATTGTGGCCAA
>JAFEER010000152.1 GCA_018240985.1 Pseudomonadota bacterium
GCAAGGCGTGACGACGCTGCGGGCTACTGCCCGCAAGGAGGAGCAACGCCGCATGGTGCGGCGAGCGCGGTGCTGGCGAGCGCGTAGCGCACTCACCCAACAGGTGAACTGCAGCGAAGCAGGGAGCGTCAATATCCATGCGGCTTTCCAGAAGGTTGCAAGCGGTCAACTGCCGAATCTAGGTTGAATAGCTGCAGCCCTTGAACAGCAAGCGCGATACGCTATAAACATTGCAGTCAACGGCTCACACCACCACCGGCTCGGGCTCCAGCCGGATGCCGAAGCGCTCGTAGACGCTGGTCTGTATGGCGCGGGCCAGGGTCATGACCTCGCCGCCCGTCACGCTGTCCTCGGGCGTGCCGCGGTTCACCAGCACCAGGGCCTGCCTGTCGTACACCCCCGCCTTGCCCACGCTCTTGCCCTTCCAGCCGCAGGCGTCGATGAGCCAGCCGGCGGCCAGCTTGATGCTGCCGTCGGGCATGGGGTAATGCACGATCTTCGGATCGCGCGCGATGATGTCCTGGCACTGCTCGGGCGTCACCGTGGGGTTCTTGAAGAAGCTGCCGACGTTGCCGATCACGGCCGGGTCGGGCAGCTTGGCGCGGCGGATCTCGCACACCCAGTCGAAGATGTGCTGCGCCGTGGGCCGCGCTATGCCCGCCTCAACGCGCTTGCGCTCCAGATCCAGATAGCCCAGCTCGGGCGCCCAGTCCTTGCGCAGCAGAAAGCGCACATGGGTGATCACCGCCCGCCCGGCCAGCCCCATGCCCCGGGGCAGGCCCGCGCCCTCGTGCTCGGCCAGCGGCGCGGCATGCTTGAAGACCGAGTCGCGGTAGCCAAAGGCGCATTGCGCGGCATCCAGCGTGAAAGGCTGGCCGGTGGCCAGGTCGATGGCGACCAGGGAGTGAAAGCGATCCTGCAGCTCCACGCCATAGGCGCCAATGTTCTGCACCGGCGCCGCGCCCACGGTGCCGGGGATCAGGGCCAGGTTTTCCAGGCCCGGCCAGCCCTGCGCCAGCGTCCAGGCCACGGTGTCGTGCCAGACCTCGCCGGCGCCGGCCTCGACGATCCAGGCCTTGTCGGTTTCTTCGAGCAGGCGCCGGCCCTTGATCTCCATCTTCAGCACTACGGCCTTGACGTCGCCCGTGAGCACGATGTTGCTGCCCCCGCCCAGCACGAACAGCGGCTGGCGCGCCAGGCGCTGGTCGGCCAGCAGCTCATGCAAGTCCTGCGCCGAATGCACACGCACCAGGGTGTGTGCGCGTGCGGCAATGCCGAAGCTGTTGTAGGGCTGCAGGGGGATGTTTTTCTCGACTAACATCGGCTGGATTGTCGCACCCGCCCTGGCGCGGTGCGGGTTTGCCCCAGGTTTGACCAGAGAGTGATGCCATGCCGTCTTTTGACACCGTTTGTGAAGCCAATTTCGTCGAAGTGAAGAACGCCGTGGAGAACACGGCCAAGGAGATCGGCACGCGCTTTGATTTCAAGGGCACGTCCGCAGGCGTGGAACTGAAGGACAAGGAAATCACCTTGTTTGGCGATGCCGACTTCCAGCTGCAGCAGGTCGAGGACATCCTGCGCGGCAAGCTCACCAAGCGCAGCGTGGACGTGCGCTTTCTGGACGTGCAAAAGCCACAGAAGATGGGGGGCGACAAGCTCAAGCAGGTCGTCAAGGTGCGTAACGGCATCGACAGCGAGCAGGCCAAGAAGATCCAGAAACTCATCAAGGAAAGCAAGCTCAAGCTGCAGGCCGCCATTCAGGAAGAGAAGGTGCGCGTCACCGGCGCCAAGCGCGACGACCTGCAGGCCGCCATGGCACTGATCCGCAAGGAAGTGGCAGATCTGCCGCTCGCCTTCGACAACTTCCGCGACTAGAGAGCCCTCATGACACGCACCCTGTTGCCCCGCCTTTGCGCCGCGCTGGCGCTGGCCGCCCTGATGCCGGCGCAGGCGCAGAACGTGGCCCTGGCCGGCATCCTGGGCGGCAAGGCCCTGCTGGTGGTCAATGGCGGCACGCCGCGCGCCGTGGCGGCGGGCGAGGCCCATCAGGGCGTGCGCGTGCTCTCGGTAGCCGCCGACAGCGCCATGCTGGAGGTGGCGGGCGAGCGCCGCAGCCTGCAGCTGGGCCAGGGGCCGATGAGCATGGGCTCGCTGGGCGGCACCGGCCAGCGCGTGGTGTTGAAGGCCGATGCGCGCGGGCACTTCATCAGCAGCGGCCAGATCAACGGCCGCGTGATGCAGTACATGGTGGACACCGGCGCCACCACGGTCGCGATCGGCCGCCCCGACGCGCAGCGCATGGGCCTCCAATTCGAGCAGGAAGGCCAGAGCGTGCGGATGAACACCGCCAATGGCGTGGCCCAGGGCTGGCGCATGCGGCTCGACTCGGTGCGCGTGGGCGACGTGGAGCTGCGCGGCGTGGACGCTATCGTCACCGCCGAGCCCATGCCCTTCGTGCTGCTGGGCAACAGCTTTCTGCGCGAATTCGAGATGAGCCGCAACGGCGATGAAATGGTGCTGCGCAAGCGCCGTTAACGTTGACACCAGGCCGAAGCCCCATGACCGCACTGCCCCGCACCAGCGCCCCGGACACGGTGGACAGCGAGTACGAAGACCTGCTGGGCCAGTGGTCGGATCTGGAATCGGCGCTGTCAACCTTGCTGGCACGCCCGCGCAACGCGCAGGACTTTGCCGCCAAGCTGCGCCAGTGCGACCGCTGGCTGCAAGACCTGGTGGCGCACGATATCGACGCCGCGCTCTACCTGATGTTCCAGCTCGCAGCCACCTCCACGGTGGGCTACAGCGCAGCGCATGCGCTGGTGTGCGCCACGCTGTGCCACATCGTGGCGCATGAGCTGCAGCTGCCGCAACGTGAGCGCGACAGCCTGGTGCGCGCCGCATCCAGCATGAACATCGGCATGACGGCGCTGCAGGACGAACTGGCCCAGCAACGCGAGCCGCTCACCCCTGAGCAACGCCGCGCCGTGGACGAGCACCCGCGCGCAAGCCTGGACTTGCTGGAGGAATTGGGCATCACGGACGAGCTGTGGCTCGAAGTGGTGGAGCTGCACCATCAGCCACAACCCGACACCACTCCCCTGGCGGGCCTGCCGGTGCAGGAGCGGCTCACGCGCATCCTCGGCGCCATAGACCGCTATGCCGCCATGATCAGCCCGCGCAAGTCGCGTGCCGGGCGCAGCGCCACGGATTCGGTGCGCGCCATCGTGGGCCAGGACTCGGATCAGCGCGACGAGGTCAGCCTGGCCCTGGTGCGCGCCGTGGGCCTATGCCCGCCGGGCACCTTTGTGCGCCTGGACAACGGCGAGACCGCCATCGTGCTGCGCCGCAGCGAGCGCGCCAACTTCCCGCTGGTGGCCAGCGTAGTGGACGCCAAGGGCGAGCCGCAATCCGCCCCCCAGCTCTACCACACGGTACGCGGCCAGCCGCGCATACAGGCGGCATTGGCACGCTCGGCGGTCACGGTGGAGCTGCCCCACCGCGCCATGGTGCGCCTGGGGCTGTATGCGGCGCAGCGCAGCGATAGCCTTAACTGACTGATCCCTTTTTCTTGCTGCCCAGGCGCGATTCCTTGCCCTGGATGAGCCGCTGGATGTTGGCCTTGTGGCGCCAGGCCAGCAGGATGGCCATCACGGCCAGGGCCACGCCCACGCGCGCATCGCTGTACCAGACGACGCCCGCGCCCAGGAAATAAAAGAACGGCGCAAACGCCGCCGCCACCAACGAGGCCAGCGACGAATAGCGGAAGAAGAAGGCGATGATGATCCAGGTCAGCAGCGTCGCCAGGCCCAGCCAGCCGCTCACGCCCAGCAACACGCCCAGCGCCGTAGCCACGCCCTTGCCGCCCTCGAAGCGGAAGAACACCGGCCACAGGTGGCCCGCAAACGCCGCCAGGCCGACCATGGCCAGGGTGCCCTCCTCCAGCCCGTAGGGGGCGCCAAACCAGCGCACCAGCGCCACGGGCAGCCAGCCCTTGGCGGCATCCAGCAGCAGGGTGATGACCGCCGCCGCCTTGGATCCGGAGCGCAGCACATTGGTGGCGCCGGGGTTCTTGCTGCCGTAGCTGCGCGGGTCTGACAGGCCCATGACGCGGCTGACGATGACGGCGAACGACAGGGAACCAATCAGATAGGCGGCCACGGTGGCGGCAAGGGACAGGAGGATGCTCACGGCAGGCAATGGGCGGAGATGCGAAGCGCCCTATTCTGCCAGCGCGCAATGCACCGGCCGCGCTGCCAGCAGCCGCACGCAGACCTGCGGATCGAGCTGCAGCAGATAGCCGCGCCGCCCGCCGTTGATGGCGATGCGCGGCAGCTGCAGGATGCTCTCCTCGATGAACACCGGCATGCTCTTCTTGGTGCCAAACGGCGAGGTGCCGCCCACCAGGTAACCGCTGTGGCGGTTGGCGACCTCGGGCTTGCAGGGCTCGACATGCTTGGCGCCGATCTGGCGCGCCAGGTTCTTGGTGGACACCTTGCAGTCGCCATGCATGAGCACGATCAGCGGCCTGGCATCCTGATCCTGCATCACCAGGGTCTTGACCACCATGTGCTCATCGAGGCCCAGCTGGCGCGCCGACTCGGCGCTACCGCCATGCTCCACGTAGTCGTATGGGTGTTCGGTGAACGCCACGCCATGCTGGCGCAGCAGCTGGGTGGCGGGGGTTTCGCTCACATGGGCGGTCTTGTCTTTCTTGGCCATATCAAAAATAATAGCTGCTTGCGCTTACCACACAAGCGCTGCAGCCGTTTTCATTGAAATTACTGTAACTACGCAGCCCTGACTCACTGCGTAGGATGGGCTTGTCCCTTGTGCTGGCGAGACGCCGGCGCTCCCAGGCGCGAGTCTGCTGGGAGCGCCGGCATCTTGCCGGCTGGGCTTGGGCAGGCGCATGTGCCCATGCTGCAAAGCTGAGTGGTGGCAAATTACTGCCCCGGGTCGCGCAGCTGCCAGCGCAGCGCGTCGATGGCGGCCAGCAGCTCGGGCGAGAGCTGCTGGCCCCAGGCGTCCAGGTTCTCGTCGAGCTGCGCCAGAGACGTCACGCCGATGATGGTGCTGGCCACGCGCCAGCTGCGGTAGCAAAAGGCCAGCGCCAGCTGCACCGGCGTCAGGCCATGCTCGCGCGCCAGCTGGTTGTAGCGGCGCGAGGCGGCCAGGGCCTCGGGCCGGCCCCAGCGCTGTTTTTGCACCGACTCGTAGCGGGCGATGCGCGCCTCCTTGGGGGCGCCGGGCTCGGTGGGCGCATGCCGGTCGTACTTGCCCGTCAGCAGGCCAAAGCCCAGCGGCGAATAGGCCAGCAGCGATACCCCCAGGCGGTGGCAGCTCTCGTCCATGGCGTTGTCCCAGCTGCGGTTGATGAGGCAGTACGGGTTCTGCACCGACAGCACGCGCGGCAGGCCGTGCTGTTCGGCCAGGCGCACGAATTCGTGCACGCCATAGGGCGTCTCGTTGGACAGGCCGATGTGGCGCACCTTTCCGGCCTGCACCAGCGCGGCCAGCGCCTGCAGCTGTTCGTGGATGGGCGTTTGCGAGATCTCCTTGGCCGGGTCGTAGTACAGCTGGCCGAACGCGGGCACATGGCGCTCGGGCCAGTGGATCTGGTACAGGTCGATGCAGTCGGTGCCCAGGCGGCGCAGGCTGGCCTCGCACGAGGCCACGATGTCCGCCGCCGTCATGCCCTGCCCCGCGCGTACCCAGGGCATGCCGCGCGACGGGCCGGCCACCTTGCTGGCCAGCACCAGCTTGGCGCGCGCACCGGGGCGGCTCGCCAGCCAGCGGCCGATAATGGACTCGGTGGCGCCGTAGGTGGCCTGGCGCGCAGGCACGGCGTACATCTCCGCCGTGTCGATGAAGTTCACGCCGCGCTCCACAGCACGGTCGAGGATGGCGTGGGCGTCGCGCTCATTGACCTGCTCGCCGAAGGTCATGGTGCCCAGGCAGATGGAGGTGACACGCAGGTCGCTGCGGCCGAGGGAAACGAGGGGCAAGGGTGCATGGTTCATGGGCGCAAGTGTAGGACTCGCAGGCCCGGCGCGCAGCGCCTGCGGCATGTCTCGTTTGTTCTGCAGTGCAGTTTTTGATTGGCCAAAACGGGGGCTGCAGGGGATGCGCAAAACGACCCGCCGAAATAGACTGGGCCGCATCGTTTTCTTGCATCCGAATCCCCCATGAACATGCCCGAATCCAACGAAATCTCCCGGTTTCACGCCCTGCTGGAACCCTGGGTGCAGTCCCAGCCCGACCAGCCGGCCCTGCGTGATGCGCATGTCGCCTACAGCTATGCCCAGCTGTGGAAAACCAGCCAGGATGCCGCGCAGCAGTTGCGCGCCTGGGGTGTGCGCGCCGGCGACCGGGTGCTGGTGGTGGGCGAAAACTGCGCCGCCGCCTGCGTCATTGCCCTGGCGGCCAGCCGGCTGGACGCCTGGGTGTGCATCGTCAACGCCAGGCTGAGCCCGGCGGAAATCGACAACATCGCCGCGCACGCCACGCCGCGGCGCATCTTCTTCACCACCCAGGTGTCGGACGACGCGCTGCGCCATGCGCAGCGCCTGGGCGCCGAGGCCTGCGACTGGGCCGGCGTGGGCCAGCTCCACCTGGGCCCGCTGAATGCGCAGGCCCAGGCGGAGCCCTGCCACGCGCAGGCGGCCGAGCAGGTGGCGGCCCTGATCTACACCTCCGGCACTTCCGGCGCCCCCAAGGGGGTCATGCTCACGCATGCCAATCTGGCGTTCATTGCCAACACCAACGTCCGGGGCCTGGTATCGGGCGATGTGGTCTACGGCGTATTGCCGATGGCGCACATCGTGGGCCTGTCCACCCAGTTTCTGGGCGCGCTGGCCGCCGGCGCCACGGTGGTGCTGGAGTCGCGCTTCACGCCGGAAGGCCTGGCCGGCGCATTGCGCGCCGGCGCCACCGTCTTCACCGGCGTGCCCGCGATGTACGCCCGCTTGCTCGACTGGCTGCGCACGCGCCAGCAGGCCCTGCAGGCCCCGCGCCTGCGGCTGATCGGCGTGGCCGGCTCGCCGCTGACGCCGGAGCTGAAGGCCAGTGTCGAGGCGCAATTCCAGCTGCCGCTGCTCAACGGCTACGGCCTCACCGAGACGGCGCCCACCATCGCCCAGGTGCGGGCGCAGGCGCCGCGCAACGACTGTGCGGTGGGCCCACCGATACCCGGGGTGCAGGTGCGCATCGTGAACCCGCAGGGCGAGGATCTGCCCGCCGGCGCGGCCGGAGAGCTGTGGGTGCGCGGGCCGAATGTGATGAAGGGCTACTACCACGACGACGCGCAGACGCGCCAGGTGATCAACGCGCAAGGCTGGTTCAACACCGGCGACATGGCACGCCTGGAGGGCGATGGCGCGCTGCACATCGCCGGGCGCACCAAGGAGCTGATCATCCGCTCCGGCTTCAACGTCTATCCGCTGGAGGTGGAGCAGGTCATCAACGCCTTTCCCGGCATCGTGCAGTCGGCGGTGGTCGGACGCACCGTCGGCCACAACGAGGAGGTCATCGCCTACGTCGAGGTTCCCGCCGGCCGCCAGATCGACGAACAGGCGCTGCGCCAGCACCTGCGCGAACATCTTTCGCCCTACAAGCAGCCGGCCGAGATCCATTTCATGGAACAGCTGCCGGCGGCGCCGACCGGCAAGCTGCTCAAGAACGTTCTCAAGCAAATGGCGGGACAAGCCCCGCAGACACGGCCCTGACAGGCCCCTACCACCCTACCACCCCAAAGGAGATATCCATGGAAAGTAAAAAGGCTGTGCTGATCATCGGCGCCGGCGACGCCACGGGCGGCGCCATTGCAAAGCGCTTTGCGCGCGAAGGCTATATCGCCTGCGTCACGCGCCGCAGCGCGGACAAGCTGGCGCCGCTGGTGGAGGAGATCCGCGCCGCGGGCGGCGAGGCCCATGGCTTCGGCAGCGACGCGCGCAAGGAAGAAGAGATGGTGGCCCTGGTGCAGAAGATCGAGACCGAGATCGCCCCGATCGAGGTCGCCGTGTTCAACATCGGCGCCAACGTGCGCTTTCCCATCACCGAAACCACGGCGCGCGTGTACTTCAAGGTGTGGGAGATGGCCTGCTTCGGCGGCTTCCTGATGGGCCGCGAGGTCGCCAAGGCCATGCTGCCGCGCGGCCGCGGCACCATCATCTTCACGGGGGCCACGGCCAGCCTGCGCGGGCGCGACGGCTATGCGGCCTTCGCCGGCGCCAAGCATGGGCTGCGCGCACTGGCGCAGAGCATGGCGCGCGAGCTCTGGCCCAAGGGCATCCATGTGGCGCACCCGGTGATCGATGGCGCCATCGACACCGATTTCATCCGCACCACCTTCCCCGAGCGCTACGCCACCAAGGAACAGGGCGGCGTCGTCAACCCCGACCACATCGCCGACCTTTACTGGCACTTGCACCAGCAGCCGCGCGACGCCTGGACGCACGAGACCGAGATCCGTCCCTGGATGGAGCAGTGGTGATGGCGCAGGCAGACATTGGCATCCAGCGCCAGCTGGACAACGGCGTCCTGCGCCTGTCGTTCAACCGCCCCGAGCGCAAGAACGCGATCACGCAGGGCATGTATACCGCTCTGGCCGACGCGCTGCTGGAGGCCGACGCGGCGCCCGACGTGCGCGTGGTCGTGCTGCACGGCAGCGCAGAGGCCTTCACCGCCGGCAATGACATCGCCGACTTTGCCGCGGCGCCGGCCGCCGAGGGCGAGCACCCCTCGGCGCGCTTCATGCGGGCCGTGGTTCAGTTGGGCAAGCCCTTGATCGCCGCGGTGAATGGCCCCGCGGTGGGCATAGGCGCCACCGTGTTGCTGCACTGCGACCTGGTGTATGCGGGCAGCAATGCGACGCTGCTGTTCCCCTTCGTCAAGCTCGGCCTGTGCCCCGAGTTCGGCTCCAGCCTGCTGCTGGCGCGCCGCATCGGCCCGCAACAGGCGGCGCGCCTGTTGCTGCTGGCAGAACCCTGCACGGCCACGCAGGCGCTGGCCCTGGGCCTGGTGACCGAGGTGCTGGCGCCTGCAGAGTCGCTCGATCGCGCGCTGGCCGCCGCGGCCAAGCTCGCTGCCAGCTCGCCCGACGCGGTGATGAGCACGCGCTGGCTGATGCGCCAATCTTCCGTGGACGAAACCATGGCGCGCATCGGGCTGGAAAACGAGCATTTCGGCCGCCTGCGCCAGACCCCGCAGGCCCAGGCGGCGTTCGCCGCCTTCCTGAACAAGGCCCGCGCCTGAACCCTTTGAGGAGACACCATGCAACCCGTCACTGTTGAGTTCCTGTTCGACTTCGGTAGCCCCAACGCCTATTTGTGCCACAAGGTTCTGCCGCAGATAGCCGCCAAGACCGGGGCCCGCTTCGAGTACGTCCCCGTCCTGCTCGGCGGGCTGTTCAAGATGGCCAACAACCGCTCGCCGGTGGAGGCCTACGCCCACATTCCCAAAAAGCTCGCCTATGAGCGGCTGGAGATGCAGCGCTTCGTGGACAAGCACGGCCTCACGGCCTTCAAGCGCAACCCCCACTTCCCGGTCAACACGCTGCAGATCATGCGCGGCGCGGTGGCGGCGCAGAAGCTGAACTGCTTCGAGCGCTATGTGGACGTGGTGTGCGCCAGCATGTGGGAGCGCGAATGCAACATGGCAGACCCGCAGGTCATCGCCGCTGAGCTGTCGGCCGCGGGGCTCGATGCGCAGGCCATCCTCGCCACCAGCCAGGACGCGGACGTCAAAGCGCGCCTGCTGACGAACACCCAGGACGCCTACGACCGCGGCGCTTTCGGCATCCCGACCTTCTTCGTCGGAGGCGAGATGTTCTTCGGCAAGGACAGGCTGCGCGAGGTCGAGGAAGAAATCATGCGGGCGAAGGCTCGCTGAACGTCGATCCATAGAACGTCAAACACATAAGGAAACAAGACATGTCCACTTCCCCGACCCGACGCGCCTGGCTGAGCCAGGGCGTCGCCGCCGCCGCCACGCTCTGCGGCCTGCCCGCCGCACTGGCCCAGAGCTATCCCTCGCGTCCGATCCGCCTGATCGTGCCGTTCAACGCCGGCGGCGCCACCGATATCGTGGCGCGCGTGATCGGTGAGAAGCTCTCGCCGCGGCTGGGCCAGCCGGTGCTGGTGGACAACCGCGGCGGCGCGGGCGGCATCCTGGGCACCGACGCCGTGGCCAAGGCCCAGCCCGACGGCTACACCTTCGTGCTGTCGCTGACCACCTCGCTGCTGATCAACCAGTTCCTCTACACGAAGCTGCCCTACCACCCGCAGAAGGACTTGGCGCTGGTGACGCAGATCGCGCTGGCCCCGGTCACGCTGCTCGTGCACCCGAGCCTGCCGGTCAAGACCGGGCCCGAGTTGTTGCAGTACGTGGCGCGGCACAAGGGCAAGCTCTCCTACGGCTCCTACGGCGTGGGCTCCTACGCCCACCTCGGCGGCGCCTACATGAGCCAGAGCCAGGATGCCGACATGGCGCACGCGGCCTACAAGGGCGAGGCGCCGATGCTGCAAGACCTGATCGGCGGCCAGATCCAGCTCGCCTTCGCCAGCGCGCTCGGCGCCAAGCCGCACATCGATGCCGGTCGGCTCAAGGTAATCGGCGTGACCGGCGAGCAGCGCATGGCCGTGCTGCCCAGCGCGCCCACGCTGGCTGAGCAGGGTCTCAACGACGAGGTCTATCGCGTGGTCGGCTGGGTCGGCATGGCCGCGCCTGCCAAAACGCCCCCCGAGCTGGTGCAGCGCATGGCCGCCGAGGTGCGCGCCGTCTGCGCGCTGCCGGAGGTGCGCGACCGCATAGTGGCCATGGGTTTCCTGCCCGTGGCCAACACCCCCGAGCAATTCGCCGCCGCCTACCAGCGCGATCTGCCGATCTGGGAGCGCCTGGTGAAGATCACCGGCGCCAGACTCGATTGAACCCGAAATGTTTGGAGTTAACGATGTATCCAAGTCTTGTGCATGCCGAGCCCTATTGGCAGGGCGTGGATAGACGCATCTGAAAACTCAAGACAAATCAATCAGGCGACCACCATGGCACTTCCAAACATCCTCAAGGATAGGCTGCGCATCCCAGTGATCGCATCGCCCTTGTTCATCATTTCCAACCCGGATTTGGTGATTGCGCAATGCAAGGCCGGCATTGTTGGCTCTTTCCCGGCGCTCAACGCGCGCCCTGCCGACCAGCTGGGGCGGTGGTTGGAGCGTATTACCACGGAATTGGCGGAGTATGACCGCCAGAACCCCGGCCGCCCATCGGCCCCTTTTGCGGTCAACCAGATCGTGCACCGCTCCAATGATCGGCTGGAACACGATATGCAGGTCTGTGCCAGGTTCAAGGTTCCGATCGTGATTACCTCGCTCGGCGCTCGTCCCGAAATCAATGCGGCCGTGCATGCATGGGGCGGCATCGTTCTGCATGATGTGATTGACAACGGCTTTGCGCACAAGGCCATTGAAAAAGGCGCCGACGGTTTGATCGCCGTGGCAGCAGGTGCCGGCGGCCACGCCGGAGGGTTGTCACCCTTTGCGCTGGTTCAGGAAATCCGTGAATGGTTTGACGGCCCCCTGGCCTTGTCTGGATCTATTGCCGCGGGGCGATCCATTCTGTCGGCCCAGGTCATGGGAGCAGACCTGGCCTATATAGGATCGGCATTCATCGCCACCCAAGAGGCGAATGCCGTACCTGGCCATAAGCAGATGATTGTGGATAGTGCCGCCCAGGACATCATCTACACCAACCTGATTACCGGGGTACATGGCAATTATCTTCGGCCGTCGATCGTCAATGCCGGCATGGATCCGGAAAACCTGCCCACCAGCGACCCGTCCAAGATGAATTTCGGATCCAACCGGGAAAAACCCAAGGCATGGAAAGACATCTGGGGTTGCGGCCAGGGAATCGGCGCCATTCGTGAGATTTTACCGGTCAGCCAGTTTATCGACCGCCTGGCCGATGAGTATGCCCACGCCTGCCAATTGGCCGACCGGATTACCGCCGAAACCTAACGCCATCGCGTTTGAAACCTTATTCCTGATGGCTTCATTAATTCAACCCTGCTCGAAAATTAAATAGGAGACAGTCCCCATGCGTTTTCAAAAAACGTTTTTCGCACCCCTGCTGCTGGCCGCCGTGACCGTGATGCCAACCACCCACGCACAGGACAAATCTGCTGCCAACTGGCCGGTACGACCAATCAAGATCATCATCGGCTTCGCGCCCGGTGGCTCCACCGATACGCCGATGCGCATACTGGCCGATTCAGCCTCACGCATTCTCAAGCAGGCCGTGATCATCGAGAACAAGCCGGGTGCCGGCGGCACGCTGCCGGCCATCGCCATGCAGACGGCACCCAATGACGGCTACACGCTGGGTATTGCCTCGCTGGGCGTGTACCGCCTGCCCTACACGACGGATTTGAAATGGGATCCCGCCAAGGATCTCACCTACGTCATCGGCCTGACCGGCTATTCCTTCGGTGTAGTAGTGCCTGCGGCCTCGCCGATCAAGACCTGGGCCGAATATCTGGCCGCGGCCAAGGCCAAACCCGGTCAACTCACTTACGGCAGCCCCGGTGTCGCGACCACCAACCATCTGACCATGGAGCGCATC
The DNA here is from genome assembly GCA_018240985.1 of Pseudomonadota bacterium. Taxonomy (GTDB): domain Bacteria; phylum Pseudomonadota; class Gammaproteobacteria; order Burkholderiales; family Burkholderiaceae_C; genus Alicycliphilus. Next base: position 12,619 of record JAFEER010000152.1, read on the forward strand.
TCCCGCCTGACCGGAATCCAGTTGAACCACATCCCGTACAAGGGAACGGCTGAGACCCTGCAGGCCTTGCTGGGCCAGCAGGTGGATTCGGCTGCTGAAACCTCTGGTTGGGCCCCGTATGTGAAGGACGGCAAGATGCGCCTGCTGGTCACCTGGGGCCCCAAGCGCATGGCCAGCTTCCCGGACGTGCCCACGCTCAAGGAAGTCGGCATCCCGCTGGTTCAAACCTCGCACTGGGGCCTGGTCGCTCCCAAGGGGGTAGACCCGGCCATCGTGACCAAGCTGCACGATGCCTTCAAGCAGGCCATGGAGCAACCAGCATTCAAGGAAGCACTGGCGCGCTATGACATGGAGCCCGAGTACCGCAGTTCCAAGGATTTCCACCAGTTCGCGGTGGACACCGTGAAGCAGGAAAAGGAAACCCTCGACGCGCTCGGCCTGAGCCGCAAGTGACGCCGTGATAGCGCCCTGGCCGCTAGGCCCAGGCGCGGCTTCACCCCTGCCCGCCGTCCGCACACGAAGTGACGCGTGCCCGTGCCGGCGCGCTCAAGCCAGCCCCCAGTCCCTCATGGAAACCTGTTCGATGCACCTCACCACCCGCCGATCGATTCTGCTGGCAATGAGCGCGCCCCTGCTCACGGCCGTCGCCCATGCCCAATCCAGCCCAGCCGGCACCGCGGCGTTGATCGTCACCACGCCGCCCGGCAGCTCCTACGACATCGTCGCGCGACGCATCCAGCCCGATCTGGCCAAGGCGCTGAACCAGACGCTCATCGTCGAGAACGTCCCGGGCGCCAGCGGCTCGCTGGGCGCCCAGCGCGCGCTCACGGCGGACGGGGCCGGCCTGAAGCTGCTCATCGCATCGCCGAACGAAGTGACTTTGCCGCCGTTGACGCTGCGCAGCGTCCGCTACAAGCCCAGCGATTTCCGCCTGGTCTGCCAGGTGGGCACGGCCTCGCTGGCGATGCTGGTGCGGCCGGGGCTGCCGGCCAGCAACCTGCACGAGCTGATCGAGTACGCCAGGCGGCCGGGCGCCAAGCCGCTGGCTTACGGCAGCTCAGGCATCGGCTCGGTGTACCACCTGGTCGGCGCCGAATTTTCCCGGCGCCTGGGTCTGGAAATGACGCATGTGCCCTACAAGGGGGGCGTGTCTGCCGTGCAGGATCTGATGGGCAACCAGATCGACATGATTTTCCTGGCGCTGACACCCGGCTACATCCAGATGACCAAGGCCGGGCAGATCAAGATCCTGGGCATGCTCGATCCGGAACGCAATCCCGCACTGCCCAACGTCCCCTCCATCGACGAGGTGCCACAGCTCCAGGGCTTCCACCACACGATGTGGACTGGCCTCTTCGTTCCTTCCAGGCTGCCTTTGGACAAGGCGGCCGCGGTGGGCAAGGCCGCCTACGAGATCGTGGCCCAGCCGGCGTTCCGGGATTGGCTGCTCGAACGCGGCGCAACCCCGGGCACCGTGATGACGCTCGATCAGGCCACGGCCTATTTCGAAAACCAGTCGCGGCGCTTCGAACAGCTCGCCCGCAGCGTCAAGATCGAGATCGAGTAGCGCTGCCGCGCCGCCGTGGCGCGGCAGCGCCATGCTCGGCGGCCTGGGCCTGGGCCTGGTACTGGGCCTCGATGCGGTGCGCCGCGGCCAGCAGCTTCGGCCGGACTTCGTTCATGAAGACCTCCGCCGAGATCAGGCCGGCCGCGGCCCCGGCGTTCACCACCATCAGGGGCAGGCCGGCGCTCAGGCGTATCGGCACGGCAATGGCGTTGACATCCGGCCGCCAGTCCCCGAAGGAGCAGACACAGCCGAACTCGGCCAGATCCGCCATGGCCTGGCGGATGCCCTGCTCCGCCTTGGGCCAGCCGGCCGGATCGATCGCCTGCAGCCTGGCCTCCAGCGCCCGGCGCGCGCCCTGCGGAGCTGCGGCCAGGTAGCCGCGCCCGGCCGCCGTGGTGCCCAGCGGCATATGTGTGCCTATGCCCATCCGCAGCGTGACGATGGAGTGTTCGCTGCGGCAGTTCTCGATGTAGAACATGGACAGGTTGTCGCGGATCGCCAGCGCCACCATGGTGTCGGTGTCGTTGGCGAGCTGCTGCAGCAAGGGGTTGCTGACCTCCTTGACGTCCAGGCGCGACAAGGTGGTTCCGCCCAGCGTCAGCGCCATCAGGCCCAGGCGGTAGCGGCCGGATGCGGGAACCTGGTGCAGATAGCCGAGCTTGGTCAGGGTGTAGGTCAGGCGCGTCACGGTGGACTTCGGTAACTGGCAGCGCTCGGCCAGATCCTGGTTGCCGAGCCGCTCCTCGCCCGACTTGAAGGCGTGCAACACCTCCAGGCCACGCGCGAGCGCGGTCACGAAATGGCGGTCTTCCTTGATGTGGCCCGAGGGGTGGTCAGGCTTGTCGTCGGATGGGCGATCTTCGTATGTCATGGGTGTCCTTTGGTTCACCACCACGCAGAACGCACCAACCGGGCTCTGCCGGAATCACCTCAGTTTGTTCCGCTATGCAGTATTCAAATATACCGAGAAATGCGCCATTCACGACGCGTCTGGCCACAATCAAGAACCTGAAGCCCAGGCGCAGCATCTGCGCACCATTCCACCCCAACGCATCACGGAGACACCCATGCGCACCCGCATCACCGAGCTTTTCGGCATCGAGCATCCCATCGTCCAGGGGGGCATGCATTTCGTCGGCCTCGCCGAACTGACATCGGCCGTGGCCAACGCCGGCGGCCTGGGGCTGATCACGGCGCTGACGCAGCCCACGCCCGCCGCTCTGGCGGCCGAGATTGCGCGCTGCAAGACCATGACCGACAAGCCGTTCGGCGTGAACCTGACCTTCCTGCCCGCGCGCACGCCGCCGGACTACCCCGGCTACGTCCGCGCCATCATCGAGGGCGGCGTGAAGATCGTGGAGACGGCCGGCAACAACCCGCAACAGTGGCTGCCGGTGCTGAAGGAGGCCGGCATCAAGGTGATCCACAAGTGCACCTCGGTGCGGCATGCGCTGAAGGCGCAAGAGATCGGCTGCGATGCGGTCAGCGTGGACGGCTTCGAATGCGGCGGCCATCCGGGCGAGGACGATGTGCCCAACTTCATCCTGCTGCCGCGCGCGGCCGAGGAGCTGGAGATTCCCTTCGTCGCCTCGGGCGGCATGGCGGATGCGCGCTCGCTGGTGGCCGCGCTGGCACTCGGCGCGGACGGCATCAACATGGGCACGCGCTTTCTGGCGACAAGGGAAGCGCCGGTGCACGAGAACGTCAAGCAGGCCATCGTGGCGGCCTCCGAGCTGGACACGCGGCTGGTGATGCGGCCGCTGCGCAACACGGAGCGGGTGCTGGTCAACGCCGGCGTCGAACGCCTGCTGGACAAGGAGCGCCGCCTGGGCGCGGACATCACCTTCGCCGACATCGTGTCCGAGGTCGGCGGCGTCTACCCCAAGGTGATGCGCGGCGGCGAAATGGACGCGGGCGCCTGGTCTTGCGGCATGGTGGCCGGGCTCATTCACGACATTCCATCGGTGAAGGATCTCATGGCCCGCATCGTGGCCGATGCCGACACCCTGATCCGCGGCCGGCTGGCCGGCATGCTTGCAGCCTGAACGCCAGACAACCCGGCCTGCAGCTCTCAATAAAAGGAGCTGCCTGCGCTTGCTGCATAAGGAATTCTGATTGAAAAACAATCTAATTCCTTTCATATCAAGCGCGAGCAGCTATCAAAAAATCAAAACACTTCCCCACTGATTAGAGGCAATAGAGGTAAGACATGGATCTTCAATTCACCCCCGAAGAGGAAGCCTTCCGCAGCGAAGTGCTCCAGTTCCTGCGCGACAAGCTGCCCGAGCGGCTGTCGTACAAGGTCAAGACCGGCATGCGCCTGACGCGGGACGACATGACCGAGTGGCACGCCATCCTGAACGAGCGCGGCTGGCTGGCCAGCCACTGGCCCAAGGAATACGGCGGCCCGGGCTGGGGCACGGTGCAGAAGTTCATCTTCGAGAACGAATGCGCGCTGGCGGGGGCACCGCGTGTCGTGGCCTTTGGCGTCAACATGCTCGGGCCGGTGCTGGTGAAGTACGGCAACGCGGCGCAGAAGGCCTACTGGTTGCCGCGCATCTTGAATGGCGCGGACTGGTGGTGCCAGGGCTATTCGGAGCCGGGATCGGGCTCGGACCTGGCCTCGGTCAAGACCACCGCCGTGCTGGACGGTGATCACTACATCATCAACGGCCAGAAGACCTGGACCACGCTGGGCCACTTTGCCAACATGATCTTCTGCCTGGTGCGCACCAACAAGGACGCCAAGGCGCAGTCGGGCATCAGCTTCCTGCTGGTGGACATGAACCAGCCCGGCGTCGAGGTGCGGCCCATCATCACGCTGGATGGCGAACACGAGGTCAACGAGGTGTTCTTCACCGACGTGCGCGTGCCGGTGGAGAACCTGGTGGGCGAGCAGGACAAGGGCTGGACTTACGCCAAGTACCTGTTGACCTACGAGCGCACCAACATCGCCGGCGTGGGCTACACCGTCGCCGCGCTGGAGAAGGTCAAGCGCCTGGCCACGGCGGCGCGCTGCAATGGCGGCCCGCTCATCGATGACCCGATCTTCGCCACCCGCCTGGCCCGGCTGGAGATCGACCTGGAGAACATGAAGACCACCAACCTGCGCGTGATCGCCGCCGTGGCCGGCGGTGGCGTGCCGGGCGCGGAAAGCTCCATGCTCAAGATCCGCGGCACCGAAATCCGCCAAGAGCTGCTGTCGCTGGCGCGCCGCGCGCTCGGCCCGTATGCCCAGCCCTTCGTCGAGGAGGCCTTGCTTGAAGGCTACGCCGGCGAACCCATCGGCCCGCAGGGGACGGCCGCCGTGACGGCCCAGTATCTGAACAACCGCAAGCTGTCGATCTACGGCGGCTCCAATGAAATCCAGCGAAACATCATCTCCAAGATGATCCTGGGACTGTGAGGCGCGCACCATGAACTTCGAACACACACAAGACCGCCGCATGCTGGCGGATTCGCTGGATCGCTTCATCGCCGAACAATATGGCTTCGCCGAGCGCGACCGCATCGCCTGCAGCGATGAAGGTTTCAGCCACAAACACTGGGCGCAGCTGGCGGAGATTGGCGCGCTGGGCGCGCTCTTTCCCGAAGATGTGGGCGGTTTCGGCGGCAGCGGCTTCGACGTGGCCGTAGTTTTCGAAAGCCTGGGCAAGGGGCTGGTGGTCGAGCCCTTCCTCGGCGCGCTGATCGTCGGCCGCGCGATCGCGCAGGCTGGCACCACGGCGCAGAAGGAGCGCATCGCCGCGCTGATCGATGGCAGCACCGTCGCCGCGCTGGCGCACGAGGAGCCGGGCTCGCACTACGAGGCTACGCTGGTGAGCACCCGCGCCGAGCGTTCGGGCGATGGTTGGGTGCTGCGCGGCGCCAAGGCCGTGGTGCAGCAGGGCGACCGTGCCGGCTTGATCCTCGTCTCGGCCCGCACCGCGGGCAGCGACGACGATGCGCAGGGCATTTCGCTGTTCCTGGTGCCGGGCGACGCGCCAGGCCTCGTCTGGCGCGGCTACCGCAAGACCGATGGCGGCCGCGCGGCGGAACTGACGCTGGACGGCGTGCGCGTCGGCGCCGATGCGCTGCTGGGCATGGAGGGCGAAGGCGCCGCAGTGCTCGAACACGCGACGGGCTGGGGCCTGCTGGCGCTGGCCGCCGAATCGCTGGGCGCCATGGAAATCGCCAAGCGCGACACGCTCGAATACCTGCGCACCCGCAAGCAGTTCGGCGTGCCCATTGGCAGCTTCCAGGCGCTGCAGCACCGCATGGCCGATTTGCTGCTGGAGGTCGAGCAGGCGCGCTCCACCGTCATCAACGCCGCGGCGGCCATCGATGGCGAGCGCATCGCGCGCGAGAAGGCGCTGTCGGCCGCCAAGCACAGCATCGGCCGCATCGGAACGAAAGTCGCGGAGGAATGCATCCAGCTGCATGGCGGCATCGGCATGACCTGGGAGCTGCCGCTGTCGCACTACGCCAAGCGGCTGGTGATGATCGACCACCAGCTTGGCGACGAAGACCACCACCTGGCGCGCTACATCGCCTTGGGCAAGCCAGCGCGCCCATAAAGGATGGCTTGACTAGCAAGCTGTCTCGGACTCCTTCCCCCTTTGGGGCTGAAGGCTGCGGCTCCCATTGCGCCTGCGCGCTATGGGACAGCCTGAAGAGCGGCGGCCTCTGGCCGCCAGCACCGAGGTTGGGATGGGGGCCGGAGCGCCGGCATCTTGCCGGCATCGACGCGCGAGCGTCGCTGGCCCCCACCCCTGCCCTCCCCCAGAGGGGGAGGGAGAAAAACAGACCATCTGAGATCCATTTTCATGTGTGCAGTAATTCAAAGACGGAGACCATCATGCTGAAAACCTACTCTCGCCGCCAATGGCTGGCGCAAGCGGCTGCAACCGGCGCGCTTGCCACGCTTGGCTTGCCCGGAACATCGTTGGCCAAAGAAAATTGGCCCGCCAAACCCATTCGAATCGTGGTTCCCTATGCACCCGGTGGGCCCGCCGACGCCGTGGCCCGTGTGCTGGCGGAAGGTTTATCTGGCCGCCTGGGGCAGGCGGTGATTGTTGACAACCGCCCTGGAGCCAGCGGCATCGTGGGGACGGATGCAGCCGTGAGAGCCGCGCCGGATGGATACACCTTCCTGATCTCCATCACCAGCTCCATGCTGATCAACAAGTTCCTCTACGCCAAGCTGCCCTACGACCCTGAAAAGGATCTGGCGCTGGTGTCTGAAATTGCCTTGGGGCCCCTCGTCCTGGTCGTGCACCCGAGTGTGCCGGCGACCACGGCGCCAGAGCTTCTGGCCTACATCAAGCAGCAGAAGGGCAAGCTTTCGTATGGCTCCTGGGGTGCAGGATCGACGCCGCACCTGGCCGGCTTTCACATGAGCAAGAGTCAGGGCGCAGACATGGTGCATGTCTCCTACAAGGGAGAGGCACCCATGCTGCAAGACCTGCTGGCCGGGCAGATTCAGATGGCGTTCATGACGGCGATGGCGGCGAAGGCGCATGCAGAAACGGGCCGGGTTCGACTTGTCGGTGTGACGGGAGAGAAACGCATCGACGTTCTCCCGTCGGTGCCTACCTTTGCAGAACAAGGCCTCAAGGATGAAGCCTATCGACTGGTCGGATTTGTCGGCATGGCAGCGCCTGCGAATACGCCCAAGGAGATCATTCAACGCATGTCGCGTGAGGTCGTTGCACTGAGCTCACAAGCCTCGGTCAAAGACAAGATCGCGGCGGTCGGGTTGTTCCCTTCTCCATCCGGGACGCCAGAGGCTTTTGCCGCCAGCTACAAGCGGGATGCGCCATCCTGGGCGGCGCTCATCAAGACAGCTGGTGTTCAACTGGACTAAAAAATATGGTGCCCGTCACGCGGCGTGGCGGCTCCCGACCGGAGATTGAATGAAATGAATGGCGCCCAGTTCCTCTGTGAGACCTTGCTGGCCAATGACATCGATGTGTGCTTTGCCAATCCGGGCACGTCGGAGATGCACTTCGTCGCCGCGCTGGATCAGCAGCCCGGCATGCGCTGCGTGCTGGGCCTGTTCGAAGGCGTGGTCACCGGCGCGGCCGACGGCTACGCCCGCATGGCGCGCAAGCCTGCCGCAACCCTGCTGCACCTGGGCTCGGGCCTGGGCAACGGCCTGGCCAATCTGCACAATGCGCGCCGTGCGCACACGCCCATGGTCAATGTGGTGGGTGAACATGCGCGCCACCACCTGGCCTATGACGCGCCGCTGACCAGCGACATCCGCGCCATTGCCTCTGCCGTCTCCACGCAGGTGCAAACGGCGGCGTCGCCCGAGAGCTTGCGCGACGACGTGGCCCAGACCGTCGCCGCGGCGCTGCAGCCGCCCGGCGGCATCGGCACCCTGATTCTCCCCGCCGACATCGCCTGGAGCGAGGTGCCCGCAGGCACGGTGGCGCCCCGGCTCTCCAAGCCCGAGCCGGCGCGCGTGGCAGACGCCGCCATCGAGCAGGCCGCACAGGCCATCCGCAGCGGCCGTGCGCTGCTGCTTTTGGGCGGCGATGCGCTGTTTCACGCGCCGCTGCTGGCGGCCTACAGCATCTGCCGCGCGACCGGCGCCGAAATGCTGGCCGAAACCTTGGGCGCGCGCATGCAGCGCGGCCGCCATGCGGTGCCGGTGGCAAAACTGCCCTACACCGTGGACGCCGCGCTGGAGCGCCTGCGCCATGTGGAGCAGCTGATCCTGATCGGTGCCAGCGAGCCGGTCGCCTTCTTCGCCTACCCTGGCAAGCCCAGCACGCTGGCGCCCGCCGGCTGCCGGGTGCACGAACTGGCGGCGCCCGGCCACGACCTGGCCGACACGCTGCAGCGCCTGTGCCTGGCGCTGGGCGTGGAACTGCTGACCGAGGCGCCCGCAGTTGCACCTGCGCAGCTGGCCGATGCGGGCAGCGGGCCGCTGAATGCCCGCGCCGTGTGCCTCGCGGTCGCGGCGCTGCTGCCGGAGGGCGCCATCGTCAGCGATGAATCGGTGACCCAGGGCCGCAGCTTTTACGAAGCCAGCCTCGGCTCTGCCCCCCATGACTACCTGCAGCTGACCGGTGGCGCCATCGGGCAGGGCCTGCCGCTGGCCACGGGCGCCGCCGTGGCCTGCCCCAGCCGGCAGGTGGTGTCGCTGCAGGCCGATGGCAGCGCCATGTACACGGTGCAATCACTGTGGACGCAGGCGCGCGAGCGGCTCAAGTGCCTGACGGTGATCCTCTCCAACCGCAGCTACGCCATCCTGCACAACGAGATGCGCAACGTGGGCGTGGAACACCTGGGCCGCAACGCCAGCCACATGCTCAGCATCGGCGACCCCGACATCGGCTGGGCGCAGTTGGCGGCCAGCATGGGCGTGGCGTCCCGCTCGGCGAGCACCGTAGAGGACTTCATCCAAGCCTTCCGCGAAGGCCTCGCCGCGCCCGGCCCGTTCCTCATCGAAGCCGTCCTGCCCTGAGAGGGTGAGAGGCAATCCCCCATGCCCGCTTTGCGCGCCAAAACACCCCCACTCTTCGTTGCAAATACTCGCCATAGCCCGAGCTATGGCTGCGTTTTGCGCCTCGATTGGGGGCGTTTTGA
>JAFEER010000153.1 GCA_018240985.1 Pseudomonadota bacterium
AGAGGAACCACAGCAGCACCGTGACGGCCAGGATGATGCCGCCGACGCGGCGCATGAAGATGCCGGCACGCTCCCACAGCCCCAGGGCCAGGTTGCGCGGGCTGGGCCAGCGGTAGCTGGGCAGCTCCATCAGCAGTGGAGCCACGACGGCGCCACGGCGCGCCAGCCGTGCCACGGCGGCCACGGCCATGGCGCTGACGATGCCGCCCAGGTACAGGCTGAACAGCACCAGGCCCTGCAGGTTGAACAGGCCGGCCACCTCGCGTTCGGGGATGAAGGCGGCGATGAGCAGCGCATACACCGGCAGGCGCGCCGAGCACGTCATGAGCGGCGCGATGAGTATGGTGACGAGGCGGTCGCGCCAGTCGGGAATGGAGCGCGTGGCCATGATGCCCGGCACGGCGCAGGCAAAGCTGGACAAGAGCGGGATGAAGGAGCGCCCCGACAGCCCCACCAGGCCCATCACGCGATCGAGCAGGAAGGCCGCGCGCGGCAGGTAGCCAGATTCTTCCAGCGCCAGGATGAAGAAGAACAGGATCAGGATCTGCGGCAGGAACACCACCACCCCGCCGGCGCCGGCGATCACGCCATCGGCCAACAGGCTGCGCAGCGGCCCCTCGGCCATGTGCAGCCTGAGCCATTCTGCCGCCCAGGCCGTGGCGCCCTCAATCCAGCCCTTGGGCACCTCGGCCCAGCTGAACACGGCCTGGAACATCAAGAACAGCGTCGCCGCCAGCAGCAGCGTGCCCCACAGCGGGTGCAGCACCACGGCGTCGAGGCGGTCATCCAGCGCCAGGCGCTGCGCCGGCTCGCGCACCGCCAGGTCCATGATGCGGCGCACCTCATGGTGCAGGCGCTGCACGCGCTGGGGCTGATCCTGCTCCAGCGCGTTCACGGCCACGGGGGCTGCAGCTGCTGCGGCCTGCGGATCGGGTTGCGCCACCGCTGCCGGGCCGGCCTGATCCAGCCAGTGCAGCAGCTCGCGCGCGCCATCGGAGCGCACGCCCACGGTGGCCAGCACCGGCATGCCCAGCTCGCGCGCGAGCAGCGCGCGGTCGATGCTGATGCCCTGCTGCTGCGCCATGTCGCTCATGTTCAGCACCAGCACCATGGGCAGGCCCAGCTCGCGCGCCTCCAGCACCAGGCGCAGGTTCAGGCGCAGGTGCGTGGAATCGGTCACGCAGACCAGCAGCTCGGGCACGGCCTCGCCCGGGCGCCGGCCGGTGACCACGTCGCGCGTCACGGCCTCGTCCAGGCTCTGGGCATGCAGGCTGTAGGCGCCGGGCAGGTCCAGCACGCGCACGCGCCGCCCGCCCGGGGTCGTCAGCAGGCCCTCCTTGCGCTCCACGGTCACGCCGGCGTAGTTGGCCACCTTCTGGCGCGCGCCGGTGAGCACGTTGAACAAGGCCGTCTTGCCGCAGTTCGGGTTGCCCAGCAGGGCGATATGCGTGAATGCAGCGGCGTCGGCCGTCATGGCAGGGCCTCCGGCACATGCACCAGCACCTGGGCCGCCTCGTGGCGGCGCAGCGCAAAGGTGGCCTGGCCCACACGCACGGCCAGCGGGTCGGCCGCGGGAAAGCCCTTAGCGATGACGCGTACCGGCTCGCCCGGCAGAAAACCGATCTCCATCAGGCGCAGCGCCATGGCGCTGGCACGACCGTCCGCAGACTGGCGCAGGCCAACCACCGTGGCGCTCACGCCGTGCGGCAGGCTGTCCAGCCCTTGCGGCTGACCCTGGGCGCTGGCTTTGCCTGTCTGTTGCATATCCATGGACGTCAATGAATGAAAGTAATTCTCATTCTAATGCAACATCGTTCACAGTGGCTTGATCCATCGCAGCCTTTACGGCGCTGCACAATGACGGCCTTTGGCCTGCCTTGTCCCCATGACAACCCATCCGTGCCTGAGCTGCGGCGCCTGCTGCGCCAGTTTCCGTGTCGATTTTTCGGTCTACGAGAGCGAGGACATGGGTGGGCCCGTGCCCCAGGGCCTAGTGGTGGCGTTGACCGAACACCTCGCGCGCATGCGCGGCACCGACCATGCCCGGCCGCGCTGCGCCGCGCTGACGGGCCAGGTAGGCCAGCAGGCCGCCTGCGGCATCTATGAATGGCGGCCCTCGCCCTGCCGCGAGTTCGAGGCCGGCAGCGAGGCCTGCAACCGCGCGCGCCAGCGCCACGGCCTGCCGGCGCTGGAAGGCCTGGTGTGATGGCTGACACCGCTGCAGCCGGCCAGCCCAGGCTGTGGGACATCTCCGCGCCCGTGCACGCCGCCAGCCCGCAGTACCCCGGCGACACGCCGTACCGCCAGCAGTGGACTGCGGCGATCGGCCCGGACAGCGCGGTGAACGTGAGCGCCATCACCCTGTCCCCCCATGTGGGCACGCATGCCGATGCGCCACTGCATTACGACAACGCTGGCGCAGCCATCGGCGCCCTGCCCTTGCAGCCCTTCATCGGCCCATGCCGGGTGATCCACGCCATCGGCTGCGGGCCGCTGGTCGAATGGCAGCACATCGCCCATGCAATTACCACCCACCTGCCGCAGCGCGTGCTGCTGCGCACCTGCGTCAAAGCACCGGTGGAGCACTGGGACGGCGCATTCAGCGCCCTTGCCCCAGACACGCTGGAGCGCCTGGCCGACCTGGGCGTGCTGCTCGTAGGCATAGACACGGCCAGCGTTGACCCGGCCAACAGTCAGGAGCTACCCAGCCACCAGGTGCTGCGCCGGCGTGGCCTGCGCGTGCTGGAGAACCTGGTGCTCGATGGCGTACCCGAAGGGGACTACGAGCTCATCGCCCTGCCGCTCAAGCTGACCACGGCCGATGCGTCGCCGGTGCGCGCGGTGCTGCGATCCCTGAGCTAGCTCGCGGCTGGCACGCCGAAATCCTCGGTTGCCGCCTGCACACCATCATCGAACACCAAGCAGCGCTCGGGCCAGCGCATGGCGGCGAGCTTGAAGCGCCGCGCCGGATCCTCGCCGTTCTGGCGCGCGGCCCAGCGTGCACCGACCGAGTAGTCCACGCAAAACACATTGCCGCGCAGGCCGTGCCACGACAGCGGCCCGGTGTGGCCGAACAGGTTCTCCGCCTGCGGGCCATGGGCCGCGGCGTCGCCCGGCAGCGGACGGCGCCAGTAATGGCCGACGACGACGGCCGGGGCATCGGCGTAGGCATCCCACCAGGCCACGCGCTGCACGAAGCGCCATTTGCCGCCGGCGTAGAACGGGGTGCGGCATTCGCGCTCCACGCCGGTGGTCAGCACCTTCAGCGGGTTGACCATAGCCTTGCCCAGTTCGCGCTCGCTGTGCGCGGGCAGAAAGGGCGGGATGTGGCTGCGGTCTTCCAGGCTGTGCGGCCAGCGCTGGCGCTCGTCCTGCATGCGCCTGGCGACATCGCCGGCCTGGGCCCGGCGCGTGGCAATGGCTTCGTATTCGTCGTAGCTGCTGCGCACGCTGCCGGCGGGCAGGCTGCGCGCCGTGGCGATTTGCGGTGCGCACCAGGCGGCATGCACCACGCGCAGATCGGTACGTTCCAGGGCGATGGGCAGGCGGCCGAGCTGGGCCAGCATGGCGGGCGCCTCGTCCACGGGCATGCGCGCAAACGGGGCGTATTTGGGCTCATCCGACGCCAAGCGGCTGTCAAAATACCAGCCCGAGCCATCCTTGGCATCGTCGCGCAGCAGGTTGATTTCGTGGTTTCCCAGCACCGCCAGGGCCTTGCCGCTGGCCAGCATGGGGAGGACGAGTTGCAGCACCGCGGGGCTGTCCGGCCCGCGATCGAAGAAGTCGCCGACAAACACCAGGCGCCGGCCTGCGGGATGATCACCCCGGGCGTCATAGCCC
>JAFEER010000154.1 GCA_018240985.1 Pseudomonadota bacterium
CAAGCTGATGCTGGGTCTGTAAAAACCATAGCTGCTTACGCCCTGCCCACGCGCTGAAACAGCCCACCGGGCAGTCGCGCTACCAGGCCGTCGAGCTCCAGCTCCAGCAGCCGCACCTGCAGCGTAGCGGCGTCCAGACCGGTGCGCGCCACCAGGGCGTCCAGCCCCATGGGGTCGAAGCCCAGCGCCTGCAACACCTCCTGGTGCGCATGATCAGCCGGCGGCGGCTCGGTGCCTGCCGGCACCGGCACCGGCGCCGGCGCTGCCCTGCCCAGCTGCAACTCCTCCAGCACGTCCTGGGCCGACTCCACCAGTTTGGCGCCCTGGCGCAACAGGGCATGGCAGCCGCGCGACTGCGGCGCGTGGATGGAGCCGGGTATGGCGAACACCTCGCGCCCCTGCTCGGCTGCCAGGCGCGCCGTGATCAGCGAGCCCGACTGCAGCGCCGCCTCCACCACCAGCGTGCCCAGCGACAGGCCGGAGATGATGCGGTTGCGCTTGGGGAAGTTGGCCGGCAGCGGCGGCGTGCCCAGCGGGTATTCGCTCACCAGCAGGCCGTGGCGCGCGATGCGGTGGGCCAGCTCTTTGTTGGCGCGCGGGTAGACCCGATCCAGCCCGGTGCCGACGACGGCGATGGTGGCCGGCCGGGCCGGATCCGGCGCGTCCAGCAGTGCGCCCTCGTGCGCGGCGGCATCCACCCCCAGCGCCAGGCCCGAGACGATGCTCAGGCCGGCGGCGCGCAGAGAACGCGCAAACTGGCGTGCATGATCCGCCCCCTGGGCCGTGGGGTTGCGGCTGCCCACCATGGCAAGGCACTGCGGCGGCGCAAACGGCCGCCCCGGCCCATGCACGAACTGCGGCGCGCCCAGCAGGTATAGCAGCAGCGGCGGGTCTTCGGTGGCCAGCAGGGCCGGGGGATAGGCGGCGTCGCCCAGGGTGACGATGGCGCGCGCGGGCTCGCCTTCCGCCTGCAGCCACTGCCAGGTGGTTTCCAGCAGGGTCTGGAAGCCCTCGGGCTCGCCGGCCAGGGCGCGCGCCTGGGCGGGCGTGACGCAGCACTGCAAGCCCGCTTCGGATTGCGCAAAGATGGCCTGGGGCAGGCCGAACGCGGCCAGCAGGCGCCGTGCGGCGCCATTGCCCACGCCTGGCGTGAGGGAGAGGCGCAACCAGGCGGCGAGTTCGTCGCGCTGCATGCGAAGTGATCTGAACCGCAGGCGTGCCTATTGAGCGGCTTATTCCGGGTTGACCAGCCGGTCGCCCACGCGCACCGTCCGGTTCGCCTGCAGGATCAACGCATAGGACACGCGCTCGAAGGCGAGGAACACCATGGCCAGGCCATTGGCCTCGCTGGGCAGGCGGATCACGGCGCCCTGCGCGTCGGTCTTGTCCTTGATGCGCTCGCCGCGGGTGCGCAGCTGCAGCACCAGGCCAGCGTCCATGCCGTCGTCGGTACCGCGGTTGATGGTGATCACCTGATTCTGGCCGGCATTGACCACGGCCTCGCCGCCGTAGAGCGACACCACGCTGGCCTCCACCGGCAGCTGCGGCGCATGCGGCGCGTAGCTGACGAAGCTGCGTTGCGGCGCGGGCAGCAGGCGATCGCCGATGCGGGCCTCTTCCTTGACGCCGGACAGATCCACCGTGGCGGGCACCAGCTCGGCCACCGCGCCCCCCTTGCCGTCGGGCGACTGCTCGACGGACTCGCTGCGCACCAGCTCGGCACGGCCCACATACTGGGCCTCGTAGCCCAGCACCGCGCCGGAGTCGGGATCCTTGAGCGGCACGGTATTGCGGAACACCCGGTACTGGCGCGGCGCCTCGGGCGCCAGCTCCAGCGGGCTGCCCTGCGGGCCGCGCACATAGGCGCGGTCGCCATTGCCCATGATGACGCGCTGGTCGGTCGTGGCCACGATGCGCGGTGCCTGCGTCAGCGTCAGCTCATCCACCACCAGGGGTTGCACCAGGAAGGGCTCGATCAGGTGCATCTTCAGCGTGGGCAGGGCCGTGTCGGCCAGGCTGTCGTAGCGCGTGCGCGGCGACACGCGCACGGTGACGGTCTCGTCCGCGCCGGCAGGGCTGGTGCGCAGCCGCGCATGGCCATCGGCCTTTTCCAGGTACAGGGTCTGGCCGGGGTAGATCAGGTGCGGGTTGGCGATCTCCTGCAGGTTCATGCCCCACAGCGCCGGCCAACGCCAGGGGCGCTTCAGGTACAGGCCGGAAATTCCCCACAGCGTGTCTCCGCGCTTGACCACATAGGTATCGGGTGCGTTGGCTGCCAGTTCGGCCAGCGGCACGCCGCGCTCGGCCACCTGCTGCGCCATGGCGCGCTGCTGGGACGTGACGGAATGGGCCTGGGCCTGGGCCTGGGCCGCGGGAGCCAGCACCGCCAGCCCCAGCACCAGGGCGCCGAGCGCGCCCGCGCGTGCACCGGCCAGGGCCGTCAAATGGTTTCGCTTGTCATGCATTGGAAAAACTGTCCCTCTTACTGGCTGGCGGCAATGTTAACTTTTTTACAAAAGAAACTACTGCAGATACTCTTGAAACGTTGCGCGATTCTCTGTCCTAGCCCTTGGTTGGGCAACGATTATTGTGAGCAGCCCCTGCATTGACCGGCCAAAGTGGCGAAAATAACGACATATCGACCTCTTTGACATGGCAATTCTTCCGATTCTTTGTTACCCCGACCCCCGTTTGCACAAGATCGCCCAGCCCGTGGCGACGGTGGATGAGCGCGTGCGCACCATCATCGACGACATGTTCGCCACCATGTACGACGCCAAGGGCATCGGCCTGGCGGCCACGCAGGTGGATGTGCACGAGCGCATCGTGGTCATCGACGTGTCCGAGGAGCGCGACCAGCCCCTGGTGCTGATCAACCCCGAGATCACCTGGGCCAGCGACGAAACACGCGTGGGCGACGAGGGCTGCCTGTCCGTGCCCGGCATCTACGACGGCGTGGAGCGCTCGCTGGCCGTGCATGTGCGCGCCCTGGATCGCGACGGCCAGGTGCGCACCATCGAGGCCGAGGATCTGCTGGCCGTGTGCGTGCAGCACGAGATGGATCACCTGATGGGCAAGGTGTTCGTCGAATACCTTTCGCCGCTCAAGCGCACCCGCATCAAGACCAAGCTGCTCAAGCAGCAGAAGCAGGCCGCGCGCGCATGATGCGCCGCGCCGCGGTCACGCTGCTGGCCCTGTGCCTGGCCGCCTGCGCCGTGCCCGAGTGGCAGAAGCCCGGCACGCCGCTGGCCGACATCGAGCACGCCATGGGCCGGCCCACGCTGACCGAGTCCCTGCCCGGCGGCGGCCAGCGCCTCGTCTACAGCCGCCAGCCTGCGGGCCAGCAGGTCTACCACATGGACTTTGACGCGCAGCAGCGCCTCACCAGCGTCACCCAGGTGCTGACGCTGGAGAACTTCCAGGCGCTGCAGAACGGCGTGGACACCAGGGACAGCGTGCGGCGCAGGTTCGGCCCGCCGGCCCTGGTGGAGCGGGTGGCGCGCTTTGATGGCGACATCTGGACTTACCGCATCCTGGACAACGGCGATCCGCGCCAGGCGCATGTGCACCTCGACCCCGCGGGCGTGGTGCGCCGCGTGATGTTCACCGACGAGCGCATGCGCGACGTCGATCCCGCCCACTGAAATTCCCCATGAGAGTCATTTTTGCCGGCACGCCCGACTTTGCCCGCATCGCCCTGGAGCATTTGCTGGCCGCTGGCCACGCCGTCCCGCTGGTGCTGACCCAGCCGGATCGCCCGGCCGGCCGCGGCATGAAGCTGCAGGCCTCGCCCGTCAAGCAATGCGCGCTGCAGCATGGCATTGCCGTGGCCCAGCCGCGCGGCCTGCGCCTGGATGGCAAGTACGCCGAGGATGCCGCAGCGGCCCAGGCCGCCATAGATTCTGCCCAGGCCGACGTGATGGTGGTGGCCGCCTACGGGCTGATCCTGCCGCAATGGGTGTTGGATACGCCACGGCTTGGCTGCCTGAACATCCACGCCAGCCTGTTGCCGCGCTGGCGCGGCGCAGCGCCCATCCACCGCGCCATCGAGGCTGGCGACCAGGAGACCGGCGTGACCATCATGCAAATGGACGCCGGCCTGGATACCGGTGACATGCTGCTCATCGAAAAAACCCCCATCGGCATGGCCGACACCACGGCCCGCCTGCACGACCGGCTGGCAGAGATCGGCGGCCGGCTGATCGTTGATGCGCTGCAGCAGGCCGCCAGCGGCAGCCTGAAGGCCACGGCGCAACCCGCCGAAGGCGTGAGCTACGCGCACAAGATAGAGAAGGCCGAAAGCCAGATCGACTGGAGCGAAAGCGCCGAGGTAATTGCGCGGCGCGTGCGCGCCTTCGACCCCTTTCCGGGCGCCAGCACTCAGCTGGGCGCGGATGTCATCAAGCTGTGGTCTTGTGAAATTGATAGCTGCCCGCGCCCGCCAGATGGGCGCTGCGGTCAGATTTTGCATATAGACGGCAAGGGTATCGCTGTGGCCTGTGGAAACGGCAGCGCGCTGCGCCTCACGGCTTTGCAGCGCGCCGGCGGCAAACGCCTGCCGGCTGCGGACTTCCTGCGCGGCTTCGCGCTCGCGCCGGGCATGGTGCTAGGCGGGTCGGCATGAATCTTCCGGCATGGCGCGCCGTCCTGCGCGACCCGTCCTTTCGGCAGGGCGCCAGCGACATGCTGGCCACGGGCATGGGCGTGGGCGCCTGGGGGCTGGTCACGGGGGTGGCCATGGTCAAGGGCGGCCTGTCCACTCCACTGGCGCTGTTCATCTCGCTCACCGTGTATGCGGGCAGCGCCCAGCTGGCCGTGCTGCCGTTGCTGGTGGCGGGCGCACCGCTGTGGGTGATCTGGCTCACGGCGAGCTGCGTGAACCTGCGCTTCGCCATCTTCAGCAGCATGTGGCGCAGCTATTTTGCGCACCTGCCACGGCGCCAGCGCATGGTGCTGGGCTATTTCAGCGGCGACGTGATCTTCGTCATCTTCATGAAGCGCTTTCCCCGGCCCGAGCCGCAGCCCGACCAGGTGCCCTACTTTTGGGGCGCGGCCACCACCAACTGGCTGGCCTGGCAGGTGCCGTCGGTGGCCGGCATCATCCTGGCCAACGCCATCCCGCTGTCCTGGGGCCTGGGCTTCGCCGGGGTGCTGGCGCTGCTGGGCGTGCTGCTGTCCATGCTGGGGGATCGCGCCAGCTGGCTCTCCATGGCCGTGGCCTGCACGGCGGCGGTGGCGGCGTTTGCGTTGCCGCTCAAGCTCAACATCCTGGTGGCGATTGCGGCGGCGGTGGCGGCCGGGCTCTCCATGGAGGCCGGTGAGCGCGCCCTGCGCCGCGCGCGCGCCCGCATGCGCCTGGCACGCAGCCGATCCGGCGGAGGCGAGGCATGAGCGGCGACTGGCTGTGGACCTTCATCGCCGTGCTGGGGCTGGTGCTCATCACCATCATCACGCGCGCCTTCTTCATGATCCCCGAGCGCGAGCTGCCCATGCCCGACTGGCTGCGCCGTGGCCTGAAGTACGCACCACTGGCGGCCCTGGCGGCCGTAATGGCCCCCGAAGTGGTGATGAGCCAGGGCGCACTGATCCAGACCCTGCAGGATGCGCGCCTGCCGGCCGTGGTCTGCTCGGCTGTGTATTACTTCTGGCGCCGGGACATCCTGGGCACCATCGTCGTCGGCATGGCGGTCTACCTGCCGCTGCACATAGCCCTGGGCTGGTGAGTTACCCTAGATTCGGTAGTTGAACGCGCTCGCCAGTGCCGTGATCGGCGTGCCAGGCAAGGCGTGACGACGCTGCGGGCTACTGCCCGCAAGGAGGAGCAACGCCGCATGGTGCGGCGAGCGCGGTGC
>JAFEER010000155.1 GCA_018240985.1 Pseudomonadota bacterium
CTTGGCGGCTGTAGCTCAGCTGGATAGAGTACTTGGCTACGAACCAAGGGGTCGTGGGTTCGATTCCTGCCAGCCGCACCAAAACGGTAAGCCCTGAGTCTGAAAGGATTCAGGGCTTTTTCGTTCGTGCATCATGCGCACATGAGCAAGGCCTTCACCAAAGAATCCGACGCTGAGGACGACGAACCCGCCCTGCCCGCAATGCCTGCCGGCGGCAAGAACTACATCACCCCAGCTGGCTACGCACGCCTGCGCACGGAGCTGCTGTCACTCATCGACGAGGAACGCCCCAAGGTGGTCGAAGTGGTGCACTGGGCCGCGAGCAATGGCGACCGTTCGGAAAACGGCGACTACCTCTACGGCAAGAAGCGCCTGCGTGAAATCGACCGGCGCATCCGCTTTCTGACCAAGCGCCTGGAGATTGCCGAAGTCGTCGATCCATCGGTGCATGCCGGCAGTGAGCAGGTGTTCTTTGGCGCCACCGTGACCTATATCGACGACGAGGATGTCGAGCGCACGGTGACCATTCTCGGCGTGGACGAGACGGACAACGCCCAGTTGCAGATCAGCTGGGTGTCGCCCGTGGCACGTGCACTGCTCAAGGCCCGCCAGGGCGACGAGGTGGCGCTGCAAACGCCCGCGGGCATGCGCAGCCTGGAGATTCTGTCGGTCAGCTACCCCGAACCGAAATAAGGCTCAAACCAGCTGCGGCAGCACGCGGAAGGCCCGCAGCACGGGCTGGGCACGGCGCAAGGTACGCAGCACGGCCTCCACATGGGCCAGGTCGCGCACCGTGACGACAAAGCGCAGATCCGTGGTGTCCGTGGCATCGTCCATGTCCACGCGCACGATATCGGCCTCGCAGCTGGCAAATTCCGACGCAATGCGCGCCAGCACTCCCTTGCCATTGGCGACCGTGACGGTGATGCCGGTCTCGAAGCTGCGCGTGGGCTCGTCGGCCCAGTCGACGGCGATGAAACGCTCGCCGTCCTTGTTTTTCAACTTCTTGGCCACCGCGCATTGTGCGTGGTGCACCACCAGGCCCTCACCGCGGCCAAGATAGCCCAAGATCGCGTCACCAGGCACCGGCCGGCAACAGCTGGCGTATTGCACCGAAGCACTTTCGCTGCCGTCGAGGGTGATGCTGCCCTGCGACACATGGTCATGGGCGCCGTAGCGCTCGCGCGTGAGCAGCAGGGCGTCTGGCCTCTGGCCACCTTCCGACAACAGCACCACCAGCCGCTTGGCAACGATGTTCGCAATGCGCTTGCCCAGGCCGACGTCAGCCATCAACTCGGCGCGGGTCTTGCTGCCGGTGAAACGCAGCAGCTTGTCCCAGATGGCGGCATGCGTCCTGGCATCGGGCAACTGCTCCATGCCCTCGGCACGCAGTGCCTGGGTCAGCAGTCTTTCACCCAGCTCCGCCGACTCATTCTGTGCCAGGGTCTTGACATAGTGGCGAATCTTGGAACGGGCACGCGCGGTACGCACGAAGGCCAGCCATGCCGGGTTGGGCTTGGCCCCTTCGGCAGTGATGACCTCCACCACATCGCCGTTCTTGAGCTCGGTGCGCAGCGGTACCTGCTCGTCATTGATGCGCACGGCCGTGGTCTTGTCGCCCACATTGCTGTGGATGGCGTAGGCAAAATCCACCGCCGTGGCGCCTCGCGGCAAGGCCAGGATCTGGCTCTTGGGCGTGAACACATAGACCGCGTCAGGGAACAGATCGACCTTCACGTGATCCCAGAACTCCGCCGCATCACGGGTTTCGTTCTGAATGTCGAGCAAGGACTGCAGCCACTTCGTGCCCATGCGCTCGGCCGCGCCGCCAGTCGCGTCCTGCGCCTTGTAGAGCCAATGTGCCGCCACGCCCGCCTCGGCCACGACGTGCATCTCCTGGGTGCGGATCTGAAACTCGATATAGAGCCCGGCAGGCCCGACCAGTGTGGTGTGCAGCGACTGGTAGCCATTGAGCTTGGGGATGGCGATGTGATCCTTGAACTTGCCCGGGGACGGCTTGTACATCTGGTGCAGCACGCCCAACGCGGTGTAGCAGTCGGTCACCGAAGGCACGATGACGCGAAAGCCGTAGATGTCACTGACCTGGGCAAAGCTCAGGTTCTTGAGGCTCATCTTCTGGTGAATGGCGTACAAGGTCTTTTCACGCCCCGCCAGGCGCACCGGCATGCCCACCCGGGCAAAGGCGCTGTCCACATCGGCCTGCACTTTTTGCACGATGTCGCGGCGGCGGCTGCGCGACTTGTTGACCGCCTTGGCCAGCGTTGCGTAGCGCCAGGGGTGAAGATGGCGAAAGGCCAAGTCCTGCAGCTCGCGATAGGTCTGGTTGAGCCCCAGGCGGTGCGCGATGGGCGCGTAGATCTCCAGCGTCTCCGACGAAATGCGGCCCCATTTGCTGCGCGGCATGTCCGACAGCGTGCGCATGTTGTGCGTGCGGTCTGCCAGCTTGATGAGGATGACGCGCACATCGCGCGCCATGGCCAACAGCATCTTGCGAAAGGATTCGGCCTGGTTTTCCTCACGCGTGTTGAACTGCAGCTTGTCGAGCTTGGTCAGGCCATCGACCAGATCCGCCACATGAGCGCCAAAACGATCGATGAGATCGGCCTTGGTGATGCCACAGTCCTCCATGGCATCGTGCAGCAGCGCTGCCATGAGGGCCTGTACGTCGAGCTTCCAGCTGGCGCACAGGGCCGCCACGGCGATGGGGTGCGTGATGTAGGGTTCGCCACTGTTGCGCAGCTGGCCCAGGTGCGCCGTATCGGCATAGCGGTAGGCCTGGCGCACCAATTCGATGCTCGGGCCATCAAGATAGTCGAGCTTCTCCAGCAGCGCGGCAAAGCTCGCGGCGGCCGCATTTGCAACCGCCGCTGACGCACTGCCAGACACCGCAGAATCGGCCTTTTTGCCGACGGCAACCGCATTGTTCAACGCACCGTTCATGATTTGACTGTAACGTTCCTTGCCGAATATTGTGCAGGTGCAAAAAAAAACACCGCCTGAGCGGTGCTTTTATGCCATAACGGCCATGCCTTCAGGCCATCAGCCCGGAACCTTTTTCAGCATTTCAAGCCCCACCTTGCCGGCGGCGATTTCACGCAAGGCCGTCACTGCCGGCTTGTTGCGGCTCTCGATCTTGGGTGAATGTCCCTGGCTGAGCATGCGTGCGCGGTAGGTGGCGGCGAGCACCAGCTGGAAACGGTTGGGAATCTGCTCGAGGCAGTCTTCCACGGTAATGCGGGCCATGGGTTTACTCCGGGTGGAAATCAGGGAATGTTGAGCGATTCGAAGGTCTCGGCCCGGGCGCGGCGCTGGGCGGCGTACTTCAGGCGCTGGGCATGAACAATGGTCTTCAGGTCGAAAAGCGCTCGCTCAAAGACTTCGTTGATTATAACGAAGTCGAATTTGCAGGCCTCACTCATCTCCTGCGCCGCGTTCTTCAGGCGCAGGTCAATGACCTCGGCGGCGTCTTCGCCGCGCCGCTCAAGGCGCGAACGCAATTCCTCCCAACTCGGCGGCAGGATGAAGATGAGCACTGCATTCACAAAGGCCTGCTTGATCTGCAGCGCGCCCTGAAAGTCGATTTCCAGCACCACATCCGCCCCCTGGGCCACGCGCTCCTCGATGGCCTTGCGCGAGGTGCCGTAGCGGCGCCCATGCACGTTGGCCCATTCCACGAAGCCATTGGCCGCCACCATGGCGTCGAATTCCTGCTCGGACGCAAAGAAATACTCGCGCCCGTGCTTCTCCTGCCCGCGTGGCGCGCGCGTGGTGTGCGACACCGAGGGCTGCACGCGCGCATCCAGCTCCATCAGCGCCTTGACGAGGCTGGACTTACCTGCCCCGCTGGGGGCAGAGACTACAAACAAATTTCCAGGGTAATCCATATACGACAAGCGCCTGGCGCTATCAAAATCATTATTCTATATTCTGCACCTGAAGCGTGAGATGCGCTCCAAGTTGTTGATGTTCATGGCCTATCGGAGTTGTAGGCCTGCATTGTTCCAGACTCATTGGTGAACACTATCATCGGCCCAGTTCCACGGCATCGCAGCGCAAACCCCAGTCACGACTCACGGCGCATGGCTTCGCAGCA
>JAFEER010000156.1 GCA_018240985.1 Pseudomonadota bacterium
CAAAACGCCACCAATCGAGGCGCAAAACGCAGCCATAGCTCGGGCTATGGCGAGTATTTGCAACGAAGAGTGGGGGTGTTTTGGCGCGCAAAGCGGGCATGGGGGATTGCCTCTCACCCTCTCAGTTGACAGGACGCTTGAGGCGCACTTCCTCGATCTTCACGCCGCCGACGACGGCAGTCTTGGCGGTGGTCATCTCGCGCTTGAAGCCGGCCATCTCGTGAAAGCGCAGCGCGCGCTCATTGCGCAGCGGCACCCAGGCCGTGACGGTGGTGCAGCCCTCTTCCTGCAGGCCGTCGCGCGCGGCGTCCCACAGGGCCACGCCCACGCCCTTGTCCCAGTGCGAAGGTGCGGCGTAGATGGCCCAGATCTCGCCCGTGGTGTTGCGGGTCTTTTCATCGCGCGAGCGGTCGAAGCCGACGAAGCCGACGATCTTGTCGCCGTCCAGCGCCACCTGCACCTGGGGCTCGCAATACTCAATGGCCTCGCGCCAGTAGGCCTGGCGCTTCTCGACCGAAGACATGGATTTCAGCTGATCGTCGGGCAGCAGGCCTCGGTAGGCTTCCAATGCAGCGGTGGTGTGAACCTGGGCAATGGCTTTGGCATCGCGAAGCGTGGCGGGACGAATCTGGATACTTGACATGGGAAAGACGGGTACCGGTGTATTGCGGAAAACCCGCTATTTTCGCTCAAACGCTTTTTTGACTCCAGGCCCTGTCGTTTTCCTTGCGCGCAGCCCCGATTTTTCACGCAAACGCCTTCAGTTGTGGCAGGCATTGCCGCCACATCCAGGCCAACGCTCACACCAGGCGGCGCAGCAGCGCCATCACGCGGTCGAAGCGCGCGCCATAGGGCGGGTATATCAAGGATCCCAGAGACCAGCGCGACTGCGCCAGTACGGACTTCTGGTGGCAAAAGCGCAGAAAGCCGGCCTCGCCATGGTAGGCACCCCAGCCGCTGTCGCCCACGCCGCCAAAGGGCAGGTTGACATGCGTGATGTGCATGAGCGTGTCGTTCACCGACACGCCGCCGCTCACCGTGCCGCGCAGCACGGCATCGCGCGCCGCATCGCTGCGGCCAAACCAGTACAGCGCCAGCGGGCGCGGCCCGGCGTTGATGTGGGCGATGGCGTCATCGAGGCGCTCGTAGGCGAGCACGGGCAGCACCGGGCCGAAGATTTCCTCCTGCATCAGCTGCATGCCTGGCGTGGCGCCGAACACCAGCACCGGCGCCATCTGCCGGCCCACGCCGTCGCCAATGCCCTGGGGCGGCGCTGGCGGCGAGCCGGGCACGGGTTGCAGCAGCTGCACCTGGGCGCCCAGGGTCTGGGCCTGCTGCAGCATGCTGCGCAGGCGCGCCAGATGGCGCGGGGTGATGATGGAGGCGTAGTCCGGGTGGCCCTCGAAGTAGGGAAACAGCCGCGCCACGGCGGCGCGGTAGGCCTCGGCAAAGGCGGCCTCGTTGCCGCGCGGCAACAGCACGTAATCGGGTGCGATGCAGGTCTGGCCGGCGTTGAGCAGCTTGCCATGCGCGATCTTCAGCGCCGCGTCCTGCAGGTCGCAGTCGGCATCGATGATGGCGGGCGACTTGCCGCTCAGCTCCAGCGTGGTCGGCGTCAGGTTGGCCGCGGCCGCCTGCGCCACCTTGCGCCCCACCGCCGTGGAGCCGGTGAACACCAGGTGGTCGAAGGGCAGCGAGGCGATCAGCGCGGACGTGGCGGCGTCGCCCTGCACCACGCAGAATTCGTCGGGCGCAAAAAACTGCGCCACCAGTGCCGCCAACTGCGCCGAGGTATGCGGCGTGAATTCGCTGGGCTTCACCATGACGCGGTTGCCCGCC
The DNA here is from genome assembly GCA_018240985.1 of Pseudomonadota bacterium. Taxonomy (GTDB): domain Bacteria; phylum Pseudomonadota; class Gammaproteobacteria; order Burkholderiales; family Burkholderiaceae_C; genus Alicycliphilus. The sequence continues at coordinate 1,840 of JAFEER010000156.1, forward strand.
GCCAGCGCGCCGATGGCGGGGGCCAGCGCCATCTGGACGGGATAGTTCCAGGGCGAGATCACGCCCACCACGCCGAGCGGCTGGCGCTCGATCCAGCCGCTGGCGGGTTGCAGGAACAGCGGCGTGCGCACGCGCACAGGCTTGATCCAGCGCGCCAGGTGGCGCAGGCTGTGGGCCAGCTGCGCGCGCAGCACGAACAGGTCGGCCACCTCGGTCAGGCGCGGCGAGCGCATGCCGAAGTCGGCCTGCACCGCGGCTGCCAGGGCCGGGCCATGTTCATCGAGCAGCTTGGACAGGCGCAGCAGGCGCTCGCGCCGCAGGGTCAAGGGGACGTCGGGCTGCGCCCGGCTGGCTTGGCGCTGCAGTTCAAAAATTTGGCGAATGTCGTCCGGCAGAGTGGCGCGCATGTGCAGCAGGGCAAGGCCGTGCGGCCCTAGTGCCACGGCACTATCAGACCGCACCGCGAGTCAAATCGAATTTTCAGCGGATTTCGCGCGGCACCACGTCCGTGACGTCGGGCGCTGGAGCGTCAGCGCGCCGCTGCTGATCGCTGCGCTGCGCCGTCCAGCGGGCCGTGCTGCGGTACACCGTGCTCCAGCCGGTGCGCGGATCCATGCGCATGACCCAGGGCGTGACGGGCCGGCCGGTGAGCCGCGCCCACAGCGCGCGCAGCAGCCAGATGCCGGCCAGCACCAAGGCGGCAGCGAGCAGGCTCAGGAACAGCACGGCGCCCATGGCAACAACCACGAGACGCAAGACCCAGCGGATCACGCTGGCGACGACTTCATTCAAACCATGCCCCTTTCCGACAATTGGGCGCGCGGGCCATGCCCGCGCTCCCGGCCATGCTACGCCTCAGGTATCGGCCTGGCCCGTGCCAAACTGAAATACCCCCGGCGCCTGCACCGGATCGACATCCACGGCAATCACGCTCTTGGGAGGATAGCGCCCCTCCAGCAACAGCTTGGACAGCGGGTTCTCGATGCGCTGCTGGATCGCGCGCTTCAAGGGCCGCGCCCCAAACACCGGATCGAAGCCGACCTTGGCCAGCTCGGCCACGGCCGCCTTCGACACCTGCAGCACCAGATCCATCTTCGCCAGCCGCGCCTCGAGCAGCTTGAGCTGAATGCGTGCAATGGCCTCGATGTGCCTGGCGTCCAGACCGTGGAACACCACCGTCTCGTCGATGCGGTTCAGGAATTCGGGTCGGAAATGGGTTTTTAGTTCCCCCCACACCGCTTCCTTGATGTCCTCCGCGTCCTGGCCCACCATGGCCTGGATCAGCGGCGAGCCGATGTTGCTGGTCATCACGATGACGGTGTTCTTGAAGTCCACGGTGCGGCCCTGGCCATCGGTCAGGCGGCCGTCGTCCAGCACCTGCAGCAGCACGTTGAACACATCCGGGTGCGCCTTCTCCACCTCGTCGAGCAGCAGCACGCTGTAGGGCTTGCGGCGCACGGCCTCCGTCAGGTAACCGCCTTCTTCATAGCCCACATAGCCAGGAGGCGCGCCAATCAAGCGCGCAACGCTATGCTTTTCCATGAACTCGCTCATGTCTATGCGCACCATGTGGTCGTCGCTGTCGAACAAGAAGCCCGCCAGCGCCTTGCACAGCTCGGTCTTGCCCACGCCCGTGGGGCCGAGGAACAAAAAGCTGCCCAGCGGCCGGTTCGGATCGGACAGCCCCGAGCGCGAGCGGCGGATGGCG
>JAFEER010000157.1 GCA_018240985.1 Pseudomonadota bacterium
TCAAAACGCCCCCAATCGAGGCGCAAAACGCAGCCATAGCTCGGGCTATGGCGAGTATTTGCAACGAAGAGTGGGGGTGTTTTGGCGCGCAAAGCGGGCATGGGGGATTGCCTCTCACCCTCTCAATCCACGAGTATCTGCCCGTCATGTTCCACATAGGGCGGGTAAGGGCCAGTACCGCTGTTTTCCGCCTTGGAGGCAGCGACGAAGCCACCGCTTTCGACGTCGAACACATGCACCTCGCCATCTTCGATCACGTAATGCCAACCGTGCAGCGTGATGCGGCCTTGCTCGACCCGGCGGCGCACCATGGGGTAGTCCATGAGGCGCTCCAGCTGCAGCACCACGGCGCGCTGCTCCGTGCGGCGCATGGCCTCGGGGCTGGGCTGCACCGGCAGCAGCGCGGCCCGGCCCAGGTCGAGCCAGCGCTGCAGGTTGTGCGCCTCGGGAGAGACCTCGCCATACATGGCCTTGATGGCCCCGCAGTGGCTGTGGCCGCAGACGACGATGCGGCTGACGTCGAGGTTCAGCACCGCAAACTCGATCGCTGCGGCCGTGCCATGGTGGCCATACGAACCATCGTAGGGCGGCACGAAGGCACCCACGTTGCGCACCAGGAACAACTCACCCGGGCCCGCGCCGGTGAGCAGGTAGGGCAGCAGGCGCGAGTCCGAACAGCCGATAAACAACGTGGTCGGGCGTTGCCCCTCGCTGACGAGGGTCTGGAATTGCTCGCGATATTGGGGAAACGCATCCAGTTGAAAGCTGCGCAGACGCTGCAGCAGGTCGTCATCGGGCATGGCGCTGGCGTCCTCAGGCGTGCCGCTACTGCACCAACGGGGTGTCGGCGGCGTCGAGTTCGACACCCTCGACCGATGCGCTGCCGGCCAGCAGCTGCAGGTACTGGCGCAGCGCGTTCACCCAGGCCTGCTGGCGCAGCACCAGCGCGATCGAGGCCTGTACCTCGTCAAAGGCCTTGGGCCTGGCGGCCTTGCGCCCGCACACCTGCACCACATGCAGGCCAAAGCGGCTGTGCACCAGGCGCGAGAGCACGCCGACCTCCTGCGAGCCAAAGACCTCGCGCGCGAACTCGGGCGCGCATTCCTCGGGCGTGAGCCAGCCCAGGTCGCCGCCCTGGGCGCCGCTGGGGCAGTTGGAATATTCGCCGGCAGCCTCGGCAAAGCGCGGGCCGCCGTCGTCGGCGCAGCGCAGCTCCATGAGCAGCCTTTCGGCGCGCTGGCGCAACAGGCCCACGTCCACACCCGGCGTGACGGCAAACAGCACGTGGCGCGCATGGACGCTTTCGCCCTGGCTGCCAAAGCCCGGGTGGGCGGCGTGGTAGCGCCGGCAGGCCTCCTCGGACGGATCGGGGATTTGCAGTTCACGCTCCAGCAGCTGCTCGATGGCCTGGCTGGCGGCTGCGCTGGTGGCGCCATCCAGGCCGGGCTCATCGTCCTGGGCCAGCAGGCCCTGGCGCTGCGCCTGCTGGCGCAAAAGCTCGGTGCAGGCGCGCTGGCGCAGCATGTCGGCGGGCAGCTCCACGCCCGGGGCGTGCAGGGCGATGCCGTTGATGTGGGCGACGGGCTTCTGGGCGGCGGGCGCGTCGCTGGCGCCGCAGCCGCAGGTATGGGATTCACAGGTGGTGCTGCTCATGGCTTGGTTCTCGGCAAGGGATGGGGACTCAAGGGATATTGGAAGAATCCGCCTCTACCCCTTATCTATCAAGCGCTATAAGCTCTTGTTTTCAGAGCGTACGGCGCGGCTGGTTCTGACCTGCCGGCAGGTTCAGGCGGCGCGCGCGCACCAGCTGGTAGGGGCGCAGCACGTAGGCCAGGGTGCCAAAGCCGCTCCAGATATGCACCAGGCGCGTGAACGGGAAGATCAGGAACACCGTCATGCCCAGGAACATGTGCGCCTTGAAGATCCAGCCTGCCGGCGCCAGCAGCTCCACCGCGCCGGAGCGGAAGGTGACGATGCGCTGCCCCCATTCGGCCAGCAGCATCATCATCGAACCATCGAGGTGCTGCGCCGACAGCGGAATGGTGGCCAGGCCCAGCGCCAGCTGCACCCAGAAGATCCACAGCAGCGCGATGTCGCTGGTCTTGCTGGTGGCGCGGATGCGCGCGTCCGTCAGGCGCCGATGCAGCAGCAGCGTCACACCGATGAAGCCCAGCACCCCGGCCGTGCCGCCCGAGACCATGGCCAGCAGCTGCTTGTTGCCGGCGCTGATGAAGGGCTCGTAGAGCATGTGCGGCGTGAGCATGCCCACGAAGTGGCCGAAGAACAGGAACAGCACCCCGACGTGGAACAGGTTGCTGGCCCAGCGCAGCGTGCCCGTGCGCAGGAGCTGCGAGGAATCGCTCTTCCAGGTGTACTGGTCGCGATCGAAGCGCACCCAGCTGCCGATGAAGAACACGGCCAGGCAGATGTAGGGATAGAGGCCGAACAGGAAATGGTCGATCCAGGCGGTCATGGCGAGACTCCTTGGGAAGATTGCGGGCGTGCCTTGCGCACGATCTGTATGGGTTGGGGCTGGCCGGGGCGGTTCTGGCCCTGGGTGGCGCAGCCGTCGAAGGCCTCGGGCTCGGCCCAGGCCTCGTCCATGTCGCGCTCGGGCGTGATGTCCACGGCCTGGGCCTTCTGGCCCGCGGCTTCCAGCACGGCGGCAATCACGCTGGCGTAGGGGCTGGCCTTAGCCTGCAGCGCGGTGAAGAGCGCGTTCAGGATATGCGCCATCTCGGACAGGAACTCGCGCGCCACCGGGGTGGGCTGGGTGGAGGCGAATTCCAGCACCACGCCCAGGTGGTCGGGCAGCTCCTGCTCGCCCAGGTACAGGCCGGCCTTCTCATAGGTCTGCGTCAGGTCGATCAGCGCCGGGCCACGCTCGCGCGAGTCGCCGTGGACATGCTCGAACAGGTGCAGCGAGGTCTGGCGGCCGCGGTCGAAGGTATCGACATAGCGGCCCTCGGCCTCGTAGCCGTCCATGGCCGCGATCTGCCGGCACAGCGCCTCGATCTCGGCGATGCGCGGCGCGGGCAGCGCCTGCTCCAGGCGCAGGGCATCGACCAGCGCGGGCATCTGCGCGCGCAGTGCGGCGTCGGGGTAGGCCAGCAGGCGCGCCAGCGCGCGCAGCGTCAGGCGCATGGTCTCGGGTGTCTTGCTGAACATCTGTGCCTCCTCAGACCGTGGCCTTGATGGGAATGGTGCGCGGCTTCTTGCTGCCGAAGATGCTCACCTCGGTGGAGCCATCCGAGCAGCCGTTGCCGAACGAGAAGCCGCAGCCGCCGCGCACGTCGAAGGCGTTCTCGGCGTATTCGCGGTGCGTGGATGGGATGACGAAGCGGTCTTCGTAGTTGGCAATGGCCATCACGTGGTACATGTCCTCCACGTCGTGCACGGTGAGGCCCGTCTGCTGCAGCACGCCCATGTTCTGCACCTTGTCCACATGCACGCCGCGCTGGTAGGCGCGCATGGCCAGCATGCGCTCCAGCGCCCGCACCACCGGGCCGGTGTCGCCGGCGGTGAGCAGGTTGGCCAGGTACTGCACGGGAATGCGCAGCTGCGACACGTCGGGAATCTCGCCATTCACGCCCACATGGCCGGCGTTGGCGGCCGCGGTGATGGGCGACAGCGGCGGCACGTACCAGACCATGGGCAGCGTGCGGTATTCGGGGTGCAGCGGCAGCGCCACCTTCCAGTCCACGGCCATCTTGTAGACGGGGCTGTTCCTGGCCGCTTCCATCCAGTTGTCGGGAATGCCGTCGATCTGGGCCTGACGGATCACCTCGGGATCATGCGGGTCGAGGAAGATGTCGAGCTGCGCCTGGTACAGATCCTTGTCGCGCTCCACGCTGGCGGCTTCCTGGATGCGGTCGGCGTCGTACAGCAGCACGCCCAGGTAACGGATGCGGCCCACGCAGGTCTCGGAGCACACCGTGGGCTGGCCGGCCTCGATGCGCGGATAGCAGAAGATGCACTTCTCGGCCTTGCCGGTCTGCCAGTTGTAGTAGATCTTCTTGTACGGGCAGCCCGAGACGCACATGCGCCAGCCGCGGCACTTGTCCTGGTCGATCAGCACGATGCCGTCTTCCTCGCGCTTGTAGATCGAGCCCGAGGGGCAGGACGCCACGCAGGCCGGATTCAGGCAGTGCTCGCACAGGCGCGGCAGATACATCATGAAGGTGTTTTCGTACTGGGCGTACATGTCCTTCTGCACATGCTCGAAGTTCACGTCCTTGCTGCGCTTGGAGAATTCGCCGCCCAGGATTTCCTCCCAGTTCGGGCCCCAGACGATCTTCTCCATGCGCTCGCCGGTGATCAGGCTGCGCGGGCGCATGGTGGGCGGGTGCTTGCTCTCGGGCGCCGACTGCAGGTGGTCGTAGTCGTACGTGAAGGGTTCGTAGTAGTCGTCGATCTGCGGCAGGTTCGGGTTGGCGAAGATGCGCATGAGCAGCTTCCACTTGCCGCCCTGGCGCGGCACGATGGAGCCGTCCGCATGGCGCGTCCAGCCGCCGTTCCACTTGTCCTGGTTCTCCCATTCCTTGGGGTAGCCGATGCCGGGCTTGGACTCGACGTTGTTGAACCAGGCGTACTCCATGCCGGGGCGGCTGGTCCAGACGTTCTTGCAGGTGACGGAGCAGGTGTGGCAGCCGATGCACTTGTCCAGGTTCAGCACCATGCCGATTTGGGCGCGTATTTTCATCATGTCTCTCCTTCTTTACGCATGGGCGCTGGCGCTGGGGGCACCGGCGGCAGGTTCATCCAGCCAGTCCACACGGCGCATCTTGCGCACCAGCACGAACTCGTCGCGGTTGGTGCCAATGGTGCCGTAGTAGTTGAAACCGTAGCTGTACTGCGCGTAGCCGCCGATCATGTGCGTGGGCTTCAAGACCACGCGCGTGACCGAGTTGTGGATGCCGCCGCGGGTGCCGGAAAACTCCGAACCGGGGGTGTTGATGGTCTTCTCCTGCGCGTGGTACTTCAGCACCATGCCGGGCTTGACGCGCTGGCTCACCACCGCGCGCGCGGCAATCGCGCCATTGGCGTTGAA
>JAFEER010000158.1 GCA_018240985.1 Pseudomonadota bacterium
AAGTGGCATGACCGCCTGAAGTGGGTCAAGTACGCCGTGTTCTTCGGGCTGCTGGCGGTGTCCATGCTCTCCATGGGCCTGGCGGAGAAGCTGGCCGAGGTCGAACCCTTCAAGACCACCTTCCTGGTCGGTGTGATGAACCGCGCCTGGCCCTACGGCCTGTTCGTGGCCGCCATCCTGGGCGTGTCCATCTTCATCGAGCGGCCCTACTGCAAGTACATCTGCCCGCTCGGCGCCTCGCTGGCCATGCCCAGCACCTTCCGCTGGTTTGGCCTGAAGCGCAAGCAGGACTGCAACAGCTGCAAGGCCTGCGCCGTGGGCTGCGGCTCCCAGGCCATCGACGCCGACGGCCGCATCGACCACCGCGAATGCCTGCACTGCCTGGACTGCATGATCCTGTACACCGACACCAAGGGCTGCCCGCCCCTGGCCAAGGAGCGCAAGCGCCGCGAGAAGGACGGCCTGGAGATCACGCCCATCGGCAAGAACGGCTACTTCATCCCCATCCACCCGGCCAAGGTGGAAGACCAGATTGCGCCCAGGGCCAAGGAAGGCGTCGATCCGCGCATGCCTACCGACCGCACCCTGCCCGCGCACAAGGAGGATGTGGGCCTGCTGGAGTGGCTGTGGCTGGAGCTGCGCGACCACCTGTGGCCCTGGAGCAGCGACGGCTGGCGCAGCCAGAAGACACTGCAGATCGCCGGCCTGGCGCTGGCCATTGCCGCCACCATCGCCTGGGTGCAGGCCGCCCTGGGCCACCTGTCTTCGGGCGCTATCATCGGCTGGTGGTTCGGCTGGAGCGTGTACGAGGTGATGATCCGCCTGTCCGGCCGCCGTTACGTGAAGGATGGCCCATGGTGGCGCGACCAGTACCGCGTGGCCGGTGTGATGGACATGATGAGTTACGTGGGGTTCAAGAACCTGATGATCGGCGCTGCACTGTTCCTGGTGCTCAAGACCCTGGGCTGGCTCATCGCATGACCTCCCTGCCTCATTTTGGTGCGGCCCTGGCACTCGCCATCGCCGGGGCCTGCCAGGCTGCCACCTTGAGCGTGCGCCCCAGCGACGACCTGGCGGCCGCCGTCAAGCAGGCCCAGCCCGGCGACGTGATCGAGCTGGCGCGCGGCCAGTACCGCGCCAACCTGCTGATCGACAAGCCCCTGACCTTGCGCGGCCTGGATCGCCCCACCATCAGCGGCGGCAACCAGGGCGACACCATCCGCGTGACGGCGCCGGACGTGGTGATCGAAGGCCTGATCGTGCGCGACTCGGGCGACGACCTGAAGCACCAGAACGCCGGCATCTACCTCTACCCCGGCGCGCACCGCGCCATCGTGCGCCGTTGCGACCTGGCCTACAACCTGTTCGGCCTGTGGATCGAGAAGGCCAACGACGTGCTGATCGAGCACAACAACATCACCGGCAAGCGCGAGTATTCGTCGCCCCAGCGCGGCAACGGGGTGCAGCTGTACAACACCAAGGGCGCGAAGATCCTGAACAACGAGATCAGCTTCGTGCGTGATGCGTTGTACGTGGACGTGTCGCACCACGCCGTGTTCAAGGGCAACCGGCTGCACCACAGCCGCTACGGCACGCACTACATGAACTCCTACTACAACCTGTGGGAGGACAACGACACCTATTACAACCGCGGCGGCCTGGCACTGATGGAGGTGCGCAACCAAGAGGTACGGGGCAACCGCGCCTGGGGCAATTCTGATCACGGCATCATGCTGCGCACGCTGCAGGACTCGGACATCTCGGGCAACGTGGTCGCCGGCAACAACCGCGGCTTCTTCATCTACGACGTGGAGTACATCAAGCTGAACGACAACCTGGTGGTGGACAACACCGTGGGCGTGCACCTGTCGGCCGGCTCCACGCGCAACGAGGTCGAGGGCAACGACTTCATAGGCAACCGCGAACAGGTGCGCTACGTGGGCGCACGCGACGAGCGCTGGGGCCAGAAGCGCGGCAACTACTGGAGCAACTACCTGGGCTGGGATCGTGACAACGACGGCAGGGGCGACGTGCAGTATGAAGCCAACGACATGGTCGATCGCCTGACCTGGCGCCACCCCAGCATCAAACTGCTGCTGGCCAGCCCCGCGGTGCAGGCGCTGCGCCTGGTGGGCCAGCAGTTTCCCGTTTTGCGCGTGCCCTCGGTGGTCGATCCCCACCCGCGCATGCGCCCCTACCATCAAGATTGGAGTCAGTGGCGTGGCAAGCATTTCCCCGGCCAGTAGTGCGCCGGGCATGGCGATTTCCCTGCGCGGCGTGCGCAAGCATTTTGGTGCCCTGCATGCCGTCGACGGCGTGGATCTGGACATTCCCCAGGGCGAGATTTTTGGCCTGATCGGCCACAACGGCGCCGGCAAAAGCACGCTCTTCAAGTTGATGCTGGGCCTGCTCACCCCCACCAGCGGCAGCATCCTGGTGGGCGGCACGCCGGTGGGCGGGCGCAACTTTCGCGCCGCGCGCCGCCAGCTCGGCTACCTGCCCGAGAACGTGGTGCTGTACGACAACCTCGACGGCCTGGAGACGCTGCACTTCTTCGCGCGCCTGAAGGGCGCCCCTCTGGATGAGTGCGCGGCCATGCTGGACAAGGTAGGCCTGGCCCATGCCGGCAAGCGCCCGGTGCGCGAGTATTCCAAGGGCATGCGCCAGCGCCTGGGTTTTGCCCAAGCTTTGCTGGGCAGCCCGCGCGTGCTGTTCCTGGACGAGCCCACCAACGGCCTCGATCCGCAGGCAATACGCGACTTCTACGCCACGCTGCGCGGCCTGCAGCAGCAGGGCGTCACCGTCATCATCACCTCGCACATCCTGGCCGAGCTGCAGGAGCGCGTGGATCGTCTGGCGATTCTCGTGTCGGGCAAGGTCGAGGCGCTGGGCAGCGTGCACGAGCTGCGCGAGCGCACCGGCCTGCCGCTGATCGTGGAGATCGACCTGGCCCCCGAGAGCTGCCACGAGGCGCTGCATGCGCTGCACCTGGCCACGGGCGTGAAGCCCGCGCAAACCCCGTCCGGACTGCAGCTGCAATGCCCGCGCGAACACAAGATGGCCGCCCTGGCCGCACTGGCCCCCCTGGGTGCGCGTGTGCAGGACCTGCGCCTGCACGAGCCCTCGCTCGAAGACATGTTCTTCGGCCTCTCCGTCTGAAGCCTTTCATGGAAATCACCCCTATCCTCACCGTCGCGGCCAAGGAATTCCGCGACCGCATGCGCAACCGCTGGGTGCTGGCCGTGGCCCTGGTGTTCACCGTGTTCTCGCTCGTCATCGCCTACTTCGGCGGCGCGCAGCAAGGGCAGGTGGGCTTTCG
>JAFEER010000159.1 GCA_018240985.1 Pseudomonadota bacterium
CTGGCCCTGGTGCTGGTGTTTCCGCTCTGGCTGGTCAATGTGCGGCAGCTGCGTCCCAGGCTGTTTGGCCGTTTGCTGGCGCTGCTGCTGGCCCTGGCCCTGCTGCTTGCCGGGGTGCTCGCCATGACGCCACGCCTGCATGCGCGCATCGGCGAAGGCGTGGCCGAGGTGACGAGCTATTTCAACGGCGGCACCGCGGCCACGTCCCTGGGGGTGCGGCTGGATCAATACCGGCTGGTGGGGCAGATGATCCCGGAAAAACCCTGGCTGGGCTGGGGTGCCCATGGCTTCGTCGAGGAAATGAACCGGCGCGTGGCCCGGGGCGAGTTCAATGAAATGCTGGTGCACTACCCGCAGATCCACAATGATTTTCTGGACGTGTGGGTCAAGGTAGGTATTTTGGGGGTGCTGCTGCAGGCGGCATTGTTCGCCTACGTGCTGTACCTGTTCTGGCCCAGCACCAGGCGCCTGCAGCAGTGGCCGCAGGATTGCGCCGCCTGGCACCAGGCCCTGGCCCTGCGCATGATGGGCAGCCTGTTGCCCGTGGCCTACCTGATGTTCGGCATGACGCAGCCCTTCTTCAACCACAACAGCGGCATCATGGTGTTTGTGTTCTACACCGGCGTGCTGTGGGCCGCGCTGCGCGGCATGGAGCGGGGTGCGCTACCCCTGGGCCGCCCTGACCCCAGGGCGGCTGCATGACCTGGCTGAGCATTCTGCTGCCGGTCTACAACGTAGCGCCCTATCTGGAGGAATGCCTGGCTTCGGTGATCGAGCAGCTGCCGAGCGGGGGCGGCGTGCAGGTGCTGGTGCTCGATGACTGCTCCACCGATGGCTCCTGGCAACTGATGCAGCAACTCGATCAGCGCTGGCCCGGGCGGCTGCAGCTGCTGCGGCACGCGCGCAACGGCGGCCTGAGCGCCGCGCGCAACACCATGATCGACGCCGCCACGGGCGACTATCTGTGGTTTCTCGACTCGGACGACAAGCTGCTGCCCGGCGCCATCGCCGGCCTGCAGGCCATCGTGCGCCAGCACGCGCCCGACGTGGTGCTGTGCGACTTCCAGGTCTGGCGCGAGCAGGTGCGGCTCAAGCACCGGCTGCGCGGCGAGGGCCACAGGCGCAGTTTCGACGGCCCGGCGCGGCAGCTGGTGCAGGATCGTGGCCGGCTCCTGGCCGGCATGCTCATGACCGGCGAGCTGCATGCCTGGTCCAAGGTCTCGCGCCGCTGGCTGTGGCAGGGGCTGCGCTTTCCCGTGGGGCGTTACTTCGAGGACATGGCCACCATGCCGCTGATGGCGCTGCGGGCGCACAGCTTTTTCTACGAACCCCGGCCCTGGGTGGCGTACCGGCAACGCGGCAGCTCCATCCTGGCCACCATGACCACCCCCAAGGCGCTGGATCAGTCGGCGGCGCTGCTGCCGCTGGCGCAGGCCCTGCAGGGCGGGCCAGAGCTACAGCAGGACGGCCTGCGCCTGGCGCTGGCGCATCAGGCCGCGCGTTGCCTGACCGGCGCCATGCGTCATGTGTGCCAGAGCAACATAGCGGAGCCGCCGCCCTCGGTGCTGGCCGAGCGGCTGCGCCAGAACTTCCTTGCCTCTTCGCCACTAACGCCGCAGGAGCTGGAACGCGCCTATCTGCGCCGCGGCTGGTGGCTGCGCCGGCGCAAATTCCTGCGCTGGTTTCACGCCACGCCTGCGCCATGAGCCGGCATGCGAATGCGCCGGTATTTCTCCCTCTCCCTCTGGGAGAGGGTGGGGGTGAGGGCCCGCGGGTTGATCTGAAATATGTCGCTAATCAGGTGAAATGGCTTGCACCGCATATCTGGCAAGCGCCATGCACTATGTAATTTGTAGCTTGCTGCGCGCCGTCTGCCACTCCTGCGCCAGCGTTTGCACCAACTGATCGGCCGGCAGCACCCGCGCCGCCCCCACCCCCTGCCCGGCCCACAGCGCGATATGCCCAGCATCGCCCCCTTGCGCGGCGGCACGGCGGATCGGGCCCATGAGGGCGTTTTGTATCGGATAGGCTGGAATCTGCGCCTCGTGCGGCTGCAGCTCGCGCAGGGCCTGGTTCAGGATGCCGCGCGCCGGGCGGCCCGAGAAGATGCGCGTCAGGCGCGTGTCCGTGGCCTGGGCTGTGGCCATGGCGGCGCGTTGGGCGGTGGTGATGGCCGACTCGGGGCAGGCCAGGAAGGCCGTGCCCATCTGCACCGCCTGCGCGCCCAGGGCCAGCGCGGCGGCGATGCCGCGGCCGTCCATGATGGCGCCGGCGGCGATGACGGGGATGCTGAGCGCGTCCACGCAGGCCGGCACCAGGGCCAGGGTGCCGATCTGGCTGCCCTCCCAGTCGCCCAGGAAGGTGCCGCGATGCCCGCCCGCCTCCAGGCCGCTGGCGACTACGGCGTCGGCCCCCACTTCTTGCCAGGCCAGCGCCTCGTCCGGCGTGGTGGCGGTGCCGATGACGAAGCTGCCGGCCTCATCCTGGATGCGGCGCACTTGGGGCGCCGAGAGGATGCCGAAGGTGAAGCTGGCCACGGCCGGGCGCGCCTGGATCAGCGCCTCGAACTGTGCCGCGAAGTCCTCGCACCAGCGCGTGGGCGCCTCGGGCTGGAGCTTGAAACGCGCATACATCGGTGCCAGGCGTGCCATGGCAGCGGCCACCTCGGCGGCACTGGGCTTGGGTGTCTGCAGCACGAACAGGTTCATGCCGAAGGGCTTGCCTGTGGCGGCGCGCACGGCCGCGGCGGCCTCCAGCATGGCGGCGGGCGAGCGCATGCCGCAGCCCAGAAAGCCCAGGCCGCCGGCCTGCGATACGGCGGCCGCCAGCTGCGGCGTGTCCGAACCCGTCATGGGGCCCTGGATGATGGGCAGAGCCAGCCCCAGGCTTTGTAGCAAGAGATTGTTCATGGTGGTCAGTACCGCAGGCAACGGGTGAAATCGGTTGCTGCGATGATTCCAGATTCTGGAGCTGAGGATTTTGATGGAGAACCCAAAACATTGGGCCGAACGGCCCGCGGCCGTGGCCCTGGCTGGCATGCTGGCGCTGGCCGTGGCCATGGGCGTGGGGCGCTTTGCCTTCACGCCGCTGTTGCCGATGATGCTGCACGACGGCGTGGTGACGCTCACCCAGGGCAGCTGGCTGGCCACCGCCAACTACATCGGCTACCTGGTGGGCGCGTTGGCCTGCATGGCCCTGCCCTGGGTGGGGCCGGCCTTGTACCAGCATTGGCATCCGGCGCGGCTGGCGCGCGCCGGCCTGGTGGCCACGGTGCTGCTGACGCTGGCCATGGCCCTGCCGTGGCCGGCCAGCTGGCCGAGCTTGCGCTTTGCCGCCGGCGTGGCCAGCGCCTTTGTGCTGCTCAACACCGCCGCCTGGGCCATGGTGCGCCTGACGGTGCTGGGGCGCCCGGCGATGGGCGGGTTGATCTTCTGCGGGCCGGGCGTGGGCATCGCTCTCACGGGCCTGGCCACCAGTGTGATGGTGCAGGCCGACTGGCGCGCGGCCAGCGCCTGGGCGCTGTTTGCCCTGCTGTCGGTGCTGCTGTGCGCCGTCATCTGGCCGGTGCTCAAGGGCCGGGCCGTCAAGCCCGTGGCCGGCGCCGCAGGGCATGCCACGGCGGCGCATGCGGGCGGCACGCGCAGTGCGCGCGTGCTGCATGCCGTGGCCTACGGCCTGTCGGGGTTTGGCTACATCGTCACCGCCACCTTTCTGCCGGTGATTGCGCGCGGGGCGCTGCCGACGGGCTCGCCCTGGCCCGATCTGTTCTGGCCGATGTTCGGCGCCGGCGTGGCGGTGGGCGCGGCCCTGAGCACGCGCGCGCCCATGGCCTGGGACAGACGCTGGCTGCTGGTGACCTGTTACGTCATGCAGGCTGCAGGCATCGCCATAGGCCTGTGGTGGCCTACGCCGGCGGGCTTTGCGCTCAGCAGCACGCTGCTGGGCCTGCCGTTCACCGCCATCACCTTCTATGGCATGCAGGAGGCGCGCCGCCTGTGGCCGCAGTCGGCCGACAGCTTTGCCAGCCTGATCACCGCCGTCTATGGCCTGGGGCAGATCATGGGCCCGCCCATCGTTGCCTGGCTGCTGGCGCGCGGCACGCAGGCCCAGGGCTTTGCGCAGGGACTGA
>JAFEER010000015.1 GCA_018240985.1 Pseudomonadota bacterium
CATTGCCCCTGGCTCAGCAGTTCACCGCCTGCCCGATTGGCGTGGACGATTGCACCTCTGTCGTCGGTCAGCACGACGGCGCATTGCAAGGCATCCAGGCTCTGCGCCAGGTGCCGGTGTTCGATGACCTTGGCATCCAGCACCTGGCTGATGGTGACCGCCCGCCGAAGGTGTGGCAGCAGCAGCTTGCCTGCTTCCAACTCGGGCGCGCCGAACGGACCGACACTGGCGTGGCGCATGAGCACGATCTCGGAGAAGCTCGCCTCCGAACGGATCATGAAAAAGTGTGCGATATCCACGATGCCAAGCGGTTGCAGACAGTCACGGTAATAGGGTGATTCCAGCAGGGCCTGCGCAGGAATTTCGTGGCTTGCAACGAAGGGCGTGTCAGCCGCGAAGCCTCGTCCAAACCAACTCTGCAAGACGGCATGAATCTCTGGCAGATGCAGGTTGCGCCTGGCCAGCCCGCCTGGCTCCCAGCCGTGGCTCTCCTCGATCAGGATCCGGTCGCGCCGCAGGTCGTTGAGCGTGAGGCTCACGCGCTCGCAGCCGAGAAAGCGCGCCACGTTGCCGAGCGCCCAAGGCCAGCGACCGGGGTCTAGAGTGCAATCGTAGATGTCGCCGATGAGCGACGAAAACGCCTGGTCAGTGTCCATCTGCCGCCCCCGTTTCGCGAGCATGTTGGGGGCCATTTTCTCCACCAAGTGGTGGATGCGCAATCCACCCATAAAACGCAACATTGCTCCGTCAATTCAAGGATCCGCGGCTCATTTGCGCCAACCATATGACGTCGGCAAGCAAGCGGCAAATCTTCCCGCCATCACCACCTGCACAGCCATTGGAGGCCCGCATGCAAGACACACCGCCCGACGTGAAATGCGCAGCCCCGGGCAAGGCCAAAAGCCGCTAGCCAACCTGGCGTTTGCACCAAGCTTGGCAGGAGCCACCATGTTCACCCTGCAGGAACTGCTGATCGTCGCGCTGACAGCGCTGGCGCTGGCGCTGGTGCCCGGACCCAACATGGTCTACTGCGTCTCGCGCAGCCTGACGCAGGGCCAGTCCGCGGGCCTGTCGTCGCTGGTGGGTGTCGCGCTGGGCTACGGTGTGCACCTGCTGGCCGCCACGCTGGGCCTGACCACCTTGCTGGTGACCGTGCCCGGCGCGTTTGACGCGCTGCGCTGCGCCGGCGCGGCCTACCTGCTGTGGATCGCTTGGCAGGCACTGCGGCCGGCCGGCGGAGCAGCGTTCGATGCCCGTGCGCTGGCGCGCGATCGACCCGGCCGGCTGGTGCGTATGGGTTTCCTGACCTGCTTGCTCAACCCCATGGTCGCCGTGTTCTACCTGTCGCTGCTGCCGCAGTTCCTGCATCCGGAGCGGGGCACGCCGCTGCTGCAGTGCATCACGCTCGGTGCCGTACAAATCTCGACCGGCGCCGTTACCCACACCCTGTTGGTGCTGTGCGCAGCGCGTGTCGCGCAAGTCCTCGGCGACCACCGCGGTTGGGTGCAAGCGCAGCACTACGTCATGGCCACAGTACTGGGTTTGCTGTCCCTGCGGCTGCTTTTGGCCCTGGGCCATGGCGTGGCATGACCGCCCATGGTCGCAGCGGAGCCTGCGGCGCAGGCACCGACGATCGCGCCGGAGCCCCCTGCGCCGAAAGGCGCTGGCGCGCCGGGAAAAGGTCGTGCGGAAACGTGGCGCCACTACAGAAACCCGCACCCTACGCGCAGATCGACAGGCTTCGTGGAAACATGGCGCGATGCGCCACGTCCTTACCCTTGCACTGTGCACTTGCCTTTCCTGCATGGGAGCCACCGCATGGGGGGCAGACCTCCTGCTCCAGCGATGGCCAGCCTCAACCTACCGCCCTGTTAGAGCGCTTCATCAGCGCGGACTGCGAGGCCTGCAGGAGCGAGCCGCTCACGCTGCGCGCCGCGTCCTGCAGCTGCTCCAGCGTGCGTGCGCCGATTAAGAGCCGGCCCTTACGGTACATCCAGCCTTCAGCAACCTTCAAAGGCGTGGATGCAGCTGATGTCGCCCGTCCACACCTGGTCGGGCCGCCTTCTTGAGTGACTTACTTCGGCAACTCTACGCTGTACTTGACCATGTCCTTCTCGGCATCGGTGCGCAGTGTCATACCAAAGCCAGGCTCGGTCGGCACGGCGAACTTGCCGTTCTTTGGTTGCAGGTCTTCTTCGAATAGCTCCCGATTGGCGCGACGCATCGTGTACGCATGATTTTCATGAATATCGAAGTTGGGAATTCCCGCTTCGAACTGCAGCGCGATGGCCGTGGCCAAAGGCGAGCCACAGACATGCGCCTGCACTCCCACGTCATATGCCTGCGCCAGATGGGCCACCCGATAGGCCTCGCTAATGCCGCCCACCAGACAGACATCGGGCTGGATCATGTCGATGGAGCCCTCTTCCAGGTAAGGCAGAAAGCCCCAGCGCGTATATAGCCGCTCGCCAATGGCCAAGCGAACAGGCGACTTCCGGGCCATTTTCAGATGAGCATGGCTACTGTTGTTATGGGTCGGCTCCTCGATGAAGAGGATCCCGAGATCATGCACCAGATCGGCGATTTGCAAAGCTCCGTTGGTGGATGTCAG
This sequence comes from Pseudomonadota bacterium, assembly GCA_018240985.1. Classification (GTDB taxonomy): domain Bacteria; phylum Pseudomonadota; class Gammaproteobacteria; order Burkholderiales; family Burkholderiaceae_C; genus Alicycliphilus. Next base: position 2,612 of record JAFEER010000015.1, read on the forward strand.
TGCATTGAGTTCGAGGATGATGTCAACGTCCGGGCCAAGGCCTTCGCGAACCGCCTCCATGCGTTTGCGGTAGAGATTTCGCTGAGCCGGCGTAAGCGTCCCACGTAGCCCGGTTGCGTACCCCCCTTCATCATCGAGCATGACGGGATTCACCTTGATGCAGTCATATCCGAGCTCCCGCACCTGGATGGCGGTATCCCGGTACTGTGCTGGACTCGCCAACCGCCGCCCATCCTCACCCCAGCCAAGGTGAAGCTGGCTCGCGTAACAGCGCAGCGGGTTCGGCGTCGCACGCCCCAGCAACTGGTGCACTGGCTTACCCAAAGCCCGCCCTTTGATGTCCCACAGTGCTGCATCAAGAGCACTGATGGCAGAGAAGACCACAGGCCCGCCCCCATCGGCCCAAATGGAGCGGCGAAACAGATCCTCCCATACAGAGTCCGTATGAAACGGGTCGGCACCCAGCACGAAACGTTCTCCGAGCGTCTGGATCATGGGGCCGGCTGCAGGCGCGCCAGTTCCGTAGGCCATGCCAGCTTCGCCCAGCCCACTGATGCCTTCATCCGTGTGCAGGCGAACCAGCACGACCTTCCATGACGCCATGCCATCACGACCGGAAAGATCGGCCTCGAGTACTTCAACTTTGGTGACTTTCATCTGCTGTCCTCATTGATTGCCATATGAATGGTGTGCAGTATACAATGCACTGAACACTGGACGCAATACTCTTGCCTGATCCACACCATTCCATCAATTACCTGGAAACAGAAATGAAGTTCGGATCCCGCCTGCTATCTACATTGGCCATCTGCGCCGTGCCGTTGCTGAGTCATGCCGGCGACTACCCTTCCAAACCGATCACGTTCATCGTTCCCTGGCAGGCGGGGGGATCTATCGACGCAGTGATGCGTGCCATGGCACAGTCGGCCAGCAAGACGTTGGGGCAACCCATCGTGGTCGACAACAAGCCGGGGGCCGGCGGGACACTGGGGCCCGCCGCAATGGCCGCCAAGGAAAAGCCGGACGGCTACACCATCGCCCAGGTCGGAGCGCCGCTGTATCGCCTGCCTCTTATCCAGAAGACCAACTACGATCCGGAGAAGGATTTCACATACATCGTCAACCTGGCCGGCATTACTTTCGGCATCACCGCAGCGCCCCACACTGCATTCAAATCCTGGGCAGATGTCGTGGACTATGCCAAGAAAAACCCAGGCAAGCTCTCCTACGCATCGCCGGGGCAAAACACGACTCCCCATCTGGGAATGGAGCAGATCAGCGCACTTGCCGGCATCCAATTGACACATGTGCCGTTCAAGAGCAGCCCCGAGACCAATACCGCACTTCTTGGTGGCCATGTAGACCTGCAAGTCGATGGCGCTGGCTTCAAGCCGCTGGTTGATAGCGGCAGAGTAAAGCTCCTCGCGGTCTGGACATCACAGCGCACCAAACGCTGGCCCGATGCGCCCACTTTGAAAGACCTGGGTTACCCGCTGGTCATCGAATCGCCAATCGGTATCGCCGGCCCCAAGGGAATGGATCCAAAGGTGGTGTCCAAGCTCCACGACGCGTTCCGCGCCGCGCTTGAAGATCCCGATGTGCGTCGCACCATGGCCGAATTTGAATTCGTGCCCGCCTACCAAGGCTCGGAGGATTTCGCCAAGTTCGTCGTCCAGAGCCGAAAGGACGAGAAGGCAGTCCTGAATCGTCTGGGCGTACTCCGTGCAGACCTGAAATAGTTCTGCGACGCAAGAATCTGCATGAGGCACGGAACATTGCATCGGCAGATACGTTGGGGCACATGGGATTTCGATAACATCGATAGTCTCTCCAAAATACAATATGGTGTATGCAGCCCCCTCTCCGTCGCTCTCACTTAGACCAATTCGTACGACGCTCCACTGCAGAGAACGCTGCTGCCCAACTCCGCGAGGCCATCATCGGCGGCGAGCTCCCGATGGGCGCTCCCCTCTCCGAAATGGCGATCGCAGAGCAATTGGGTATCAGCCGAACTCCTGTTCGCGAAGCCTTTCGACTCCTTGCCCAGGAAGGATTGGTTCAGCTTCGGCCGTTCGCAGGAGCCAATGTCTTTCACCTCAATCGAACCGAACTCAGGCAACTGTCTGCTTTTCGCGAGATGCTGGAGACTGCGGCAACAGAAGAAGCGCTAAAAATTCCAGGCACTGCTTTGGTGGACGCGCTCAACAAGGTAGTCAGCCAGATGCGCGATGCCTTGAAAGCAGGAGATACGCGGCAGTACCTTGAGCTTGATTCGGAATTCCATGAAACCGTCATGGAAGGAGCTCAAAACCCGCTGCTGCGAGATGCCTACCAAATAGTGGCATCTCGATTCAAGGCACTTCGTACCGCGGTTGTGAATGATCCGGCAAGACTAAAGCGAAGCCTGAACAGCCATGCCGCACTGGTCAAGCTATTTTCCAGCCGAGATACAGAAGCCGCAAAAGCGGCGCTCCTTCGGCATGTACGGGGATCGGAAGAAATGCTGGAAGCACAGCCTTCGCTTCTGCAAGATACCAAGTAGTGCCTGAATCCGGCCTCTATGGGCAACGGCTGCCAACTTCGCCTGCAGGTCGAGAGCAAGCGCCAGCACAAAAAAAACCCCAGAGGAATCCAACTCCACCGGGGTTTTAAACGCTATATTTTTAATAGCTTTAAGCGCTTACCATGTAACGGTTAAAGCCAATTTTAACCCACATTAAACCAGCAACGCATTCACCCGCTTGACATAGGCCGCCGGATCCTCCGGCAGCCCGCCCTCGGCCAGCAGGGCCTGGTCGAACAGGATGTGGGCCAGGTCGTGGAAGTGCACGCTGCCGTCCAGCTTTTTCACCAGCGGGTGCTCGGGGTTCACCTCCAGCACGGGCTTCGACTCGGGCGCGCTCTGGCCCGCCTGCTTGAGCATGCGCGCCAGCTGCTGGCTCATGCCGCCATCCTGCACCACCAGGCAGGCGGGCGAATCGACCAGACGCGTGGTCACGCGCACGTCCTCGGCCTTGTCTTTCAGGGCTTCCTTCAGCTTGGCGAGCAGCGGCTTGAAGGCCTCGGCGGCGTCCTCGGCCGCCTTCTTCTCGGCCTCGTCCTGCAGCTTGCCCAGGTCTACCGCGCCCTTGGCCACGCTCTGCAGCGGCGTGCCGTCGAAGTCCTGCAGGTAGTTCAGCGCCCACTCGTCCACGCGGTCGGTCATGAGCAGCACCTCGATGCCCTTCTTCTTGAAGACCTCCAGCTGCGGGCTGTTCATGGCGGCGGCAAGTGTGTCGGCGGTGATGTAGTAGATCGCCTCCTGGCCTTCCTTCATGCGCGCCTTGTAGTCGGCCAGGCCGACACTGGCCGTGTCGCTGCTGGTGCTGGCAAAGCGCAGCAGCTTGGCGATGCGCTCGCGGTTGGCAAAGTCCTCGCCCAGGCCTTCCTTGAGCACGGCGCCAAACTCGGCGTAGAACTGGCTGTACTTGCCCTCCTTGGCCTTGTCGTCCTCGCTCACCACGTCGGTGACATCGCCGTTGGTGCCCTCGGCACCGGCCGCGGCCTCGTGTTTGTCGTGGCGCGCCAGGTCTTCGAGCATGGAGAGCACGCGCTTGACCGAGCCGTCGCGGATCAGGCGCACGTCGCGCGATTCCTGCAGCAGCTCGCGGCTCACGTTCAGCGGCAGGTCGCTGGAGTCGATCACGCCCTTGACGAAGCGCAGGTACTGCGGCATCAGCGCCTCGGCATCGTCCATGATGAAGACGCGCTTGACGTACAGCTTCACGCCGGCATGCTTGTCGCGGTTGTACAGGTCGAACGGTGCCTTGGCCGGGATGTACAAGAGCTGCGTGTACTCGGTGTTGCCTTCGACGCGGTTGTGGCTCCAGGAGAGCGGGTTCTCGAAGTCGTGGCTGATGGTCTTGTAGAAGTCCTGGTACTGCTCCGCCGTGATGTCCTTCTTCGGACGGGCCCACAGGGCGCTGGCCTTGTTCACCGTCTCCCAGTCGCCGGTCTTGACCATGGCGCCTGCATCGCCCTCCTTCTCGCCCTCCTTCCACTCTTCCTTTTCCATGAGGATGGGCAGGCTGATGTGGTCGGAGTATTTGCCGATGATCTGCTTCAAGCTCCAGGCGTTCAGGTAGTCGCCCGCGTCGTCGCGCAGGTGCAGGATGACGCTGGTGCCGCGCGCCGCGCGCTCGATCTGCTCGACCTCGAAGTCGCCCGCGCCGCCGCTCACCCAGCGCACGCCTTCATTGGCCTTCAGGCCCGCGCGGCGGCTCTCGACCGTGATCTTGTCGGCCACGATGAAGCCCGAGTAGAAGCCCACGCCGAACTGGCCGATCAACTGGCCCTGCTCGCTGGCCGTGGCCTTCTGGTCGCCCGACAGGCGGCTCATGAAGTCCTTGGTGCCGCTCTTGGCGATGGTGCCCAAGTGGTCTATGGCCTCCTGCGTACTCATGCCGATGCCGTTGTCGGTGATGCTGAGGGTGCGCGCCTCTTTGTCGAAGGACACGCGCACCTCCAGGTTGGACGCGTCCTCGTACAGCGAGGCGTCGTTCAGCGCCTCAAAGCGCAGCTTGTCGCAGGCGTCGCTGGCGTTGGAGACCAGCTCGCGCAGGAAGATTTCCTTGTTGGAGTACAGCGAATGCGTGACCAGGTGCAGCAGTTGTGCGACCTCGGCCTGGAAGGAATGGGTGTGCTTGCTCATGGGTGTTGTGCGAATCGGATGAGAGGGTTTGGTATGCGGGATTTCCGGCGCTGCCGGAACGACTGCGCAGCTGGGGGCGAAACGGCGCGCTTCAAGGGCCTGGGTGCGCGCCGCATTGAACGGCGCCGCGGCCGGTGCGAGAATGTGCCGGTACGGCCGATTTTCACCCGAAGCGCGGCGCGCTTCTGGCTTTCGCATGGGAGGCATCATGTCCCGCATCGTCCCCGCTAAGGTTTGCCGCCTCCTGGCGCTCGCGGCCCTGTGGCTGCTGGCGGGCGCGGCCGCCGCACAGGACGCCGCCACCACGGTCGGCGCCGATGGCGTGCAGCGCATCGCCATCGTCGGCGGCAGCTACTTCTTCCGGCCGTCGCACATCGTGGTGCGCGCCAACCAGCCGCTGGAGATCCGCCTGAGCGTGGAGCCCGGCGTGATCCCGCACCGCTTCGTGCTGGAGGGCCCCGGCGGCGAGCGGCTGGCCGACGTGAACCTGGAGACGCAGGAGCAGACCCTGACACTGACACTGGCGCCGGGGAGCTACCCGTTCTACTGCCCCAACCGGCTGCTGCTGTTCAAAAGCCACCGCGATCACGGCATGGCCGGCACGCTGCAGGTGCAGGCGCAGGAATAGCGCATGGCATGGCGCTGGCCCGCCCTGGCCCTGCTGACGCTGCTGCCCCTGACCGCCATGGCCGCCCCGCAGACCGCCACTCAGACCGACCCGCTGGCCGCCGCCGCGGCCTGCTTCGAGGCCCTGCACGGCTACCAGGTCACGCTGCGTTCGACCGACGCCACGGGCGTGCGGGAGGTGATCCGCTACAGCTTCCGCAAGCCCGGCTGGGTGCGCATGGAGTTCGAGCAGCCGCACCGCGGCGCGGTGCTGGTCTACGCGCCCGACACCGGCCGCGTGCGCCTGTGGCCCTTCGGCCTGGGGCATTGGCCGCGGCTGGATCTGGCGCCCGACCATGCGCTGCTGCGCAACCCGCGCGGCCACCGCGTCGATCGCTCGGACGTAGGCGTGCTGCTGGCCGACATGCGGCGCCTCAGCGAGCGCGGCAGCTCTGCGCCGCCGGCCGACACGGAGCTGGCCGGGCAGGCGGCGACCCTGCTGGACATCACCGGCCCGGCGGGCGAGCCCGCGGGCGCGGTACACCGCTACCGCGCATGGCTGGCGCGGGACAGCGGCTTCCCGCTGCGCGTGGACAGCTTCGGCGCCGACGGCGGCCTGATCGAGTCCGTGGACATGAGCGACGCGCGCCTCGACGTGGCGTTTCCCGAGCGCTTCTTCTCCCCCTGAACGCCGACCCGCATGCGCAGCTCCGACGCTTGTATCTACCGGCTGAGCACCCAGTGGCGCTTTCATGCGCCGCTGCACGCCGTCTGGAACGCCATTGCCGACGCAGACTGCTGGCCGCTGTGGTGGCCGGGAGTGCAGAGCGTGACCCTGGCCCCCGGCGACGCCCAGGGCCTGGGCGCCCTGCGGCGCTACACCTGCCGCGGCGCCCTGCCCCTGCATCTGAGCTTCGTCGCCCGCGTCACACGCATGGAGGCTCCGCACCTGATCGAGGGCCAGGCCTGCGGCGACCTCGAGGGCATGGGCCGCTGCCTGCTGACCCGGGAACAAGACCAAACCAGCGTGCGCTTTGACTGGCAGGTGCGCACCCCCGGCTTCTGGCTGAACCGGCTCGCGCCGCTGCTGCACCCCCTGCTGCGCTGGAACCACGACCGGCTCATGCAGGCCGGCGGCCGGGGGCTGGAGCGCTATCTGGAGCACGACACGGCCCCCCATTCCCTCAAAAAAGAGAGCACATAGCGCCGCTGTCCTGGCGATTTCAACTATTTTTCATTTGAAACCGCCATGCGTAGCGCGGTAGTGCAGTGTCTGATGCTTGATAGAACGAATAAAACTGCTTGACTAGCCACGAGTCTCAGATGGCCTGTCTTACTCCCTCCCCCTCTGGGGGAGGGTAGGGGTGGGGGCCAGCGACGCTAGCGCGTCGATGCCGGCAAGATGCCGGCGCTCCAGCCCCCATCCCAGCCTCGGTGCTGGCGGCGAGACGCCG
>JAFEER010000160.1 GCA_018240985.1 Pseudomonadota bacterium
GGCGTGGAGCGTGCGCTTGAGGCTTATCTGGCCGTTTACGCGCAGAGCTGGAAGACGCCCGAACCCTGCCCGGGCTTCATGCCGGGCCTGGTGCGCACCGCCGCGCGCGAGGGCTGGTTGCGCCTGGGTGTCCTGTGGCTCGGCCAGCAACCGGTGGCGGCGCAGGTTTGGCTGGTGCATGGGGGCAAGGCCAATATCTACAAGCTGGCCTACGCGAAGGGGCATGAAAAGCTGTCCGCCGGCTCGGTGCTGACGGCGGAGTTGATGCGGCATGTGATGGACGAGGATCGCGTCTCGGAGGTCGATTACCTGACGGGAGACGACGCCTACAAGCGCGACTGGATGGCGCACCGGCGCGAGCGCATCGGCCTGCTGGCGTTTGACCCGCGCAGCCCGCGCGGCCTGGCGGCGGCGGGGCGGCATTTCGTGGGGCAGTGGGCAAGGCGCTGAGTTTGACTGCCGGACGGTGCAATGCCAGCTACGCTCAGTCGCGCCCCAGGGTGTCAAGCCAGCTCAGCGTGAGCCGCTCCAGCTGCTGCTGATCTTCGGCTTGCGAGCAGGTGTGGTCTGCATTGGGCAAATCGTGGCGCGTTACCGATGGGCGCTGCAGGGCGCATTGCCAGCCGGGGTGGCTGCGGGCATGCTCGATGAACTCCTGCGCCGTCAAATCCTTGCCGCTCAGTATCAGCAATATTTTGCCTTCAAACGCTTGCCAAGCAAGCGCCATAAGCTCTTGAAAAGATAGTGATTGCGGCGCTGCCCGCCGCATGGTGCGCAGATTCCGCCACAGGCCGCGCAGTGCCGTAAAGCCCACGCCGCCGCCGGCCAGCTTGCGCCAGAAGTCGCGTTGGAACAGGCGTTGGCGGTAGTAGTGCCTGACACGCGCCCGGGCCAGGCCGGCCTCGGATCGCACCCATGGGTTGAGCAAAACCAGGCCGCCAACGCGCGCGTCCTGCCGGGCGTGCAGGTACAGCAGGGCGGCCGAGGCGCCGTCGCACAGGCCCCAGAGCACGCTGCGCAGGGCGGACGTATTTTGCCCGATGGCATCCAGCGCGGCGGCGATATGTGGCGCCGTGTCTTCGAATGGCACCGGCTCACCCGGGCTGTCGCCCATGCCGGGCAGGTCAAAGCGCAGCACGGGGTAGCCGGCAGCAGCTAGCCGGCGTGCCAGCAGCACGAACTGACGATGGCTGCCGGCGCGGTACTGCGCTCCTCCCACCACGATGAGCATGGCCGTGCTGTGTGCGGTAGCGCCGGCGGCGGGCAGGCTCAGGATGCCCAGCATCTCAAACCCATCGCCAGTGATCGTGATGGCTTGTTCGTGCCCATTCATGGCAGCGCGTCTCCCGCCAGGGCGGCCAGCGTGGCCTCGATCAAGGCCGGTGCTTCGTCGGTGCCGACGGTCTGCCAGAACGCCGGCCCGCTCACGGCCTGTGCCTGGACTTGCCACCCAGCGGTGCCCCAGGCTGTGAGGGCCTTTGCTGCTGCGGGGCTTGGTTCCGAGGGCGTGGCGGTGCTTACCTCCAGCCACACCAGGCGTGCGTGCCGCGATGTCGCGGGCGGGGACAGGCGGGCCTCGCCCAGGCCCTGGGCCAGGGCGGGGTTCAGGCTGTAGCCGGCGATGCGCACCGTTTGGCCCTGGGCCAAGGCCTGGCTGGGTGGCAGATCGCTCGACTTACCAGTGCCCAGCCACTGGCTGGCAGCGTGCAGGCGTAGAAACTGTTGCAGCATCTGCTGGCCGCTCGCCACGGGCTGCCACAGCAGCAGATGGATGGGGTGTTGGGCATCGCGCAGCGCATGCGCCGATTGCACCGCCAGCAGGGCGCCGGCGCGCAGGCCCCACAGCCAGAGTGGGCCGCTGCCATGCTCTGCCAGCCAGCGCTGTGCCTGTAGCGCGTCCTGCAGCCAGGCATCCCAGGTGGCGTCGGCAAAGTCGCCCGAGCTGTCGCCGCAGCCCAGCAGATCCAGCTGCAGCACGCCATATCCGGCCTGCGCCAGCGCCCGCGCCTGTTGCGCCACCACGCGGCGCGTGGCATTCATTTCTTCGGCAAAGGGGTGCAGGTAGAGCACGCGCCCGCGCGGCTTGCTGCCCTGCGCCGGGTGGTACAGGCAAAAGCGCTGGCCAGTTTCGCAAGGCAGAAAAAACGCCTGCGGCAGGGCCTGGCGCGCAGGCGGGCTCATGTGTTCTGCTGGGCCAGTGCCTGTTCCACCAGGTCGCAGAGGCTGCCCACGGTGGCGAACACCGCGCCATGCAGATCCTGGTCGCTGAAGGTGATGCCGAAGCGGTTTTCCAGCCCGGTGATCAGGGCCAGCACGGCCATGGAGTCGAGCTCGGGCAGGGCGCCGAGCAGCGGGGTGTCGCGGTTGAAGTCTGTGGCACGGCCTTGCAGGCCGAGTGCTTCATCCAGTACGCGCAGGACTTGTGCGGTCAGGTTCATGGTGGATAGGGGGTCGCAAAGGGTAACTGCGGCCGGATTCTAGAGACTATGGCTTGCGACTGGCCGCCGGGCATTTGGGGCCAGGGCCTTGCCTTAATATGCGTCGATGCCTCAAGCGCCGAATTTTCACCATGCCATCCCCCCGGTTTTGTTGCACCAGCTGCCGCAGCGCGCCGCCGACATATGGCCTGAGCGCACGGCCCTGACGGTTGATGCCAAACACCTGTCTTACGCGGCATTGCAGCAGCAGATCGAGCGCTGCGCCGCCGGCTTGCTGCACATGGGACTGGAACCGGGCGCGCGCGTGGTGCTGTACCTGGACAAGCGGGTGGAGACCGTGGTTGCCAGCTTTGCCGCGCCTGCGGCCGGTGGGGTGCTGGTGCCGGCCAATCCGCTGCTCAAGCCGGCGCAGGTGGGGCATATCCTGCGCGATGCGGCCGCTCAGGTGCTGGTCACATCGGCCACGCGGCTGGCCAGCCTGGTGGCGGAGCTGGCGGATTGTCCTGATCTACGCCATGTGCTGGTATGTGATGACGGCACGGCAACTGGCGCGGCCTTGGACGCTGGCCTTGCCCAGCACGCTTGGGCCGATGTGCTGGCCAGTTCGCCGGTCGCGCTGCCCCGGGTGCTGGACACCGATGTGGCGGTGATCTTCTACACCTCGGGCAGCACCGGTGCGCCCAAGGGCGTGGTGCTGTCGCACCGCAACTTGGTGGCCGGCGCCACCAGCGTGGCCAGCTACCTGCACAACTGCGCCGAGGACAGCCTGCTGGCCGTGCTGCCGCTGTCGTTCGACGCCGGTTTCAGCCAGCTCACCACGGCCTTTCTGGTGGGCGCGCGCGTAGTGCTGCTCAACTACCTGCTGCCGCGCGATGTGCTGCACACCATGGCGCGCGAGCGCATCACCTGCCTCACGGCAGTGCCGCCGCTGTACATGCAGCTCACGGCCCTGGACTGGCCGGCGGGCGCGGCCGAGCATTTACGCTACTGGGCCAATACCGGCGGGCGCATGCCGCGCGCCACGCTGGAGCAGCTGCGCGCGCTGGCGCCCAAGGCCCTGCCATATCTGATGTACGGGCTGACCGAGGCATTTCGCTCCACCTATCTGCCGCCCGATGAGGTGGAGCGCCGCCCGGATTCAATCGGCCGCGCCATCCCCAATGCCGACGTGCGCGTGCTGCGCGAGGACGGCACGGAATGCGCCGTGGACGAGCCCGGCGAGCTGGTGCACCGCGGCGCCCTGGTGGCCCAGGGCTACTGGCGCCGGCCCGAGGAGACGGCGCGCCGCTTCAAGCCCTGGCCGGCGGCGCTGCGCGTCGCCAGCGGCGACTGGGCCGCGCCGGAGCTGGCGGTGTTCTCGGGCGACACCGTGCGCCGCGATGCCGAGGGCTTTCTGTACTTTGTGGGCCGGCGCGACGAGATGATCAAGACCTCGGGCTACCGCGTCAGCCCCACCGAGGTGGAGGAGGTGCTGTACGCCAGCGGCCTGGTGGCCGAGGCTCTGGTCTATGCCAGGCCCGACGATGCCTTGGGCAGCGCCATTTGCGCCGCGCTGCTGGCCGGGCCCGCGGCCCGCGGCCAAACGGCCGAGGACGATGCCGCCCTGATGGCGCATTGCCGCCAGCAGCTGCCCGCCTACATGCTGCCCAGGGTGTTGCAGTGGGTGGACAGGCCCTTGCCGCGCAGCCCCAACGGCAAGCTCGATAGACAACGCTGGATGCAGGAACATGGATTGCTTTGATACCTCGGGCCCCGAGCTGCAGCTGGGCGGCCTGCCCTTGAGCCGGCTGGCCGAACGCGTCGGCCAGACGCCCTTCTACGCCTACGACCGCGCCCTGATAGCGGCGCGCATTGCTGCCGTGCGTCAGGTGCTGCCGCCGGGCGTGCAGCTGCACTACGCCATCAAGGCCAACCCCATGCCGGCGCTGGTGGGCTTCATGCGGCCGCTGGTCGATGGCATGGATGTGGCGTCTAGCGGGGAGCTGAAGCTGGCGCTAGATGCCGGTGCCGACCCGAAACACATAGGTTTTGCCGGCCCGGGCAAGCGCGTGGCCGAGCTGCGCCAGGCCGTGGCCGCGGGCGTGCTCCTGCATGTGGAGTCGGCGCGCGAGCTGCAACTGCTGGCCGATGCGGCCCAGGCCCTGGGCCAGCCGGCGCGCGTGGCCCTGCGCATCAACCCGGACTTTGAGCTGCGCGGCGCCGGCATGCACATGGGAGGCGGCGCCAAGCCGTTCGGCATCGATGCGGAGCAGCTGCCCGAGCTGCTGCAAGCCGTGCAACAGAATGGGCTGGCGTTCGAGGGTTTTCATATTTACACGGGCTCGCAGAACCTGCGCGGCGAGGTGATTTCCGAGAGCCTGCGCCGCTCGGCCGAGCTGGTGCTGCGCCTGGCGCAGCATGCGCCCGCGCCGGTGCGCTACGTGAACCTGGGCGGGGGCTGGGGCATACCGTATGTCCCGGGCGAGCGGCGCCTGGATCTGGCGCCCGTGGCCGAGGCGCTGGCGCAGGTGCAAGGCCAACTGGCGCAGGCGCTGCCCGGCGTGCAGCTGGCGCTGGAGCTGGGGCGCTACCTGGTGGGCGAGGCCGGGGTGTACGTGGCGCGCGTGCTCGATCGCAAGCTCTCGCGCGGCCAGGTGTTTCTGGTGACCGACGGCGGCATGCACCACCATCTGGCGGCCTCGGGCAATTTTGGCCAGGTGATCCGGCGCAATTACCCCGTCGTCATCGGCAACAAGCTGCAATCGGCGCAGCGCGAGACGGCCAGCGTGGTGGGGCCACTGTGCACGCCGCTGGATCTGTTGGCCGACCGCATGGAGCTGGCGGTGGCCCAGCCGGGCGACCTGGTGGCGGTATTGCAGTCCGGCGCCTATGGCGCAAGCGCCAGCCCGCAGGCATTTCTGGGGCACCCCGCCTGCCCTGAGGTGCTGGTCTGAATTTCAGTGGCACACTACACGGTGCTTGTTTCTTTTTGTATCATTGCTTGCCAGGGCGGGCTGATGCAACTGGCTGAACCGGTGTGTGATTTGTCACTATGAACGATGACTAGCAGCGAAAACTTGGTGGGGTACTGGGGCTGGGCCATTGCTGGCGCGGCCTATGCCTTGCTGGCGCTGCGTCTGATCAGCCAGCAGTATCTGGGGGCGGCCGTCAATCGCATCGCCGTGGTCATGCTGGCGGCCACGGTGCTGACCGTGGTCTGGAGCCTCACCAGCCTGCTCGCGGCCGCCGAGACACCGGCCTGGTGGCTGGCTGCACAGGCGGCGGATCTGCTGCGCTACCTGTGCTGGGTGGCATTCATTGCCTTGTTTTTCCGCAGCGGCAGCGCCGCAACCAAGGATGGTTGGTACCGCTGGTGGCCGGCCCTGCTGGTGGTGGCGCTGTTGGGTGCGCCGGCGACCGTGGTCATGGTCTATCTGATTGCCGGCGCCAAGGGGCAGGCCTTTGTCATGGTGCTGCTGGCGATCATCGAGCTGGTGCTGCTCGAGCAATTGCTGCGCAACGTGCCCGAGGACTCGCTATGGAGCGCCAAACCGGTCTGTCTGGGGCTCGCAGGCTGCTTTCTGTTCGATCTGTACCTGTTTTCCCAGGGCGTGCTGTTTCAGGGCATAGACCCGGATGCCCTGAGCGTGCGGCCCTTTGTGCACGCCCTCATGGTGCCCTTGCTGTGGCTGGCAACGACACGCCATCGCAACTGGATTGCGAAGATTCACGTCTCGCACAAGGTCATGTTCCATTCGGCCACGCTGGTGCTGGTGGGCCTGTACATGCTGTTCATGGCCGGCGTGGGCTACTACGTGCGCTACTTTGGCGGTGCCTGGGGTGGCGCGCTGCAGCTGGGCCTGGTGTTTGTGGCGCTGGTGCTGGCGCTGGCGGTGGGCCTGTCGGGCTCGCTGCGGGCCACGCTGCGGGTGTTCCTGGGCAAGCATTTCTTTCGCTACCGTTTCGACTACCGCGAGGAGTGGCTGAAGTTCACGGCCACGCTCTCTAGCCACGACGACCCGCAGGAAACCGGCAAGAGCGTGATCCGCGGCCTGGCCGATATGCTGGAAAGCCCTGCGGGCGCTTTGTGGCTGCTGCGTCCTGATGACGATCAGTACCGGCAGCTGGCGCGCTGGAACCTGGCCGCCACCACCAGCACCGTGGACAAGGAGGGGGAGTTGCCCGGCTTCATGCGTTCCTCGGGCTGGGTCGTTAACCTCGATGAGTGGCGTGCCTACCCAGGGCGCTACCAGCATTTGCGGGTGCCCGACTGGCTGGCCGAGTACCCGCATGCCTGGCTGGTGGTGCCCTTGTGGCATGGCAAGGACTTGCTGGGGTTTGTGTTGCTGGCCAGCCCGCGCACGGCGGTAGAGGTGAACTGGGAGGTGATCGACCTGCTGAAGACGGCCGGGCGCCAGGCGGCAAGCATCCTGGCGCAGATGCAGGCCACCGAGGCCTTGCTCGAATCCCGCAAATTCGAGGCCTTCAGCCGCATGTCGGCGTTTGTGGTGCACGACCTGAAGAACATCGTCACCCAGCTGTCGTTGATGGTGAAGAACGCCAAGCGGCTGCAAAACAACCCCGAGTTCCAGGCCGACATGTTGATGACCGTGGAAAACTCCCTGGAGCGCATGCGCCAGCTCATGCTGCAACTGCGCGAAGGGGCCTCGTCGGGCGCCGGCGCCGTGGGCGTAGATCTGGGCAAGATCGCCGAGCGCCTGGCCGCAAATGCCGCGCGACGCGGGCGCAACATTGAAATAGACGTCTCGTCACAGGTTTTTACCCGTGGACACGCCGATCGTTTGGAGCGCATCATCGGCCATTTGGTGCAAAACGCGCTGGAGGCGACCGACGCTGCCAAGCGCGTCTGGATACGGGTCGAACGCTATGGCAGCCACGCGCGCGTCGAAGTCGGCGACGAAGGCCAGGGCATGACCGAAGAGTTTGTCCAGACGCGTCTGTTCAAGCCGTTTCAGACCACCAAGGAAACCGGCATGGGCATTGGCAGCTACGAAAGCTTTCAGTACGTGCAGGAGCTGGGGGGCAAGGTATCCGTGGATAGCCAGGTGGGCAGGGGCACCTTGGTGGGGTTGTTGCTGCCGTTGATTGAAATCAATCGTGCTTCGGATTTGTATGTTTAGGAGAGGGATGGCATGAGTGCTGACAGTTCGCAGCCGCTGCTGATCGTCGAGGATGACCTGGCGCTGCAAAGGCAGATCAAGTGGTCGCTCAACGACTATGAATCGGTCACTGCCGAGGATTGCGACAGCGCCATGGCGCAGCTGCGCAAGCATGCGCCGGCGGTGGTGACCATGGATCTGGGGCTGCCGCCGGATGCGGACTCGGTTTCCGAGGGGTTCAGGCTGCTCGAGCAGATCGTGGCGACCGCACCCGACACCAAGGTCATCGTGCTCACCGGCCAGAACGGACAGGCCAATGCGCTCAGGGCGGTGGCCCTGGGCGCCTACGATTTTCTGGCCAAGCCTTTCGAGGCCGAAGCGCTGGTTCTGTGCGTGGAGCGGGCCTTCCGCATGCATGAGCTGCAGGCCGAGAACAAGCGGCTGCAGGCGCTGCAGACGCCCGACGGCATGTCGGGGCTGATCACGCGCGACCCGCAGATGCTGCGCGTGTGCCGCACCATCGAAAAGGTAGCCAACACCAATGCCTCGGTGATGCTGCTGGGCGAAAGCGGCACCGGCAAGGAGGTGCTGGCGCGCGGGGTGCATCAGCTGTCGGGCCGCAGGGGGGGCAACTTTGTCGCCATCAACTGCGCCGCCATTCCTGAGAACCTGCTCGAAAGCGAGCTGTTCGGCTACGAAAAGGGTGCCTTCACGGGCGCCGCCAAGACCACGCCAGGCAAGATTGAAATGGCGCATGGGGGCACGCTCATGCTTGATGAAATTGGCGATATGCCGCTGCCGCTACAGGCGAAGCTGCTACGTTTTTTGCAGGAACGAGTGGTCGAACGCGTGGGTGGACGCCAGGGCATTGCGGTGGATGTGCGCGTGGTGTGCGCCACGCACCAGAACCTGGCGCAATGCATCAAGGACGGGCGTTTCCGCCAGGACTTGTATTACCGCCTGGCCGAGATCGTGGTCGAGATTCCGGCGCTGCGTGCCCGCATCGGGGATGCGGCCTTGCTGGCGCACGCCTTTGTGCGGCGTTTCGGCCAGGAGCATGGGCGCAACCTGAGCCTGGCCGACGATGCCCTGCGCGCGATCGAGTCCCACGCCTGGCCTGGCAATATCCGCGAGCTGGAAAACCGCATCAAGCGTGCCACCATCATGGCCGACGGCAATCAGATCACCGCGCTGGATGTGGGCCTCACGGACATGGATGGGGTGGACGATGATAGTTCGCTGAACCTGCGCACGGTGCGCGAGGCCGCCGAGGAGCGCGCCGTGCTGGCCGCGCTGGCACGGGCCGATGGCACCGTCGCCAAGGCCGCCGAGCTGCTGGGCGTGAGCCGCCCCACGCTGTACGACCTGATGCACCGCATGGGACTGAAGACCTCAGCGTAAACCGCTCTAAGCTGCGAATGCCAATATCCGTGGAGAACTGCATGAAGATGAAGACGCCCGTTTCCCGCCGCCTGGCCCCCGCCGCCACGCTGGCCATGGCCTTGCTGCTGTCGGCCTGCAGCGGCGACAACCCCGATGCGCTGGTGGCGTCGGCGCAGGACTACCTGAATCGCCAGGACGCACCGGCCGCCATCATCCAGCTCAAGAACGCACTCAAGGCCAAGCCCGATTTGGTCAAGGCGCGCCTCATGCTGGGCCAGGCCTTGCTCGCCACCGGCGACGCGCAAGGAGCCGAAACCGAGCTCAAGAAGGCACAGGATCTGGGGGCCCCCGCCGACGAGATCGTGCCGTTGCTGGTGCATGCCTTGCTGCAGACAGGGCAGTACGCCAAGGTCACGAGCGACTATGCCGGCAAGCAGTTGAGCAGCGCCGAGGCGCAGGCCAACTTGAAGACCAGCGTGGCCATTGCCTGGCTGCGTCAGGGCAAACCCGACAACGCGCGCGACAGCCTGAATGAGGCCCTCAAGATCAAATCGGACTACGCTCCCGCCCAGTTGGAGCTGGCCCGCACCAGCGCCATGACCGGCGATCTCGATGGCGCCCTGGCCGGCCTGGACAAGGTGCCGCGCGACTCCGTCTCCGCGGCCGAGGCCTTCAAGCTGCGCGGCGACCTGCTGCTGCATGGCAAGCGCGATATGAATGCCGCTCTGGCGGCCTACGAGGAATCGGTGAAGATTCGCCCGTCCTACAAGGATGGGCAGGCCGCAGTCATCGAGCTGCTCATAGTCCAGGGCAAGTTGGATGATGCCGAGAAGGCCTTGCAGCAGCTGGTCAAGGAGGCATCCGGCAAACCGATGACCCTGTACCTGGAGGCCTTGCTGGCCTTCACCAAGAAGGACTACAAGACGGCGCAGGAAAAGACGCAAAACCTGCTGCGGCAGGCGCCCGAGAGCTATCGCGGCCTGGAGCTGGCGGGCATGACTGAGCTGCAGCTGGGCGCCAACGTGCAGGCCGAGGCGATGCTGTCCAAGGCGCTGCAGATCAACCCGGGCCTGGCCATGGCGCGCCGTGGCCTGGTGACGGCCTATATGCGCCTGGGCCGGCTCGACAGCGCCATGCCCTTGCTGCCGAGCGACACGCAGACGGGCAATGTCGATCCGGCCATGCTGTCGCTGGCGGGCCAAGTCTACATGCTGCGTGGCGACGTGGAGCGCGCACAGCGCTACTTTGCCCGCGCCGCGAGCCTGGACCCGAAGGACCCGGCCAAGCGCACCACGCTGGCGCTCAGCCACCTGGCAGCGGGCCAGGGTGACAGCGCCATCGGCGAGCTGCAAAGCATTGCCGCATCCGACCAGGGCGTTGTTGCCGACATGGCGCTGATCAACGCCCTGCTGCAGCAGGGCAAGACCGACCAGGCCCTCAAGGCCATCGATGCGCTGCAGAAAAAGCGTCCCAGTGACGTCTTGCCGCCATTCCTGCGCGGCCGCGCCCTGCTGCAAAAACGCGATGTGGCCGGCGCGCGCAAGGCCATGGAGCAGGCGCTGCAGATCGATGCCAATTACTTTCCCGCCACCGGTATCTTGGCCGTGCTGGACAACGCCGAGAAGCGCCCCGACGCGGCGCGCGCGCGCCTGGAGGCGGCGATCAAGGCGCAGCCGGGCAACATCCAGGCCTACCAGGCGCTGCTGGAACTGCGTGCCGCCAATGGCGCCGACAAGGCCGAGCTGGCCGGCATACTGCGCAAGGCCGTGGATGCGGCGCCCAGCAACCCCGTGCCGCGCGTGATGCTGGTCGAGCATTACCTGCGCAGCAGCGAACCCAAGGAGGCGCTGTCGGCAGCACAAAACGCCGTCACGGCCCTGCCCGACAACGTGCAGCTGCTCGACGTGCAGGGGCGTGCACAGGCCGCCAATGGCGAGCACAACCAGGCCCAGGCCAGCTTCAACCGCATGGCGGCGCTGCAGCCGCAGTCGCCCCAGCCCTACCTGCGCATGTCCACTGCCTACCTGATGGCGGGCGACCAGGCGGCCGCGGCCGACAAGCTGCGCAAGGCGCTGGAGCTCGACCCCAGCCTGCTCGAAGCCCAGCAGGGCCTGACCAGCCTGGCCATGGCCGCCAAAAAGCCCGATGAGGCCCTGGCCATAGTGCATCAGGTGCAAAAACAAAGGCCCAAGGAGGCGGTGGGCTACCTGCTCGAAGGCGAAATCGAGGCGGCCGGCAAGAACTGGGACAAGTCCATTGCCGCCTTCCGCACGGGCCTCAAGCAGACCGACAGCCCCGAACTCGCCGTGCGCCTGTACGCCGCGCTGCAGGGCGCGGGCAAGAAGCCGGACGCCGAGCGCTGGGCCGCCGACTGGACGCGCGCCCACCCCAAGGACGCCACCTTCCCCTTCTACCTGGGCAACCAGTCCCTGGCACGCAATGAACTGCCC
>JAFEER010000161.1 GCA_018240985.1 Pseudomonadota bacterium
GGCACGGGCTGCGAGCACTGCGGCCACACCGGCTACGCCGGGCGCACCGGCGTGTTCGAGCTGCTGGTGGTCGATGACGCCATCCGCGCCCAGATCCACAACCAGACGGCCGAGGCCGAGTTGCGCGCCCAGGCCCTGGCCGGCGGCATGCAGCTGATGCGCGAGGACGGCGAGCGCCTAGTCCAGGCCGGCATCACCAGCCGCGAAGAGGTGCTGCGCGTGACACGCGATTGACCCTCATCAATCATGGGGTTTGCCGCAAATGGCACCTGATTGCCACGGCAGCTCCATGCTCTCCAACCCTCCGCGCCAACGGTCGTCCGCCATCGCAGCCTTGGCCGTGCTGGCCGCCAGCCAGCCATTTGGCCCGCACCGGCCCACTGAAGAACCTGCGCGCCTCCTTCACCCCCACCAGCGCCACCCAGGGCACGGCAACCTACTACGAATGCGACCTGAACGCAGCGCAGACCGCGGTCTCCAACTGCGCGGCCATCGCCGCCCAGGGCGGTTACCGCATCGACCAGGTGAATGGCGCACGCCTGCTGCGCTTCACCGGCCAGCCGCCCACTCCGGCCATCAAGTACAACGTGGCGTATGCCGAAGTCCGGTGGGACGCGGCCGCGCCCAGCAGCCAATGGGTCTATCGCGCGCATGAGACCAAACCCGACATCGGCTCGCGCCTGGCAACCACCAACCGCCTGAACGGCGCGGCCTGGGCAGCGATGAAGGCGCATCTGGGGTTGTGAGCCGCACCAAGGCAGCTATTGCGGCGCAGCTACCGTGCGGCGCGAGGGCGTGAGGCCGCGCTGCAGCTCCTTGAGCAGCAGCACCACCTGGCGCGATGCGTGCTGGCAGGCCTTGTGGGCCTGCTCGGCCAGCCGGTTGTCGCCGGCCTCGGCATGGGTGATGAGGGCCGCCGCCTGCTCATGAAAATAACGGTGGCGCCGCAGCAGCATGTCGAACGCCGGGTAATGCCCCAGCGCCGTGCGGCCGCTTCCATTTAGCCATTGGCCCAGCTCGGAGCAGCTGTCGTCGGCCACCACCTCGGGGCGCAGGCGCTCGTCGCGCGCGCCCTGCAGCACCTCGCCCAGCCAGGGCAGCCAGCGCTCGTGCGTGGCGATGGCGGCGTCGATGTCGAACTGCGCCATCAGCCGGCCCGCCTCGTCGTCGAACAGCACCAGTTCGCTGGCATCGGTATCGGGCAGGCGCGACCAGTTGGATTCCGCCTGCAAGCCGTCGGCGCGCGGTTGAAACAATCGACCGAAAAATCCCATACATCCCCCGCCCTTCAGTTCTTGTGCGCCGGAAACCCGCCGCCTCGCACGTGTTTCATTACGTTACATAATTGTAATTCGACTTGGCCATTGATTGTCGATTGAATTTTTCTAAGTTCCCGCAACGGTCAACAAATCATCTCCGCACGCGCGCGGCAAGATTTGGCTTGCGCCCACAATACGGGGCATGACGACGAACCATCCCCCCCTGCTTTCCATGCTTGACCTGGTGGCCGTGCGCGAAGGCGGCACGGTAGCCCAGGCCCTGGACATTGCCGTGCGCACCGCGCGCCATGCCGAGTCGCTCGGCTTCAAGCGCTACTGGCTGGCCGAGCACCACAACATGCCGGGCATTGCCAGCTCGGCCACCGCCGTGCTGGTAGGCCACATCGCGGGCGCCACCCAGTCCATCCGCGTGGGCTCGGGCGGGGTGATGCTGCCCAACCATGCGCCGCTGGTGGTGGCCGAGGCCTTCGGCACGCTGGCCGAGCTCTACCCCGGCCGCATCGACCTGGGGCTGGGGCGCGCGCCCGGCACCGACGGCGCCACCATGCGCGCACTGCGCCGCGAGCGCGTGGAGCGCGAGGACGACTTTCCGCGCGACGTGGCCGAGCTGCAGCGGCTGCTGGCGCCTGCGCAGCCGGGCCAGGCCATCACCGCCACGCCGGGCGCGGGCACCCAGGTGCCCCTCTGGCTGCTGGGCTCCAGCCTGTTTTCGGCGCAGCTGGCGGCCTACATGGGCCTGCCCTATGCGTTTGCCTCGCACTTTGCGCCGCGCCTGCTGCACCAGGCGATAGGCCTGTACCGCGAGCTGTTCCGCCCTTCGGCGGTGCTGCAAAAGCCCTACGTGGTGATCGGCGTGCCGGTGATCGCCGCGCCCACGGACGAAGAGGCCGAGTACCTGGCCAGCAGCACCTACCAGCGCGTGCTGGGCATACTCACCGGGCAGCGCGGCTTGCTGCGCCCGCCGGTGGAGAACTTCCTGCCCGGCCTGGGGCCGCAGGAGCGCGCCGCCATCGCCGATTTTCTGGCCGTGGGCGTGGTCGGCGGGCCGCAGCAGGTGCGATCCGGCCTGCAGGCGCTGAGGGAGGCCACGCGCGCCGACGAGTTCATGCTGGTCAGCGATGTGTTCGACCCCGAGCTGCGCCTGCGCTCGCTCACCATGACGGCCGAGGCGAATGCGGCGGCGGCTACCATGGCGGGCTGACAACCCGCTAGCCCCCCCCCACCGCCACCCCATGCCCGCCTATTCCTTCGAAGCCCTGGACGCCGAGGGCCAGCTGCGCCGCGGCACCCTGGATGCCGACAGCGCCAAGGCCGCGCGCAACCAGCTGCGCGCCCAGGCGCTGGTGCCGCTGGACGTGGCCATGCTGGCCGCCGACACCGCACCGGGCGCCGCGCCCACGTTGGCGCAGCGCCTGCTCACGCGCGCGGTGTTCAACGCCACGGGTCTTGCCGTGTGGACGCGCCAGCTCGCCGGCCTGGTGGGCGCCGGCCTGCCGCTGGAGCGCGCCCTCACCGCCCTGGCCGACGAGGCCGACGATGAGCGCCAGCGCCACCTGGTGGCCGCCCTGCGCGCCGAGGTGAATGCCGGCAGCAGCTTTGCCCGGGCCCTGGCCCAGCACCCGCGCGAGTTCTCCCACATCTACTGCGCCGTGATCGGCGCCGGCGAATCCAGCGGCGCCCTGGGCCAGGTGCTGGAGAGCCTGGCCGACGACCTGGAGGCGCGCCAGCAGCTGCGCGCCAAGCTGATCGGCGCGGCACTGTACCCGGCCATCGTCACATTGGTGGCGATCGTCATCGTGCTGTTCCTGGTGGGCTACGTGGTGCCGCAGGTGGCCAGCGTGTTTGCCGGCACCAAGCGTGCCCTGCCGCTGCTCACCGTGATCATGCTGGCCATCAGCGACTTTGTGCGCGGCTATGGCTGGGCCGCCCTTGGCGCAATGATTTTGATAGCTATTGGCGCACGTGCAGCCTTGTCTAGACCCGTTTTTCGTGAAAAATTCGACGCTGCCTGGTTGCGCCTGCCGCTGGTCGGCAGGCTGGCGCGCGGCTACAACGCGGCGCGCTTTGCCGGCACCCTGGCCATGCTGGCAGGCGCCGGCGTGCCCATACTGCGCGCCCTGCAGGCCGCGGCCGAGACGCTGAACAACCGCGCCCTGCGCGCCGACGCGCAGGAAGCCCTGGTGCTGGTGCGCGAGGGCGCGCCGCTGGCCGCGGCGCTGGCGCAGAAGAAGCGCTTCCCCGGCCTGCTGGCCATGTTCGCGCGCCTGGGCGAACAGACCGGCCAGCTGCCCACCATGCTGCAGCGTGCCGCCACCCAGCTGGGCAACGAGGTGCAGCGCCGCGCCATGCAGCTGGCCACGATTCTGGAGCCGCTGCTCATCGTGACCATGGGCCTGGTGGTGATGCTGATCGTGCTGGCGGTGCTGCAGCCCATCATCGAGCTGAACCAGTTCGTGAAGTAGCCGCCCCTGCGCGCGTTTGGCTACCAACGTGACCTGCTCCACGCGCACTCCTGGCGCGAATTTTGCTTTATTTTGGTGCATTGCACGCAATGCGTGCAGTCCTGCACCAATACAGAGCAAATTTTCAAAGGAGCGCTTTTATGGAAGCACTGAAACAGGGCGCGGATGCCCTGTTCATCTTGATGGGGGCGGTCATGGTTCTGGCCATGCACGCGGGTTTCGCGTTTCTGGAACTGGGCACCGTGCGGCACAAGAACCAGGTGAATGCGCTGGTGAAGATCCTGGTCGACTTCTCGGTCTCCACCGTGGCCTATTTCGCCGTCGGCTATGCGGTGGCCTATGGCAGCGGCTTCTTCATGGGCGCCGAGGAACTGGCCGCGCACAACGGCTACGCGCTGGTCAAGTTCTTCTTCCTGCTGACCTTCGCTGCCGCCATCCCGGCCATCATCTCGGGCGGCATCGCCGAGCGCGCCAAGTTCTGGCCGCAGCTGATCGCCACGGCGGTCATCGTCGGCTTCGTCTACCCGTTTTTCGAGGGCATCGCCTGGAACCAGCATTTCGGCGTCCAGGCCTGGATACAGCGCCTCACGGGCGTTGAATTCCACGACTTCGCCGGCAGCGTGGTGGTACACGCCGTGGGCGGCTGGGCCGCGCTGAGTGCGGTGCTGCTGCTGGGCGCGCGCAGCAACCGCTACCGCCAGGGCGGCGCGATCTCGGCGCACCCGCCGTCCAGCATTCCCTTCCTGGCGCTGGGCGCCTGGATCCTGACCGTGGGCTGGTTCGGCTTCAACGTGATGAGCGCGCAGACGCTGGACAAGATCTCCGGCCTGGTCGCGGTGAACTCGCTGATGGCCATGGTCGGGGGCACGCTGGTGGCGCTGCTGCTGGGCAGGAACGACCCCGGCTTCGTGCACAACGGCCCGCTGGCCGGCCTGGTCGCGGTCTGCGCGGGCTCGGACCTGATGCACCCGCTGGGGGCGCTGGTGGTGGGCGCGGCGGCCGGCGCCATCTTCGTGACCATGTTCACGCTGACGCAAAACAAATGGAAGATCGACGACGTGCTCGGCGTGTGGCCGCTGCACGGCCTGTGCGGCGCCTGGGGCGGCATCGCCGCGGGCATCTTCGGCACGCGGGCGCTGGGCGGCCTGGGCGGCGTGCACCTGGGCGCGCAGCTGATAGGCACCGCGATCGGCGTGGCCTGGGCCACGGCCGGCGGCGCGCTGGTCTACGGCCTGCTGAAGGCCACGATGGGCCTGCGCCTGAGCCAGGAGCAGGAGTTCGACGGCGCCGACCTGTCCATCCACCGCATCCGCGCCACGCCGGAACGCGAGGCCAACTGGTAAGCGTGTTTACCATCTAAGGCGGTAACGGCGGGCTGCGTATCATCGAGCCCCACCCGTTCACCACTGCCGCCACACCAGCCATGTCCCTGACCCTGGACGACAAGCTCGTCGTCGCCATTTCGTCCCGCGCGCTGTTCGACTTCGAGGAGGAAAACCGCATCTTCGAGCATGGCGACGACCGCGCCTATGTGGACTTGCAGCGCCAGCGCCTGGACATCCCGGCGCCGCCCGGCGTGGCGTTTTCGCTGGTGCACAAGCTGCTGGCCTTCAACCATGGCGGGCATCAGCGCGTGGAGGTGGTGCTGCTGTCGCGCAACGACCCGGTGAGCGGCATGCGCGTGTTCCGCTCCTGCCAGGCCCATGGCCTGCCCAGCATCCAGCGCGGCGTGTTCACGCAGGGGCGCGAGCCCTTTGGCTACCTGCGGCCGCTGGGCGCGCATCTGTTTTTGTCGGCCAACGAGACGGACGTGCGCTCGGCCCTGCACCTGGGCTACCCGGCGGCGCGCGTGCTGACCGAATCGGTGCAGGCCGGCGACGCGCACCCGCACGAGGTGCGCATCGCCTTCGACGGCGACGCCGTGCTGTTCTCCGACGAGGCCGAGCGCGTCTACCAGGCCGAGGGCCTGGCCGCCTTCCAGCGCCACGAGAGCGCCAAGGCCGCCCAGCCCCTGCCCGAGGGCCCGTTCAAGCCCCTGCTGGCCGCCCTGCACCGGCTGCAGCAGGCAGCGGGCGCCGGCATGCGCATCCGCACGGCCCTGGTCACGGCGCGCAGCGCACCGGCGCACGAGCGCGCCATCCGCACGCTGATGGACTGGAACATCGCCGTGGACGAAGCGATGTTTTTGGGCGGATTACCGAAGGGCGAGTTTCTGCGCGAGTTCGAGCCCGACTTCTTCTTCGACGACCAGACCGGCCATGTGAACGCGGCCGCGCGCCATGTGCCCTCCGGCCATGTGAGCAGCGGCATCGCCAACGCCGGCGCCGCGGCGACACCGTAAGCGCCGCGCGGGCAGCGCCCGCTTTGCACGGCCACGGCAATGGCAGCACAATGGGCTCATGCTGCTTTTACGGTATGCGCCATGAAACGCCATGAACATTCTGCCGACTGGATGTGGTCCAACGCCCTGGAGGCGCTCGACCATGTGGAGCGCCTGCATCGCCAGCTGTTTCAGCCCCGGCGCGCGCATGCGCCCAGCTGGGAGCCGCCGGCCGACGTGCTCGAGACCGAGCGTGCGCTATTGATCTATGTGGCCCTGCCGGGGGTCGATGCCTGCGATGTGCAGGCCATGATCGACCAGGGTGCGCTGGTGGTGAGCGGCCAACGCGTCCTGCCCAAGCCGCTGCAGAGCGCCGTTATCCATCGCCTGGAGCTGCCGCAGGGCCATTTCGAGCGCCGCATTCCGCTGCCGCCGGGCCGGTATTCGGCCGCTCAGGTGGCCAGCGAGCGCGGCTGCCTGGTGATTCGGCTGGAGAAGACGCCATGAGCGCCCCCGCGGACAAGGCCGATAAGGCGGACGAGGGCGGCGGCAGCAAGATCATTCTGGTGGACGCCGAAGGCCATGCCATGACGCCGGATGGTGCCGTGGCGGCTACGAAGTCGGAACACAAGACACTGCCGGACGATGTCCTGCCCATCGTCTCCATGAACGACTCGCCGCTGTTTCCCGGCACGGTGTTCCCGGTCGTGATCGGTGCCGAAACCTCGGTGCTGGCGCTGCAGCAGGCGCTGCGGGAAGGCCGCCCGGTCGGTATCCTGATGCAGCGCGAGGGCGCCAAGGATGGCGACACGGTGGCCGGCCTGCACCGCATGGGCACCAGCGCCAACATCCTGCGCTACGTGAACCTGCCCGACGGCAGCCACCATGTGGTGCTGCAGGGGCTGCAGCGCTTTCGCGTGCGGGAGTTCGTGCAGGAAAGCCCCTTCATTACCGCACGCACCGAGGCCGTCGAGGAACCTGAGGAGCAGGGGCCGGAAATGGCCGCCCACCTGCTGCACCTGCAGCAACAGGCGCTGGAGCTGCTGCAACTGCTGCCACAGGTGCCGCAGCAGCTCGTCGCCGCGGTGCGCACGGCCACTGCTGCGGGGGCCCTGGCGGATCTGATCGCTGCTTACTCCGACCTCGATCCGGGCGAGAAGCAGGAGGTGATCGAGACCGTGGACGTGAGCGAGCGCGCCGACAAGGTGGCCGCCATACTCGGCAAGCGCCTGGAGGTGCTGCGCCTGTCGCAGGAAATCGGCCAGCGCACCAAGGCATCGCTCAACGAGCAGCAGCGCCAGGCCATCCTGCGCGAGCAAATGGCCTCGATCCAGAAGGAGCTGGGCGAGGACAGCGGCAAGCAGCAGGAGGTCGCCGACCTCAAGGAGAAGATCGCCAAGGCCAACATGCCCGCCGACGTGCAGGAAGCGGCGCAGAAAGAGCTACGCCGCTACGAGCGCATGCCCGACGGCGCGACCGAGGCCGGCATGCTGCGCAGCTATCTCGACTGGCTCATCGACCTGCCCTGGGCCGAGCCCGCACAGCGCGCCATCGACATCACGGCCGCGCGCCAGGTGCTGGACGAGGATCACTATGGCCTCGCCAAGATCAAGCTACGCATCATCGAATTCCTGGCCGTGCGCAAGCTCGCGCCGCAGGGCAAGGCGCCCATCCTGTGCCTGGTCGGGCCGCCGGGCGTGGGCAAGACCTCGCTCGGGCAATCCATCGCACGCGCCATGGGGCGGCCGTTTGCGCATGTCAGCCTGGGCGGGGTGCACGACGAGGCCGAGATCCGCGGCCACCGCCGCACCTACATCGGCGCGCTGCCCGGCAACATCGTCCAGGCCATCCGCAAGGCCCGCGCACGCGACTGCGTGATGATGCTAGACGAGGTGGACAAGATGGGCCGCGGCATCCAGGGCGATCCATCGGCCGCGATGCTGGAGGTGCTGGATCCGGCGCAGAACAACAGCTTCCGCGACAACTACCTGGGCGTGCCGTTCGACCTGAGCCGCGTGGTCTTCATCACCACCGCCAACAC
>JAFEER010000162.1 GCA_018240985.1 Pseudomonadota bacterium
CCGTTCCATGTGGGCTTTGCCATCGTGCGGCCGGACAAGGACAACGTGTTTGGCAGCAGCACCCAGTTTCTTGCCGCCAGGCCACCGATGCGCGGCGTGGGGCTGCACCGGGTGCGGGTGCGCTTTCCGCGCCTGCCGCTGCTGTCGGGTCAATACCTGTGGAGCGTATACACCCTGGACGATACGGGCCTGCAGGTGCTCGACATGGCCGAGCTGATCCAGCCGTTCACGGTGCTCAACCAAAAGCACCGTGAGTTCGGCCTGGTCTGGCTGGAGCATGAATGGCTGCAGACCGAATGAACCGTGACTGGCGCCTGGAATGGGCGTTTCCGGCCCTGGGCCGCTTGCCAACCGCCTTGCCCTGGCGGCTGGCCTGCTGGCTGGGCCGTGATGCGCCGGCGGCACGGCGTGCCACAGAGCGGTTTTTGCAGCAGCGCTTCGGCCAGGTGTTTCCGGCGGCGAGCCAGGAGCAGCATGCGCAGTGGGCAAGCAAGCACATGGATATGGTGGCGACCGAGATGCTGGACGCCGCCGCACTGCATCGGCTGGGGGCGCCGGGTGGGCCGCGCATCGCGCTACAGGGATTGGAGCATGTGCAGGCCCTGCAGCAACGCGGGCAGGGGTTCATCCTGGTGCTCAACCACTACGATCGCCTGCTGACCGCAGTCATTGCCCTGGGGCGCAGAGGGGTGCCGCTGAACATCCTGACCATGCCGGTTATGGACAATCCGGGCCTGAGTGCGGCGCAGCGCGCATTCCTGGTGCACAAGATCGCCACCACGACGCGGATCACGGGAGGGCAGTGGCGTACATCGAGCGAACCCTTGCGCCCGGTGCACGAGGGCCTGCGCAACGGCCAGGCCTGGGTGATTCTGGCCGATGCCTGGGGCCCGGATTTTGCGCGCATGCGCGACCACGCCTTTCTGGGCGGCTATCTGCGCTTGCCTACGGGTGTCGAGCGCCTGGCCGAATCCACCGGCGCGGCCTTGTTGTATGCGCGTACGCGCAGCCTGGCGCCGGACAGGATGGAGGTGGCGGTGGAGGCATTGTCCGGGACTCCGCAAGGCGCCATCGACACCGTGATACAGCGCCTTGACAGGGATGTGCGCGAGCGCCCCTGGGCCTGGTGGCATTGGGGCATATGGGACCAGATGTGGCAGCCGGCCGCGAAAGAGGGGGAAAACAATGTCTGACATCGAGCGCTACGACTACGCCTTCGACCCCGAGGGCGATGCCTGGGCGGCCCGTCTGCTGCGCCAGGTGCCGAAAGGGGCTGCGGTGCTGGAGTTGGGCCCGGGCCCGGGCGCCATGACGCAGGTGCTGCGCGCAAGGGAGCACAAGGTCACCGTGGTGGAGAATGACACCGCCGCGCTGCAGGCCTTGCAGGCGCTGGAGGTGCAGGCGGTGGCGGCGGATCTGGACGGCGCGGCCTGGCTGGAGGCGCTGCAGGGCCAGCGCTTCGACGCGATTCTGGCCTGCGACGTGCTGGAGCATCTGCAGCGGCCCGAACAGGTGCTGCAGGCATTGGCCGGGCTGCTGCAGCCCATGGGCCGCCTGGTCATCTCGCTGCCCAATATTGCCTATGCCGGTGTGCTGGCAGCCCTGCGCGCCGGCATGTTCGACTATGCGGACAAGGGGCTGCTCGATCGCACCCACATGAGGTTTTTTACGCGGCGCAGCATAGAGCAGCTGCTGATGGATTGCGGCTGGGTGCCGCTGGCCTGGGATGCCAACCGCGTTCCGGTGGCGCAGAGTGAGTTTGCCTGGTACTTCGAGGCCATGCCCGATGCATGGCGCCAGCATTTGTTCACGGGTTGGGCAGATTTCGATGTCTACCAGTGGATGGTGGTGGCCGCTCCGGCGCGCGATTCACGCGACTGGGAAGCGGTGCAGGTGCGTGCCGAGGCCAGCCAGCTGCGTGAAAACCTTCAGGCGCTGCAGCTGACGCATGCGGCAGAACACGCGTCGTTACTGGAGCATCAGAAGGCGTTTGCCGAGGCAAAGCAGCTGATTGCGCGGTTTGAGCAGCAGCAGGACGCGCTGCGCCTGCAGGTGCAGCAGCTGGCGGCGGACAAGGCTGCGCTGGAAGCGGCACAGGCACAACAAGCGCAAGAACTTGAGCTGGTGCGCAACAGCCTGGCCCAAGCTTCCTGGCGTAGCCGTTTGCGGCGCATTCTGGGGACGGACTAATACCATGGTGGCCATGAAAGTACTGCGCACGGCCGGGATGCTGGCGTCGCTTGCGGGCGGCCTGGCGGGCGCCGCGCAGGCGCAGGCGGTCTGGCAGTTCGTGGATCGCGACGGCGTGACGCACATGGGCAACGCGCCACCACCCGCATCGCGTGGAGTCATCTGGCTCGAGGGGGTGGGAGCGGCATCGGCAAGGCTGCCCAGAGCCGCGACCACGCACGCGGCCAAGCTTCCGGGCTACGCCAGCGCACAGCCGCTGCTGGAAGAGGCCGCGCGTGCCCAGGCACTGGAGCCGGAGCTGGTGATTGCCGTGGCGGCGGCGGAATCGGGTTTCAATGCCGATGCGGTATCGCCCAAGGGAGCGCTGGGCCTGATGCAGGTCATGCCCGCCACGGCGCAACGCTATGGCGTATCGGCGGGCCCGGGGACGGATGGCAGGCACGCGGCCATGGAGCCCAAGGTCAACGTCCGCGTGGGCAGCCGCTACCTGGCTGACCTGCTGCGCATGTTCGACGGCGACAAGGAGCTGGCCCTTGCCGCCTACAACGCGGGCGAGGGTGCGGTCGTCAAGCATGGCCGGCGCATTCCGCCCTACCCGGAGACGCAGCAATACGTGGACAAGGTCATGCGCATCTATCGCACGCTGGTGCATTAGTACATCAACCCGGAAATATCGAAACATGAAAGCGCGTCTTCGCACCCATGGCGGCGTTGCAAATCCTCGCGATAGCTACGGCTATCGCTGCGGTTTGCGCCTTGCCCTGGGCACGAATCCATCGCTTTCA
>JAFEER010000163.1 GCA_018240985.1 Pseudomonadota bacterium
AGGCCGCCGATGGTGGAGGCGAGGCTGGCCGCCAGCATGAGCGTGACCAGGGAACGTGAGGAGGTGGTGTTGCTCAGGCGCTATGGCCTTGTCACATGTAGAGCATGACCAGGTCGTTGATGACCGAGTGCCTGTCCTGGCCGACGACGTGGATGTTGATCTCCATCGTCACCTGGGTGCCGCTCTTCACCTGTTCCACCGACTTGATGCGGTAGCGCGCGTGGATGCGGCAGCCCGATGGCACGGGCGTGGCAAAGCGCAGCCGATCCGAGCCGTAGTTGACGATATTGTTGAAGCCCACCACTTCAAACGCCATCGGCAGCTTCAGGCGGCTCATCAGCACCTGTACCAGAGCGCCGTGGGCTATTGTTGTTCCGAACGGGCTCTCGCGGCGCGAGCGCTCGGGGTCGGTGTGGATCCAATAGTCATCGCCCGAGAGCGCGGCAAACTGGTTGATGAGCTCCTGGGTGACGGTGAATTGATTCGACCAGTCGGAAAACTCCTCGGTCACCAGGGCGCGCATGGCGTCCAGGCTCTTGCAGTTGACCTGTGGCAGTCGCTGCGCCGGAGCGGCGGCGGCAGCGGGTTCTTGGTCTTTGGTCTCGGCCTGGATCACGCCGGGATGGTTGGACTCCACCGGCGTAAAGCGCAGCAAAGTGGCGCTGCCGGGGCGGTCGTCAAACACCGGGCGCACGCGCTGGCCCACGCGGATGGCGCCGGGCTCCACGCCCACCAGGGTGGTGTTGATGTGCACGCCCTCGTCGAGCTTGACCACGGCCAGCAGCTGGGGCATCTCGTCGGTGAACTCGGGCAGCGTGGGCACGCGCGCCACGGTGTAGGTGTAGAGCTGGCCTTCGCCGCTGACTTGTCTCCACTGCAGCTCGCGTGAACCGCAGGTGGGGCAGTGCGTACGCGGAAAGAACAGCCAATGGCCCTGGTCGCACTGCTGCAGGCGCACTTCATGCGCTTGCAGTCCTTGCCAGTAGGGGGCGGAGATCTCGGTGGGGTGGGGTAGGGGTTTGTTCCAGGCCATGCTCAGGCTCCCTTCAGAATCAGTGCGCCTTGTTCGCTCATCACGCCGCCCGTGCCCGACACATAGGCCAGGTCATTGCGGCCCAGCTGGCGCGCACCGGCTCGGCCCTGGATTTGCTGCATGGCCTCGATCACCTGCGTCATGCCGCCGGCGCTGCCGGTCTGGCCGAAGCTCAGCTGGCCGCCATGCGTGTTCATGGGGAAGCTGCCCTTGAAGGTGAAGTCGTGCGCGCGGATGAAGTCCAGGCCCTTGCCCTTCTCGGCAAAGCCCGCGTCCTCCAGCGACAGCAGCACGGTGATGGTGTAGCAGTCGTAGATTTGCGCCATGTGCATGTCGGCAGGCTTCAAACCCGCCATGGCAAAGGCCTTGCGCGATGCCGGGCCGATGGGCGTGGCCAGCATGTCGGCAGCGTAGCTGGGCGACTTGGTCTGCACATGCTCGCCGCAACCCACGATGTGCACCGGGCGGTGCCTGCAGGACTTGGCCTTGTCGGCACGCGTGACTACCATGGCGCCGCCGCCGGCCACCGGCATCACGATCTCCAGCATGCGCAGCGGCTCGGCCACCATGCGTGAGTTGATGACATCGTCCACCGTGATGGGCTGGCCATAGAACATGGCGTCGGGGTTGTGGCAGGCGTTGAAGCGCTGATCGACCGCGATGCGCGCCAGCGCCGCCGCGTCGTAGCCATGGATGGCGGCGTAGCGCTGGGCGATCATGGCGTAGCCGGTGTTTTGCGCCATATGGCCGTAGGGCAGATCCATCTCGGCCTCGGGTGCGCCAAAGCGTGTGCTGTGGCCGCCAAAGCGCGAGGCCTTCATCACCTCGGCCATGTGGTCGTCATGCACCGACATGGGCGTCATGCGCGCCGGGATGACGCAGACCACCGTGTCGCACAGGCCCAGCTCGATGGCGGCGGCCGCGCGCCAGACCATGCCCACGGAGCTGGCGCCGCCCAAGTCCACCACCTCGGCGAAGTTCAGTGCCACGCCCAGGTATTCGCCGGCCATGGCGGGCACGAAGCTGCTCGCCTCATGGAAATGCGGGCCGGAGGTAATCAGGCCATCCACGTCGGCCAGCGTCAGGCCCGCGTCCGCCAGCGCCTGCGTGGCCAGGTCGGCCACCTGTTCCAGATGGAACATGCGCGGCGCCGTGCCGTACTTTTCCGGTTTGTATTGCGCGGCGCCCACCAGCGCCGCCTTGCCTTGGAGTCCCATGCGAAATCCTCTTGGAATGGAGTTGATCCATTGTGAAGAGGGATGGCCGGGGCGCCATCGTCAAAGCGGACTATAAAGCGCCTACCAGCGCAGTTGGCTGAAACTCCAGGGCTCCGACTTGGGCTGCTCCGCCTTGGCACTGGGCGCTGCAGTCGCCGCGTTGCTGAAATAGTCGTACAAGCGCTCACCCGTAACACCCAGCCACGACACCAGGGTGATGACGGCGATGGTTTTGCTGATCAACATGCTTGCGTTCCCCTAGATTCAGAATGAAGTGGATCCATTCTGAAGAGGGACGACCCGGGCTACATCGTCAAATCGGACTAGAAAACGCCTACCAGCGCAGTTGGCTGAAGCTCCAGGGATCCGCCTTGGGCTGCTCCCCCTTGGCATCAGGTGCTGTAACGGCGTTGTTGCAGAAATAGTCGTACAAGCGCTCGCCCGTGACTCCCAGCCAGGACACCAGGGTGATCACGGCGATGGTTTTGCTGATCAACATGCTTGCGTGCTCCTAGAAATTGGGCGCTTCCACGCCGCCATCCACACCCAGGATCTTTCCGGTGATCCAGCCCGCAGCGGGCGAGGCCAGGAACAGGGCGGCGGCGGCAATGTCCTCGGGCTGTCCCAGGCGGCCCAAGGGGGTTGATCCGACCATGCGTTCCCTGCGCTCGGGCGTCAGGAAGGGAGCCAGGGCTTCGGTTTCGATGGTGCCGGGTTCGATGGCGTTGACGCGCACCTGGGGGCCGAAGTCCTGTGCCAGGTTGCGCGTCAGCTGGTTCAGCGCCGCCTTGGCCGCGCCATAGGC
>JAFEER010000164.1 GCA_018240985.1 Pseudomonadota bacterium
GCAGCCTGGGCGCTCGAAAAACGGCCCGGCGATGGCAAACTCCAAATCCGCACCATACGAAAGGAGACAAACACATGTGGGATTCATCTGCCATCCATGGGCCTTGGTCGCGCAGCATCAGGCTGCTGGGCACTGCCGGCGCCGCGCTGGCGCTGACGGCCTGCGGCGGCTCGCACTACTTCAACTTCGACAATGCCCGCCAGGGTCTGGCCAGCCAGAAGGTGGCCGCCAGCCAGATCGGCCTGCCCACCACCGGCGCGGCGGTGACCTCGGTGGAAACGCCCACGGCAGCATCGGGCCCGCAGCCGCCGACGTCGGTACGCGCCAACATCGCAATCGCACCCATCGATTCTGCGGCGCCGGCCATCAATATGGGTTTGCTCCTGCCCAAGGACTGGAATGGCAAGCTGGTGATGCTGGGCGGCGGCGGCTACAACGGCACCATCCCCAGCCTGTTCACCTACTCGGCCGCGCCCGCCAGCCAGGGCGCCTACCCGCTGCTGAGCCAGGGCTATGCCGTATTTGCCAGCGACTCGGGCCATCAGGCGAATGCAGCCGGCAGCCGCGATGGCAGCTTTGGCACCAACGACGAGGCCGTGGCCAACTTCTCGGGCGCGGCGCTGAAGAAGGTCAGCGACGTGGCCGACGTGCTCGTGACCCGGTTCTATGGCCGCAAGCCCGAGCGGCGCTACTTCATCGGCGGCTCCACCGGCGGGCGCGAGGCCCTGGCCGTGGCGCAGAAATGGCCTGCCGACTGGGACGGTGTCGTGTCCTGGTACCCGGCCGGGAACGCCGCCAGCCTCGGTCTGCAGTTCGGCCGCCTGAGCCGCGCCTTCGCCCAGCCCGGCGCCTACCCCAGCCTGGCCCAGCGCAAGCTGCTGCGCCAGGCGGCGCTGGCGCAATGCGATGCGCTGGATGGCGTCTCCGACGGCATCGTCAGCAACGTCGCCGCCTGCAACGCGCAATTCGACCCGGCAACGGCGCAGTTCAACGGCAAGGCCTTGCGCTGCGCCAGCGGCGGCAACGAGGGCGACGCCTGCCTGTCGGACGCCATGATCGCCGCGCTCAAGGTCTACCACAGCGCCATCACCTTCAGCAGCCCGCTGGGCAGTGGCGAGACGCAGTACCCGGGCTTCAACGTCTGGGGCGCCGAACTGGGCGAGGAAGGCACCAGCCCGCTGCAGCCCACGGTGACGCTGCTGGCCATGAACACCACCGCGCCGGCCAGCCCGGCGCCGCTCACCGCGCCCTATTGGGCCGTGTTCTGGGATCAGTGGGTGCGCTACTTCGTGACGCGCGACGCCAACTTCGACTCGCTCTCGCTCGACCCGCAGAACCCCGGCCCCTGGACGGCGCGCATCAATGCGCTCACCAAGCTGCAGGACATCAACAGCACCGACCTGTCGGCCTTCAAGCAGCGCGGCGGCAAGCTGCTCATGGCGCATGGCGCAGCCGACGCGCTGGTCAGCACGCGCGCCACAGAACAGTACTTCGGGCGCCTGAAGCAGACCATGGGCGAGGCCGCGGTGCAGAGCTTTGCCCGCTACTACGAGGTGCCGGGCTACGGTCACGCCTACAGCACGGTGTTCAACGCCAACTGGGACTCGCTCAAGGCGCTGGATCAATGGGTCACCACCGGCGCGGCGCCCACCGGCCAGGTGGTGAGCGACACCCAAGGTGTGCCCGGCCGCACCCGGCCGCTGTGCGAATACCCCAGCTGGCCGCGCTACAACGGCAGTGGCGACGTGAACAAGGCCGAGAGCTTCAGCTGCGCGAACTGAACAGGCACTACCAAATCAATAGCTGTTTGCGCTTGACCGACGGGCGCAAACAGCTATTTTTCCTTGAAACCTGCATGCGCCACCTGGCCAACACCCCCCGCGGCGCGCACGCGCGGCTTCCCCCACAATCGCCGCATGAGCGTGCTCTTTGAAGTCCAGAACCTGCGCAAGCGCTACGGCAGCAGCACCGTGGTCGATGGCGTGACGTTTGCCATCGCGCCCGGCGAATGCCTGGGCGTGATCGGCCCCAACGGCGCGGGCAAGACCACCACCATCCGCATGTGCCTGGGGCTGACGCAGCCCGACGAGGGCAGCGTGCATTTCTTCCCCGGCGATGGCGCCGCGCCCTTGGCCATGCCGCGCGATGCGCTGGCCATCAAGGCGCAGTTGGGTGTAGTCACGCAGTTCGACACCCTGGATCCGGACTTCAGCTGCGCCGAAAACCTGCGCGTGTTCGGGCGCTACTTTGGCCTCAAGGGCGCGGCCATGGACGCGCGCATCGCTCCGCTGCTGGACTTTGCCGCGCTCACCGCCAAGGCCGACGCGCGGCCGGGCCAGCTATCGGGCGGCATGCGCCGGCGCCTGTCGCTGGCGCGCGCCCTGGTCAACGACCCGCGCCTGCTGCTGCTGGATGAGCCCACCACGGGCCTCGATCCGCAGGCGCGCCACCTGATGTGGGAGCGGCTGCAGCAGCTCTTGCAGCAGGGCAAGTCCATCCTGCTGACAACGCACTTCATGGACGAGGCCGAGCGCCTGTGCTCGCGCCTCTTGGTGCTCGACCATGGCCGCAAGATTGCCGAGGGCCGGCCGCGCGAACTGATCGCCGAACACCTGGAGCGCGAGGTGGTCGAGGCCTACGGCAACGGCGCGCTGGCGCTGGCGCATGACGCGCAACTGCGCCCGCTGGCCGCGCGCATCGAGGTCAGCGGCGAGACC
>JAFEER010000165.1 GCA_018240985.1 Pseudomonadota bacterium
GCCAGTCCAGCGGCTGAAGTTGCAGGGTCAGCGTGGTGGGCATGGTGTCAACCCGGTAGCTTGCGCCAGGTGAGCGCACAGGCCACGCCACCCACCACCGGCAGCACCCAGGCCAGCGGCAGGCGCAGCACGCTCATGGCGGCAAAGGTGGCGGCCGAAATCAGGCCGCAGGGCAGGGGGCCCAGCGGGTGCTTGGCCAGCGAGGCCAACAGCCGGCAGCCCACGCCCGCCACCAGCCCGGCCGCCACGGCGCCCATGCCGCGCAGCGCGCCGATCACCACGGGGTTTTTGGCAAAAGCCGCGTACACGGCGGCCAGCGTCACCACCAGCAGCATGGGCAGCAACAACATTCCGGCCACGGCCACCAGGGCGCCGCGGGCACCGAAATAGCGGTCGCCCACCATGATGGACAGATTCACCACGTTGGGGCCGGGCAGGATCTGCGCGGCGGCCCAGTCCTCCATGAATTCTTCGTTGGTCATCCAGCGCCGGCGATCGACCAGCTCGCGCTGCACCACGGCCAGCACGCCGCCAAAACCCTGCAGCGCCAGAAAGGTGAAGGCCCAGAACAGTTCGCGCAGGCTCTGCGGGCGCGGGCGTTCGGCGTGGACGGGGGCGGCTATGGGGGTGATGGACATGGCAGGAGCGTGAAGCACGCCATGTTACGCGGGCCGGGCCATTGGCGCCTGGGCCGTGCTATCGCCGAATGCGATGTGCCCATCAGCCGCGGCGATGGGGCATAAGATCGGCGGGCCTGAATCAACCTACCGGGAGATACCTGATGAAACTCGTCCGTCACGGACTCGCCGGCGCCGAGCGCGCTGGCCTGATCGACGCCCAGGGCGTGCTGCGCGACCTGTCCATGTTGCTGCCCGACATCGGGCCGGCGCAGCTTGGGCCTCGCACGCTGTCGGCCCTGGCCGCCATAGATGCCGCGCGCCTGCCGGCCGTGGGGCCGGGCACGCGCCTCGCCTGCCCCGTGGCCGGCATCGGCAAGATCGTCTGCGTGGGCCTGAACTACGCCGACCATGCGGCCGAGGCCGGCCTGCCGCTGCCGGCCGAGCCGGTGCTGTTCATGAAAGCCACCAGCGCCCTGTCCGGCCCGCATGATCCGGTGAACATTCCGCCCGGCGCGCTCAAGACCGACTGGGAGGTCGAGCTGGGCGTGGTCATCGGCACGCGCATGCGCCAGGTGGAGCCGGCCGACGCTCTCGCCCATGTGGCCGGCTATGTGCTGGCCAACGACGTGTCCGAGCGCAGCTTCCAGCTCGAGCGCGGCGGCCAGTGGGACAAGGGCAAGAGCTGCGACAGCTTTGCACCCGTTGGCCCCTGGCTGGTGACCACCGACGAGCTGGCGGATCCGCACGGCATAGCGCTGTGGCTGGACGTCAACGGCGAGCGCATGCAGGACGGCAATACGCGCAACTTCATCTTCGACCTGCCCACGGTGCTGGCCTACATCAGCCAGTTCATGACGCTGGAGCCCGGTGACCTGGTGCTCACCGGCACGCCCGCCGGCGTGGGCCTGGGGCAGAAGCCGCAGCCGCGCTTTCTGCGCCCGGGCGACGTGATGCGCCTGGGCGCCACGGGGCTGGGGGAGCAGCATCTGGTATGTGTGGAGTCTTGAGGTAAAGCACCTGATTGGCGACATGTCTCGGTGAACGCTTGGCATAAACCACCGCGTCATTCCGGCGAAAGCCGGAATCCAGACGTTACGCACTGGTCACAGCGGTAGATTCCGGCTTTCGCCGGAATGACGGCGATCTGAGGAATGCGTCCAATCAGGTAAAAAAATGCCGCAGCGCCCGCCAGTAAAGCGCAAGCAGCTATCGTTTCAGTAACATAAAACAAGGTCGATACGGCCACATCGCGCGCCATGCACCCCTACGTCCTGCTCGGCATCTCCATCGTCTCGGAGGTCATCGCCACCTCGGCGCTCAAGTCCTCGCAGGGGCTGACGCGCCTGTGGCCCGCGCTGCTGGCCGTGCTGGGCTATTGCGTGGCCTTCTATCTGGTCTCCAAGGTCATGAACCACATGCCCACCGGCGTGGTGTATGCCATCTGGTCGGGCCTGGGCATCGTCTTGATCTCGTTCGTCGGCTGGCTGCTGTATGGCCAGAAGCTGGACTTGCCCGCCGTCGTCGGCATGGCCATGATCGTGGGCGGCGTGTTGGTGATGCAGCTGTTGTCCAAAACCACGGGGCATTGATATGAACACCTCCATCACCCCAGCCGAGCAGGGCGGCACGGCCGCGCTGCTGCTCCGCGCCGAGCCCTGCCTGTGGCTGAACCCAGGACGCCAGGCGCTGCTGCCTGAGCTTCAGCCGGTTGCGGGCAGCCGTATTGGTCTGGCCGATACCCAGGCCGCCGCGGCGCGCTGTGCGCGATTTGCGCCCTTGCTGGCCCGGCTGTTCCCTGAGCTGCAGGCCACGGCCGGCGTGATCGAGTCGCCGCTGCTTGCCGCGCCCCGCCTGCAAGCGCCCTTGGGGCTGGCGCCGGGGCAGGGGCGGCTGTGGATCAAGGCCGATCACCTGCTGCCCGTGGCCGGCTCCATCAAGGCGCGTGGCGGCATGCACGAGGTGCTGGAGTTTGCCGAGCGCCTGGCCCAGCAGCATGGCCTGATCGCCGCGCAGGCAGGCCCTGCCGACTACCTGGCCCTGGCCGATCCGGCAGCGCGGGAGCTGTTTGCCCGCTACACCGTGGCTGTGGGTTCGACCGGCAACCTGGGCCTGTCGATTGGCGTGGCAGCCTCGGCGCTGGGTTTCTCTGCCGTAGTGCACATGTCGGCAGATGCCAAGCCATGGAAGAAGGAGCGCCTGCGCCAGCGCGGCGTGCAGGTGGTGGAGCATGCGGGCGACTACGAAGCGGCCGTGGCGGCAGGCCGCGCCCAGGCCGCGCAAGACCCGTTCAGCCATTTTGTCGATGACGAGCGCTCGCTGTCCCTGCTGCTGGGCTACAGCGCCGCCGCGCTGCATCTGCGCACTCAGCTGCGGGACGCGGGCATTGCCGTCGATGCCGCGCACCCGCTGTTCGTCTACCTGCCCTGCGGCGTGGGCGGTGCGCCGGCGGGCATCAGCTTTGGCCTGCGCCATGTGCTGGGCGCGCATGTGCATTGCTTCTTTGCCGAGCCCGTGCAGTCGCCCTGTTTCATGCTGCAGATGATGGCGGGGCAGGGCGCCCACCCTTCTGTTTACGACTGGGGCCTGAGCAACCAGACCGAGGCCGATGGCCTGGCCGTGCCGCGCGCCTCGCTGCCCGCGGCCGAGCTGATGGCGCAGCTGCTCTCGGGCTGCTTTACGGTGACGGACGACACGCTATTCCGCCAACTGGTGCAGGTGCTCGATGCCACCGGCGAGCGCATCGAGCCCTCGGCCGCCGCGGGCTTCAGCGGCCCGGCCATGCTGCTGGGCAGTGCCGCCGGCCAGGCCTGGCTGGGCGCGCAGGGCCTGCTGGCGCAGCTGCCCCGGGCCACGCACTTGGTGTGGACTACCGGTGGGCTGTTCGTGCCGCCAGCCGAATACCAGCGCTTCGTGCAGCGCGGTCAGGCGTAGGTATTGAGCTGCGTGCCCAGCGTGCCATCGGTGGCGAGGGCGGGGGTAGGCGCGGGCTGCACGCCACCCAGCAGCGTGGCAACCGCCGAGGCATTGGCATCCATGGCCTTTTTCAGCACGGACACCTGCACGGCCTGTGCGAACTGCTGCTGGGAGTTGGCCGTGGCGTTGTTGACGATGGCGGAGGTGAGGGAGATATCCATGCTCTGCCTATCGACAGAAATGGCCTGGGCTTGAGGCTCAATCCGCAGCCAGCCAGGCCGCACGCCCCTGGCACAGGTCGTTGATGCGCGCCACAAACCCATCCACCTGGGGCTGCGGCAGGCTCAGCTGCAGCGTGACCAGGGCCGCATGGCCCACGTCCAGCAGCTGCGCGCCGGCAGCGTCGATCTCGCGGCGCAGCAGGCCCTCCAGGGCGTAGGGCACGCTGCAGCGCAGGCGGCTCATGCGCTGCAGCGGCACCTTCTCGGCCTGCAGCAGGGCCTGGGCCACGCTGTCCGTATAGGCGCGCACCAGGCCGCCCGCGCCCAGCTTCACGCCGCCAAAGTAGCGCACCACGGTGGCCAGCACGCCCTCCAGATCCTGGTGGCGCAGCACGTCCAGCATGGGCCGTCCGGCCGTGCCGCCGGGCTCGCCGTCGTCCACCGCCGCCGACTGGCCGCCCGCCAGCAGCGCCCAGCACACATGGGCCGCGCCCGGGTGCTGGCGCCACAGCGCATCGACCACCGCCTGGGCGCTGGCGCGGTCTGCCATGGGCTGCACGCAGCCGATGAAGCGGCTCTTCTTGATGATGAGTTCGCTGTGGACGGGGGCGCTCAGGGTGTAGGGCATGGGGCCGGCGAGCTTACCCCATGGCTCTGAAGCCAAAGGCCCACGCTGGGCGCGCATATAGGCAAACTTTTAAAATGCCCGCCCTCACCCCGCAGTCCCGCCGATGAACGCCCTGACCGATGTCTCCTTTTTCCCGCGCCACGCCAAGGCCCTGAGCAGCTACAAGCCCTTCTGGGCCAAGCGCTTTGGCCCCGCGCCCTTCCTGCCCATGAGCCGCGAGGAGATGGCGCAGCTGGGCTGGGACAGCTGCGACATCGTGCTGGTGACGGGCGACGCCTATGTCGATCACCCCAGCTTCGGCATGGCGGTGATCGGCCGCACGCTGGAGGCGCAGGGCTTTCGCGTCGGCATCATCGCCCAGCCCGACTGGCAGAGCGCCGAGCCCTTCAAGGCGCTGGGCCGGCCGAATCTGTTCTGGGGAGTGACGGCGGGCAACATGGATTCCATGATCAACCGCTACACGGCCGATCGCAAGATCCGCTCCGACGACGCCTACACCCCCGGCGCCGAGGGCAACCGCCGCCCGGATCGCGCGGCCATCGTCTACAGCCAGCGCTGCCGCGAGGCGTACAAGGACGTGCCCATCGTGCTGGGTGGCATCGAGGGATCCTTGCGCCGCATCGCCCACTACGACTACTGGAGCGACAAGGTGCGCCGCTCCATCGTGGTGGACAGCAAGTGCGACCTGCTGCTCTACGGCAACGCCGAGCGCGCGCTGGTGGAAATTGCCCACCGCCTGGCGCGGCGCGAACCGGTGGAGCACATCACCGACGTGCGCGGCACGGCCTTCATCCGCCGCCTGGGCGACGAGACGGCCCAGGGCTGGATGGAGGTCGACTCCACCGAGGTCGATCAGCCCGGCCCGGTGGAAGCGCACCTCAACCCCTACCAGACCACCAGCGAGCAGGCGGCCAGCCAGGGCGCCAACTGCGCCAAGGAGGATGCTAGTAATTCTGAAGCTGCTGGCGCTTTATCTACGGGCCTCAAAGGCCAAAATGCTGCTGATGCGCCGGCACCTTTGGTGATCAAAAAATCCAAGAAAGAGCTGGCGCGCGACAAGACCGTGATCCGCCTGCCCAGCTACGAGCAGGTCAAAAGCGACCCCGTGCTCTACGCCCACGCCAGCCGCGTGTTCCACCTGGAGACCAATCCCGGCAACGCCCGCGCCCTGGTGCAGGCGCATGGCGAGGGCGCCACCGCGCGCGACGTGTGGCAGAACCCGCCGCCCATACCACTCACCACGGCGGAAATGGATCACGTCTTCGATCTGCCCTACGCGCGCAGCCCGCATCCGCGCTACGCCGACGCGAACGGCCGCCACGATGGCGCCACCAAGATCCCGGCCTGGGAGGTGATCCGCTTTTCCATCAACATCATGCGCGGCTGTTTTGGCGGCTGTACCTTTTGCTCTATCACCGAGCACGAGGGACGCATCATCCAGAGCCGATCCGAGGGCTCCATCCTGCGCGAGATCGAGGACGTGCGCGACAAGGTGCAAGGCTTTACCGGCACCATCTCCGACCTGGGCGGCCCCACGGCCAACATGTACCGCCTGGGCTGCCGCACCCCCGAGATCGAGGCCGCCTGCCGCAAGCCGAGCTGCGTCTACCCCGGCATCTGCCAGAACCTGACCACGGATCACGACCCGCTGATTTCCATCTACAAAAAGGGCCGTGCCATCAAGGGCATCAAGAAGATTTTGATCGGCTCGGGCCTGCGCTATGACCTGGCGATCCAGTCGCCCGAATACGTCAAGGAGCTGGTGCAGCACCATGTCGGCGGCTACCTGAAGATCGCGCCCGAGCACACCGAGGCCGGGCCGCTGACCAAGATGATGAAGCCCGGCATCGGCAACTACGACAAGTTCAAGGCCTTGTTCGAGAAGTACACGCAGGAGGCGGACAAGAAGCAGTTCCTGATTCCCTACTTCATCGCCGCCCACCCCGGCACCAGCGACGAGGACATGATGAACCTGGCCATCTGGCTGAAGAAAAACGGTTTTCGCGCCGACCAGGTGCAGACCTTCTACCCCAGCACCATGGCCACGGCCACGGCCATGTACCACACGGGCATCAATACGCTCAAGGGCGTGCACCGGGACGAACGCGGCGAAAAGGTGGACGTGGTGCGTGGCGAAAAGCGCCGCCGCCTGCACAAGGCCTTTTTGCGCTATCACGACCCGAAGAAC
The DNA here is from genome assembly GCA_018240985.1 of Pseudomonadota bacterium. Taxonomy (GTDB): domain Bacteria; phylum Pseudomonadota; class Gammaproteobacteria; order Burkholderiales; family Burkholderiaceae_C; genus Alicycliphilus. Next base: position 6,571 of record JAFEER010000165.1, read on the forward strand.
TGGCCGCTCTTGCGCGACGCCCTCAAGGCCATGGGCCGCGCCGACCTGATCGGCAACGGCAAGCACCACCTCATCCCCACCTGGCAGCCGCTGGCGGGGCAATGCAGCAAGGCTGACAAGGGCAAGTACCACGTCATCCCGACCATGGCGCTGGACAGCGCACGCAAGTCCACGGCCCAGTCCGCCGCCCAGGCCAAGGCGCAACCGGCCGCCGCGCCAGGCAAAAAGGCGCAAAAGCCCCGGCCCGGACAGATGCTGACCCAGCACACGGGCCTGCCGCCGCGCAAGCAGCGCTGATTTTTTTGAACATATGCCTGATTAGGCATGTTCCTCACATCAAGCCGCGGGCCCTCACCCCCACCCTCTCCCAGAGGGAGAGGGAGGAATACCGGCGCAACCGATCGCCCTCGCCCCTTTGGGGAGAGGGAGGGGTGAGGGGCCTCTGCGGTATGTGCATAGTCGGGAAAAAATGGCTGGTAGCGCTTTTGGGTAAAGCGCGAAAAGCTATTAAATCGGTAGTAAATCAGGCCGCAGCACCAGCAGACCCAGGGCTGCGCAGTTGAGCAGCATCGTGCCCCAGTAGGTTCTGCGAAATACCTCTTTGCTGGATTTGTGGCGCAGCGTTTGCTGCGCCCACCACGCGGCGGGCCAGCCGCCCAGCAGGGCCAGCAGGTGCAGCTGCTTTTCGCTGGTGCGCCAACTGCCACGCTGGGCTGCGCTCTTGTCCAGTTTGTAGCTCAGAAAGGTGAGCAGGTTCAGTCCCAGCATGGCGCCCGGCAGCCATAGCGGCAGGCGCTGCGTCCATGCACCCCAGGCCAGCAGGGCGAGCCAGCCCAGCATCAAAACCTTGGCAAGGCTTGCGCCGGTAGGAGCGTCTCGTTGGGGCTGCGGCCTGGTGCGGCGATGTGTCGTGGATGAGGGGCGCCGCGCGGCTGGTGGCTCTGGGCTTTTGGTGGCAGAGCGGGTGCCTGCCGTCACTGCGGCATGTGTTTGAACCGGGCGCACGGCCATAGCGCGCGGGCCCTTTCCGCCGACCTGGATTTCCTCGTATTCGACGGGCATGCCTTCGGCAGGCATGCCGCCGCGAAAGTCGCGGATGTGGAAGAAGACGTTGCTGCTCGTCGCGCCCTGGATGAAGCCAAAGCCCTTGTCGGCATCCCAGCGGCGGATGGTGCCTTGTGTGTGCATAGAACAAAGCCGCCCGAAGGCGGCTTGTAGCTTGTGAATTGGAATGGGTGAGTATTACCCAGCTTCAGATCACCTTGGCGATCGACTGGCACACATAGTCGATGTTCTTGCTGTTCAGCGCGGCCACGCAGATGCGGCCGGTGTCGGTGCCGTAGACGCCGAACTCATTGCGCAGGCGCACCATCTGATCCTTGTTCAGGCCCGAGTAGCTGAACATGCCGATCTGCTGCGTCATGAATGACATGTCCTGCTTCACGCCGGCGGCCTTCAGGCCCTCGACCAGCTTGGTGCGCATGGCCTTGATGCGCACGCGCATCTCGGCCAGCTCCTGTTCCCACTGGGCGCGCAGCGCGGGCGTGTTGAGCACTGCGGTTACCACGGCGCCGCCGTGGATGGGCGGGTTGCTGTAGTTAGTGCGGATAGCGATCTTGAGCTGGGACAGCACGCGGTCGGCCTCTTCCTTGGTTTCGCACAGCACCGACAGGGCGCCCACGCGCTCGCCATACAGCGAGAAGCTCTTGGAGAACGAGGTCGAGACGAAGAAGGTCAGGCCGGCGGCGACAAACTTGCCGATCACGGCGCCGTCTTCGGCGATGCCGTTGCCAAAGCCCTGGTAGGCCATGTCCAGGAAGGGCGTCAGGCCGCGTGCCTTGACGGCGGCGATCACCTGATCCCATTGCGCGGGCGTGATGTCATAGCCCGTGGGGTTGTGGCAGCAGGCGTGCAGCACGACGATGGTGCCGGCTGCAGCGGCGTTCAGGCTGGCCAGCATGCCGTCGAAGTTCACGCCGCGCTTTGCCGCGTCGTAGTAGGCGTAGGACTCGACCGTGAAGCCGGCGTTGGTGAACAGCGCGCGGTGGTTTTCCCAGCTGGGGTCGGAGATCAGCACCTTGGCGTTCGGGCTGAGCTTTTTCAGGAAGTCGGCGCCGATCTTCAGGCCGCCGGTGCCGCCGATGGCTTGCACGGTGGCCACGCGGCCGGATTGGACGGGCTCGGAATCGGCGCCGAACACCAGGCCCTTCACGGCCGCGTCATAGGCGGCAATGCCGTCGATGGGCAGGTAGCCGCGCGCGGCGGGCTTGTCCATCATGGCCTTTTCGGCGGCCTGCACGCAGGCCAGCAGGGGCAGCTTGCCGTTGTCGTCGAAGTACACACCGACGCCCAGGTTGACCTTGGCGGGGTTGGTGTCGGCGGCGAATTGTTCGTTCAGACCCAGGATGGGGTCGCGGGGGGCCAGTTCGACGGTGGAAAACAGAGACATGGACAGTCCTTGAGGGGAAGCGAAAGATATGTGCTTGAGGGCATGAACCCATGCATGTTTGGCATTGGGCGCAACCCACAATTCTAACGGCCGCAGTTCTTACCCGTTGACCGCCAGCAACTGCTGCGCTGCTGATGCCGCCACCCACTCCTCGTTGGTGGCTTCCACGCCTACGAGGATCTGGCTGCCCGTGCTCGAAATCACCGCGTCGTGGCGTGCGTTGGCCTCGGCGTCGAGCTGGATGCCCAGCCAGCCCAGCTGCTCGCACACGCGCCGGCGCAGCTCGGCGTTGTTCTCGCCGATGCCGGCGGTGAACACCAGCATGTCCAGGCCGCCCAGCACGGCGGTCAGCGCCCCGATTTCACGCACGATGCGGCGCACGTAGAGCGCGAGGGCGGTGCGCACGCGCTCGTTGCCCGCCTCCAGCGGCAGCAGCACGCGCGGATCGGGCGACACGCCCGACACACCGAGCAGCCCGGAGTCGTGGTACAGCATGCGCCCCACCTCGGCGAGCGACAGCTTCTCGATCTCCATCAGGTAGATCACGGCGCCGGGGTCGAGCGCGCCGCAGCGCGTGCCCATCATCAGGCCGTCGAGCGCCGAAAAGCCCATGGTCGTGGCCCGGCTCTTGAGGTCTTGCATGGCGCACAGGCTGGCACCGCTGCCCAGGTGGGCCACGATGGTGCGCCCGCGTGCCGCGTCGCCATGGCGCTCGGGCAGGGCGTGGCTCATGTACTCATAGGACAGGCCATGAAAGCCGTAGCGGCGCACGCCGCGCTCCCAGGCCGACCAGGGCAGGGCGAACATCTGCTCCACGGGATCGGCCGTGCGGTGGAAGGCGGTGTCAAAGACGGCGACCTGGGGCAGGTCGGGGTGCTGTGCCTGCAGCAGGCTCATGGCCTTGAGCGGAAACGGCTGGTGCAGCGGCGCCAGCGGGATATAGCTGCGCAGCTCGTCGATGACCTGCTGCGTGACGCGCGTGGGCGCAAAGTAATGCTGGCCGCCATGCACCACGCGGTGCGCCACGGCGGCCGGGCGTTGGCCCTGCAGCTGGGCCAGCACGCGCTCGCGGATCAGCGCCAGCGCGGCGGTGTTGGGGTGCTCGGCATCGAGCGTGATGGGTTGCGGCGGCTGCCCCGCCAGGTCGAAGCTGGGCGTCGGCCCGCCTATGCCCTGCACCTTGCCGCTCCACAGCGGCGCGCGCGGCATGGATTGGTGCGCGGCGTCGAACAGTGCGAACTTGATGCTGGACGAGCCGCAGTTGAGAACGAGGATGACGTTGCTGGCCATGGTGGTGGACTCCTTGGTTTGCTATCAGGGCGGAGAGACGCGAAAGCGCTGCGCCAGCAGCAGGGCGATGGCGCAGGACGCCAGCCGCGTGCGGCGCGAGTCGGCGCGGCTGGTCAGCACCACGGGTACGCGCGCGCCCATGACGATGCCGGCGCTCTCGGCGCCGCCCAGGTATTCGAGCTGCTTGGCGAGCATGTTGCCGCTTTCCATGTCGGGCACGACCAGCACGTCGGCGCAGCCGGCCACCTGGGACTTGATGCCCTTGACGCGCGCCGCCTCGGGCGAGACGGCGTTGTCGAAGGCCAGCGGCCCATCCAGCAGGCCGCCCTGGATCTGGCCGCGATCGGCCATCTTGCACAGCGCGGCGGCGTCCAGCGTTGCCGGCATGCGCGTGCTCACCGTCTCCACCGCCGCGAGTATGGCCACCCGGGGCTCGGCCACGCCGATCACATGCGCCAGGTCGATGGCGTTGCGCACGATGTCGGCCTTCTCGTCCAGCGTGGGCGCGATGTTGATGGCCGCGTCGGTGATGATGAAGGGGCGCGGGTAGCTGGCCGTCTGCATGACGAAGCAGTGCGTCAGGCGCCGCCCGGTGCGCAGGCCGGCGTCGGCAGCCAGGATGGCGCCCAGGTATTCGTCGCTGTGCAGGCTGCCCTTCATGAGTGCCTGCACCTCGCACTTGCCCGCCATGCGCGCGGCGCTGGCTGCGGCAGCGTGGCTGTGCGGTGTGTCCACGATCTCGACGCCCTCCAGGCTGACGCCTGCCTCGGCCGCCGCGGCCTGCAGCTTTGCCTGGGGGCCGATCAGTACCGGGATGATCAGGCCCGCGTCGCGCGCATCCATGGCGCCGCCCAGGCTGAGCGCGTCGCATGGGTGGACTACGGCCATGCGCACCGGCTCCAGGCCGCGCACATGTTCCAGCAGGCGGCCGACGCCGTGCAGCTGCTGGCCGTCCTCGGCAGGCACATGGGATGGGGTGGTTGCAGATGTGGTCATGCGGTTTTCCTGGTTGGGGTTTTCTTGGGGGTGCGCTTGGGTGCCTGCATGGTCTCGGTATGCGTTGGTGCAGGCAGCAGCGGAGCGTTGGCCTGGGCGGCCTGCTCGAAGGCCTGCTGCATGGCGCGCCAGCGCTCGGCCTCTTCGCCCTGCAAGGGATCGTCGGAGACCAGCACGGACTTCAGGTGGCCGATGGCAGCGCGGATGGGCTCGGCGCCCGCCTGGGCCAGCAGCGTGGGCAGGGCGGCGATGGCGTCGTCGCCGGCGACGCGCATCAGCAGCGCCTGGGCGCGCAGCAGGCTGCGCATGTTCTCGAAGTCCAGCTTGTCGGCCACCTCCGTGTGGTAGACATGCAGGGCGCGGCGATACAGGCGTTCGTCGCTTTGCTGGCGCGGCTGCAGTACGTACAGCAGGGCGCGGGCCGTCGCCTCGGGCAAGCCGCCCTGGGCCAGGCTGCTGCGCAGCTTGTCCCATTCCTGCTGCATGAGCTCGCGGCGCTCGGGTGTGTCACCCGGATGGGGACGGGCCGGCACGCCTGCATCCAGGCCGGCCAGGGCCTGCACCACCGGGTGCTCGTAGATGGCCTCGAAGCTCTTTTCCTGCCAGTCGTCGCGCAGCTGTCCGTACAGCTGCAGCGATGCGCCTATGGCCTGCGCACAGGCTTGCTGCCAGAGCCACCAAGGATTGCTGTCTGCCACCGGCGTGCGCTGGCCACGTACCGATTCGGCCTGCCGGGCAGTCCACGGGGCGAGTGGATTGCGATCGGACCAGAACTCATAGCCCACGCGCAACGGGTGCCAGGTGCGCAGCGCCTCGGCCAGCTGCGGCGTGACACTGCGCCGCACCAGGGGTTGCAGGTAGCGCCGGTACAGCGCCAGGTTCATCTGCGACACATGCGCGGCGGCGGCAAAGCGGCGGTCGCTGGCGGCAAGCTCAGCGGGCCGGGGTGCCACGATGGCCTGCACGTCGCTTAGATGGCGCTGGTGAATGCTCATCAGGTAGTCGCCCGGCACGAGGTCGGCATCGGCCGTACCGGGAGTCTTGTCCTGCACGCTGAGCTCGAACAGGCCGGCGGGCAGGGATTCGATCAGGTCGATGTTGCTGACGAACTTGGCATGCTCCTTGCGCCCCACGGAGCCGGAGACAAAGATGCCCAGGTGGCCAATGCTCTCGTGCGTGGCGTAGACGATGGTTCGGTCATGGCCCAGCAACTCGTTGTCGCTGCGGTACAGGTCGGTGATCCAGCCCAGGGCCTGCGGCGGCGGCGTGATGTTGTCGCCGTAGGAGCAGAACACCACGATGGGCGAGGTGATGTTGCGCAGGTCGATGCGCACACCATCACTGGTGACGAGCTCGCCCGAGCTCAGCTTGTTGCCGATGAACAGGTCGTCAACGATGGCTTGCATCTCCACGTCGTTCAGGAGCACATAGCCGCCCCAGTATTTCTCGAACTCCAGATAGCGTGGGCCTTCGGTGTCCACGTTGGCGTAGACATGGTGGTTCTTGCCCCAGAGTGTGTTGGCCGGTTTCAGGTTTTCAAAGCCCTGCACCAGCCAGGCACCGTCGAAACGGCCCGCGCCCATGTCACTTGCCAGTGCCGTGAGCCAGCTGCCGCCGCTCAATCCCCCGCCATAGCGCATCGGGTTCTTGCCACGCCAGCCGGCCCAGTACGACAGCGGCGTGCCGGCGAGGATGATGGGGCCGAACAGCTCGGGCCACACGGCGGCGGCCATCAGGATTTGCCAACCCGCCTGGCAGTTGGCGATCACCGCCGGCTTGGCCGGCGCATCCGGATGCAGCTCGGCCACCTTGCGCACGAACGCGGCCTCGGCGCGCATCACGTCTTCCAACGTCTGCCCCGGTAGCGGGTCGGGCGTGAAGCCGATGAAGTAGCAGGGGTGGCCGGCGGCCAGCGCCACGCCGATCTCGCTGTCGGCCTTGAAGCCACCGATGCCGGGGCCCTGGCCCGCACGCGGATCGACCACGATGAACGGGCGCTTGGTCTCGTCCGTGGGTTGATCCTTGGGCGGCAGGATGCGCGCCAGACCGTAGTTGACCGGGCGCTCCAGGCCGTCGCCGCGCAGCACCGGCTCGGCAGGAAAGCTCAGCACATGGGGCACCACCTCCTGCATGTGGGCGCGGTACTGGTTGCCGCGCTGGCGCATGATGTCGGCGTAGAGCAGGGTACGCTGCGCTGCGTCAACGCCGTAGTCGTAGGTGTCGCGGGCGTATGTCAGAGGATTGAACAACAAGATGGGCAGTCCTCGTCAAAACATGTGTTGACCGCCATTCATGGCGATGTTGCTGCCGGTCATGAAGGCAGCGGAGTCGCTGGCAATGAAGGCCACCAGTGCGGCGATTTCGGTGGGGTCGCCCAGGCGGCCGACGGGGATGCCGGCAACGATCTGGTTCAGCACGTCTTCACGCATGGCCGCCACCATCTCGGTGCGCAGGTAGCCGGGCGAGACGGTGTTGACCGTGATGCCCTTGCGTGCCACTTCCTGCGCCAGCGCCTTGGTGAAACCGTGCATGCCGGCCTTGGCGGCGGAGTAGTTGGTCTGGCCAAACTGTCCCTTGCTGCCGTTGATGGACGAGATGTTGACGATGCGGCCCCAGCCACGCTCCAGCATAGGGTCAAGAAACACCTTGGTCACGTTGAACACGGAGTCCAGATTGGTGCGCAGCACGGCGTCCCAGCCGGATTTTTCCATCTTGCGCAGCGTCGCGTCCCGGGTGATGCCGGCGTTGTTGACCAGGATGTCCACCTGGTGGCCGTCGGCATGGATGGCCTGCGCCAGCGCCTCTGTGGAATCGAAGTCGGACACATCCACGCCGTAGGCGGTGAAGTGGTAGCCTATCTCGGCCTGCTGCTGCAGCCAATGCGCGACTGTGTCGTGGCCGGGTATGTGCGCGATGATGACTTTGTGGCCGGCATCGTGCAGGGCACGGGCGATGGCTGCACCCAGGCCGGTGTTGCCGCCGGTGACGAGTGCGGTGCGTGTGGTTTTGCTCATGATTTTCTCCTTGCTTGCCTGGGTTACTTCTGCAGCACGTAGCTGCCGGGCGCGTCGCCCAGCGTATCGCGCCCCCCTTTGCTGCCGCCCAGGGGCGGTGGCGTCACCTGGGCGCTGGCGTTGTGCGCCAGCCAGTCGCTCCAGGCGGGCCACCATGAGCCCTCGTGCATGGGGGTCTCGGCCTGCCACTGGTCGGGGTTGCGGTAGCGGGCGTCCGCCTTGCGCGTGGCGATCTGGTAGCTGCGCCGCGGCCGGCCCGGCTCGCTGACGATGCCGGCGTTGTGGCCGCCGTTGGTGAGCACGAAGCTGACGTCGGCATCATTGAGCAGGTGGATCTTGTAGACCGAACGCCAGGGCGCCACGTGGTCGCGCACCGTGCCGACGACGAACAGCGGCACGCGAATGTCGGCCACGGTCACCGGCTGGCCGCCCACCTGCCAGCGGCCTTCGGCCAGGTCGTTCTCCATGTAGAGGTGGCGCAGGTACTCGCTGTGCATGCGATACGGCATGCGCGTGGTGTCGGCATTCCAGGCCATCAGGTCAACCAGGGAGCCACGCTCGCCCAGCAGGTATTCGCGCACGCGCCGCGACCAGATCAGGTCGCGCGAATTGAGCATCTGGAACGAGGCCGCCATTTGCCAGCCTTCCAGGTAACCCTTGCGCCACATGCCGGCCTCCAGCCAGGCGAGCTGGCTGTCGTCAACGAACAGCTTGATCTCTCCCGATTCGCGGTAGTCGATCTCGGAGGCCAGCAGCGTCAGGCTGGCCAGGCGCGCGTCGCCGTCGCGCGCCATGGCCGCCGCGGCGATGGCCAGCAGGGTGCCGCCCAGGCAATAGCCGACGGCCTGTACCTGGCGCCCGGGCGCGACCTGGTTGACGGCGTCCAGCGCGGCCATCACCCCCAGCTGTCGGTAGTCGTCCAGGCCCAGGTCGCGGTCGCCAGCGTCGGGGTTCTTCCATGAAATGATGAAGACGGTGTGCCCTTGCCCGACCAGGTACTTGACCATGGAGTTGTGCGGCGACAGATCGAGGATGTAGTACTTCATCACCCACGAAGGCACGATCAGCACCGGCTCGGCCCCCACCTTGGGTGTGGTCGGCGCGTACTGGATGAGTTCGATCAGGCGGTTGCGAAAAACCACCTTGCCAGGCGTGAGCGCCACGTCCTTGCCGACCTGGAATCCCTCGGCCCCGGCTGCTGCCTCGCCGGTGAGCTGGCGGCGTGCGTCGTCCAGGTAGTTCATCGCGCCTTGCCACAGATTGGCGCCGCCGCTGTTGAAGGTGGCGTGCAGCACTTCGGGGTTGGTGGCAATGGAGTTGGCGGGAGACATCATGTCCAGCCACTGGCGCGCGGCAAACGAGACCATTTTTTCGTGGTGTTCCGACATGCCGCGCACGCCGGTAGTGGCCTCCTGCCACCATTGCTGCTGCAACAAAAAGTCCTGTTGGATCACGTTGAACGGCCACTGCCGCCAGGCCGGATCGGCAAAGCGCTTGTCGTGCTCCGGCGCTTCGACGCAGGTGGGGCAATTGGCATGCAGGCCCGATTGAAGCGCATACTGCCCCAACTGCCATTGTTTGCGCCATGCTTCCATCCAGAGGCTGCGCTGCTTGCCCGGCGACAGTGCCAGGTGCATGGACCAGTCGAACCAGGCCAGGGCGCCGGCAGTCGGTGCCGTCCCGGCCGTCAGGCGCGCCCGCGCGGCGTAGGCCAGGTTATCAATCATGTCCAGAAAATCTTCCGATGCCGGTGCCTGCGGCGCCGGGGCGTTGGATTGCGTAGTGACAAGGTCGTTCATGAATCGGTTTCCTTTCATGCCAGCGGGTTAATGGTCTTTGTCAGTCCTTCAGGCCTTTTTGGGGGCGAGGGGAGGGGGTCAAGCCATCTGTGCGATGGTCTTGCGAAAGCGCGCCAGCGACAGCGCGAACAGCACGCTGCCGATCAATGCCAAGGCAGCGAACTGCGGCCATACGACGTCGAAGCCGGCGCCGCGGTAGAGGATGCCCTGGCTCAGTTCCACGAAATGGGTGGTGGGGGCGATCAGCATGATGTCCTGCACCAGCTTTGGCATGCTTTCGTACGGCGTGGTGCCGCCAGAGAGCATCTGCAGCGGCATGATGGTCAGCATCATCAGCATGCCGAACTGCGGCATGTTGCGCGCGATCGTGGCCATGAAGATGCCCATCGAGGTGGTGGCGAACAGGCACAGCGCCGCGCCGGCGAAGAACAGCGGCAACGAGCCCTCGATAGGCACGCCGAGCACGCCGCGCACCATGAAGTTGACCGAGAGTGCGGCGGCCACCAGCACCACCAGGCCCATCGACCAGACCTTGGACAGCATGATCTCGGTGGGCGTCACCGGCATCACCAGCAGGTGCTCGATGGTGCCGTGCTCGCGCTCGCGGATCAGTGCGGCGCCGGTGAGGATGATCGACAGCATGGAGATGTAGTTGATGATCTCCATCACGCTGCCGAACCAGCTTTTCTCGCCGTTCGGGTTGAAGCGTGCGCGCAGCGCCAGCTCGACCGGCGCCGCGCTGGCGCCGCGGTAACGCTGCACGAAGTCGCGCACCTCGCCCAGCACGATCTGCTGCACCGCGCCGCTGCCGGCAAAGGCCTGGCTCATGCGCGTGGCGTCGACGTTGAGCTGCATGTCGGGCGCCCGCCCGGCCAGCACGTCGCGCTGCAGGCCGTGCGGCAGCACCAGCGCGAAGGTGTAGTTGCCCGCATCCATGCCGGCATCCATCTGCGCCATCGAAATGATCTGCGGCGTGGTGAACTGCGGCTGGAAGAACGCCGCCACGATGCGCTGCGACAGCGGCGAATCGTCCTCGTCGACGATGGCGATGGGCGTCTTGTGCAGCGTCTCGGGCATCGCCGTGGCGGCGGTGTACACCGCGCCGGTGAAGACGTAGACGATCAGCAGCAGCAGCATCGGGTCGCGCCACAGGCTCCACAGCTCCTTGATGCCGAGGCGCAAGACGTTGGCGGCGTGGTGCAGGAAGGAATTCGACATGTCAGCGCTCCTGCTTCTTCAGCAGCAAGATCGACGCACCCAGGATCACCGGCACCGACAGCAGCATCGGCCACAGCGCGCCGGCAAGGCCCGAAAAGCCCAGCGCCTTGCCGAACACGCCGCGGCTGATGTTGATCATGTGGGTGGCCGGGTAGATCTGGCCGATCAGCCGGCCGCCGCCTTCCAGCGAGGTTACCGGGTCGATCAGACCGGCGAATTGCGTGGCGGGAATCAGCGTGCCGATCGTGGCGATGAACAGCGCGGCGATCTGGCTCTTGGTGACGGTGGACGCCAGCAGGCCCATGCCGGTCGAGGTAAAGCTGAAGATCAGCGCGGCCAGCGCCAGCATCCAGAAACTGCCCTTGATCGGCACCTCGAACACGGTGACCGCCAGCAGGCACATCACGAAGAAATTGACCATCGCCAGGCCCACGTAAGGCAGTTGCTTGCCCAGCATGAACTCGGTGCGTGTCACCGGCGTGACATACAGGTTGGTGATCGAGCCGGTTTCCTTCTCGCGCACCACCGACAGCGCGGTCAGCATGGCCGGCAGCAGCAGCAGCAGCAGCGGAATCACCGCCGGCACCATGGCCGGCAGGCTCTTCACGTCGGGGTTGTAGCGAAAGCGTGTGGCGACGCCCGCGGGCTGCGCCTGCGCCAGGCCGCGCGCCGTCGCCTGCGTGGCCAGCCACTGCTGGTGCATGCCTTGCACATAGCCGCTCACCGTCTCGGCGCGCTGCGGCATGGCGCCGTCGATCCACGCGCCGACCTGCACCGTGTTGCCGCGGTTCACGTCGCGCGCGAAGCCGGGCGGAATTTCCAACGCCAGCGACAGCTCGCCGCTGCGCATGCGCCGGTCGAGGTCGTCGTAGTCGGTGATCGGCGCGTGCTCGACGAAGTAGCGCGACCCCGAAAGCTGCAGCGCGTAGTCGCGGCTCAGCGTGGTGTTGTCGCGATCGAGCACGGCGTATCTCAGGTTCTCGACGTCCATGTTGATGCCGAAACCGATCACGAACATCATGAGCACCGATCCGCCCAGTGCCAGCGTGGCGCGGATCGGGTCGCGCTGCAGCTCCAGCGCTTCGCGCCACAGGTAGCTGAGCAGGCGCTGCAGGCTGAAGGCACGCTTGCGCGCCGGCTCATCCCCGGTCTTGGCTTGCGCCGTCGTTGCCAGCGGCTGGCCGGACTCGGGCGTGCCGCCACCGGCTTCGATCAGGTAGCCGATGAAGGCTTCTTCCAGCGTCGCCGCGCCACGCTTTTCCACCAGCCGCGCCGGCGCGTCGCTGTCCAGCACCTTGCCGGCGTGCATCATCGACATGCGGTCGCAGCGCTCGGCCTCGTTCATGAAATGGGTGGAGATGAAGATCGTCACCTTGTCGCGCCGCGACAGTTCCACCAGCAGGCGCCAGAAGGCGTCGCGCGCCACCGGGTCGACGCCCGAGGTCGGCTCGTCGAGGATCAGCAGTTCTGGCTGGTGCACCATGGCCACCGCCAGCGACAGTCGCTGGCGCATGCCCAGCGGCATGCTGTCGGGGAGGCTGTCCAGTTCATCGACGAGGTCGAAGCGTTCGGCCATTTCCTGCACACGCGCGGGAATATCCGCTTCCGGCACGCTGAACAGGCGCGCGTGCAGCACCAGGTTCTGGCGCACCGTGAGCTCGCCATACAGCGAGAACGCCTGCGACATATAGCCCACGCGGCGGCGCGTGGCGATGTCCTTCGGATCCACCTCGTGGCCGAACAGCCAGGCCTGGCCCTCGCTCGCTTCGAGCAGGCCGGTGAGCATCTTCATGGTCGTCGATTTGCCGCAGCCGTTGGAGCCGAGGAAGCCGAAGATCTCGCCGCGGCGGATGCGAAAATTCACATGATCCACCGCCGTGAAATCGCCAAAGCGCATGGTCAGGTCTTTCGCTTCGATCGCGATGTCTTGCGCGTCGGTCGCGAGCGGCGGTATCACCACCGCCGCGTGGCCGCGCTTTTTCTCTTCCGGCAGTAGCGCGATGAAGGCTTCCTCCAGTGACTTGCTGGCGCTGCGTTCGAGCAGCTCTGCGGTCGTGCCGGTGGCCAGCACCTGGCCATCGTCCATCGCCACCAGCCAGTCGAAGCGCGCGGCCTCGTCCATGTAGGCGGTGGCCACCAGCACGCTCATGCCGGCGCGCCCGGCGCGGATGCTGTCGATCAGGGCCCAGAACTGCGCGCGCGCCAGCGGATCGACGCCGGTGGTCGGCTCGTCCAGGATCAGCAGGTCGGGGTCGTGGATCAGCGCGCAGCACAGGCTGAGCTTCTGCTTCATGCCGCCCGACAGCTTGCCGGCCGGCCGATCCAGAAAAGCATGCAGGCCGGTGGCGTGGGTCAGCTCGTCGATGCGGCGGCGGCGCTCGGCCGTGTCGTGGCCGAACAGGCGCGCAAAGAACTGCAGGTTTTCCTCCACCGACAGGGTCGGGTAGAGGTTCTTGCCCAGGCCCTGAGGCATGTAGGCGATGCGCGGCAGAATGGCGGTGCGATGCCGGCGGTCGGCGATGTCGCCGCCCAGCACCTCGACCCGGCCGTCCTGCACGATGCGCGCACCGGCGATCAGCGCCAGCAGGCTGGATTTGCCGACGCCGTCGGGGCCGATCAGGCCCACCATGCGGCCCTCCGGAATGTCCAGCGTGATGCCGGCCAACGCCTGTGTCTTTTTGTAGTGCAGCGCGACGTCTGCGAGGCGCACCACCGAGGTATCCATGGCGCTTACTCCGGAATCCGTGTCTGCAACTGCGCCGGCCACGCGCCGGCGGCATCGAGCTTGACCCAGGCCACCCCGGGCAGGCCGGTCTTGACCTGCTGGAGGTGCTTGGTCAGCAGTTCGGGGTCGATCTTGGCGCGCACGCGGAACATCAGCTTCTCGCGCTCGCTGGCGGTCTCCACGGTCTTGGGCGTGAACTGCGCGGTGGCCGAAACGAAGCTGATCGTCGCCGGAATCACCAGATTCGGCGCGGCATCGAGCACGATGCGCGCCTCGGTGCCCATGGCCACGCGGCCGGCGACCGCTTCGGGCAGGAAGAAGGTCATGTAGACGTCGGAGAGATCGACCATGTTCATCACGCGCCCGCCCGCGCCCAGCACCTCGCCGGATCGTGCGACCAGGAACTGCACACGGCCATCGCGCGGCGCACGCAGCACCGAGTCCTTGAGGTCTGCATCGATGCGCTCGATCGTCGCCTGGCCCGCGGCGACCTGCGCCTGGGCGCCGGTCACCTGCGCCTTGGCGGCGTCGATGGCGGCGCGTGCCGAGTCCACCTGCGCCTTGGCGGCGGTGACGCCGGCCTGCGCGCTGCGCATGTTGGCGCGATCGTCGTCGAGTTCCTGCTGCGAGGATGCGCCGTCGCGGGCCAGATCGGTGGAGCGCGCCAGGCGCCGCTTGGCGGCATCGAGGTCGCTCTCGCGCAGCGTGACCTGGGCCTGCGTGGCACGCAGGTCGCTTTCGCGCAGCGCGACCTGGGCGCGCGCCGTGGCCACTGCGTGTTGTGCCTGGGCGTGGTTTGCCACCGCCTCGTTGCGTGATGCCTGCAGCGTGGCCACGTCCATCTTCGCCAGCGGCTGGTCGGCCGTGACGAAGGCGCCTTCGTGCGCCATGACGTCGGCGAGGCGCCCGGCCAGCTTGGTGGCCACGTCGATTTCGGTGGCTTCGATACGGCCGTTGCCGTGCACGAAGCCTTCGCCAGGGCCCTTGTCGCGCGTGCTGTTCCAGGCCTGGAACGCACCCGCGGCGACGAGGATGATGGCCACGGGGGCGATCCATTTTTTGAGTGTTGCATTCATGGTTTCATTCCTTAGCTTCGGCGGATTCGGGCTTGGGTGCGGCATGGGTCGCCAGGGCCTGGGTGCCGCCCCCCAGCGACGCGTACAGCTGCAGGCGCGCGCTCATCAGGGCGCGTTCGGTTTGCACCGTCTGTTGCTGCGCAGCCAGCAGGTCGCGCTCGGCGTCAAGTACCTCGAAATAGCGCGCGGCACCGGCCGCATAACGCCGGCTGGCCAGGCGCGCGCGCTCGGTCAGCGTGTTTTCGCTGGTGCGCTGAATCTGCAGCTGCTCGTTCAGCCGCTGGCCCGCAACCAGGCCGTCGGCAACCTCGCGAAAGGCCGTTTGAATGGTCTTCTGGTATTGATTGACGGCCTGCTCGCGCTGCACCTGGCTGAGTTCCAGATTCGCCTGGCGCCGGCCGCCGTCGAAGAGTGGCAGCGATACGCTGGGTGCAAACGACCAGGCACGGCTGCCGCCGCCAAACAGGCCATCGAGCTCGCTGCTGGCCGTGCCGGCCATGGTGGTGAGAGAGATGGTCGGGAAAAACAGGGCGCGCGCGACACCAATGCGGGCGTTGGCGGCCTGCAGTGAGCGTTCGGCAGAGCGAATGTCCGGGCGGTTTTCCAGCAGTTGCGAGGGCAGGCCGGGCGCTGGGGCGCGGATGGGGGCCAGGGCGGACAGCGGCTGCGTGGACGGCGCCAAACTCAGGCCTGGCTCGCCCACCAGGACGCCCAACGCATTCTGCTGTGTGCTGCGCTGCTGCCTGAGCTGCGACAGCAATGTATTGGCCTGCTGCCACAGCAGCTCGACCTGCACGAGATCGAGCCTGGAGGACGAGCCCACCTCGACCCGGCGCGTGAAAACGCGGCGCGATTCGGTGCGCGTGGCCAGGGCGGCCTCGGCCAAGACGATGCGCTGGTCAAGTTCACGCAGGACTAGCCAGCTGTCTGCCACCTGCGTGATGAGCAGCAGCGTGGCGGCCTGCTGGCCTTCGTCGCTGGCCAGGTAGGTTTGCAGGGCGGCATCGTTGAGGCTTCGTATGCGGCCCCAGAAGTCGATTTCCCAGTTGCTGAATCCGACGCCAAGCTGATGCTGCTCGGATAGCAGCGGCGAGCCGGTCAGGCTCAGGTCGCCCGGTACGCGGCTGCGCTGAGACTGAAGGCTGAGTCCCACCGTCGGCACGCGATCGGCGCGCGAGATACCGTAGGCGGCACGGGCTTCTTCAACGCGCAGCATGGCGGCGCGCAGGTCGCGGTTGCCAGCCAGCGCCCTATCGATCAGCGTTTGCAGTTCGGGCTCGTTGAAATAGTTGCGCCAGGCGAGGGCGGCTACCTGGGTGGCGGCGGCGTTGTCGTCGGCGTACTGCGCGGGTAGTGCAGCACTGGGCCGTTCGTAGCCAGGGGCGAGCGAGGTACAGCCGGCCAGCGTCAGGGCGGCGCCGATCAGCAAGGCCCTGGCGGGCACTGCGCACGGCTTTGAGCGGTGCGTCCCGCCCCTCTGTTGCCAAACTTGCGAAATGGGGATGTTTTTCATGGGTATTGATTCGATTAACAACCGACCAGTCGGTATTTAATCTAACATCAATTCCGTTGTGACGCTAGCCCAAAAGATCACAATAAGCCCAATGAACGACAACGACAGCCATCAGCCCAAGCGCAGAGTGCGCCTGGCGCCCGAGGCGCGCATGCCTCTGATCCTGGATGCGGCGCTGGAGGAGTTCTCACGACGCGGCTTCTCCGGCGCGCGCATGGACGACATTGCCCTGCGCTGCGGCCTGTCCAAGGGCGGGCTGTACGCGCACTTCGGCAGCAAGGACGAGATCTTCAAGGCGCTGCTCGACCGCACGCTGCAGCGTATCGATTGGGCGCAGATGCCGCAGTCGGGTGCCGATGCGGACAACAGGGCGGTGGCCGAATGGATCGTCGCGCGGCTGCATGAGGCTGTGCTGGCGCCCGATGCCGTTGCGCTGCTGCGCCTGTTGATTCCCGAGCGTGAGCGTGTGCCGCTGCGTGTCGAAGAGTGGAGGGGGATGATCCAGCGGCATTCCGAGCAGGTACACGCCGTGATCAGCGACAACTTGAAAGCCGGCGGAAGGCAGAACTGCGTACTGGCCCGGCACCCGTGGCTGGCGCTCTCGCCCATGATCCATGTTCTGCTGTGGCAGGCGCTGTTCGGCGAGGGCAGCGCGCCCGATGTGCACTATCGCCAGGCGCATGTGGATTTGCTGTGCGAGCTGCTGGCGTGATGCGGTGGCGCATGCAGGGGCCGGCATGGGGCGGGACTGGAAGTTCTGCAACGCGCCCTCAGCTGCAGTAGGCTCATCCGTTCGCCTGGCTGGTTTCTCAGGCGACGTTTGCCTGCCCTGGATCGCACCATGCACGAAGTCACCACCGAGTCTCCCGCCACGGATGGACAGTTTGTCCAGTTCCCTGGATCGCCGTTTGAGCTGTTCCAGCCCTATCCGCCCGCGGGCGACCAGCCCGAGGCCATCGCCAAGCTGGTGGAGGGCGTGCAGGACGGCGAGGTGTTCCAGACCCTGCTGGGCGTGACGGGTTCGGGCAAGACCTTCACCATGGCCAATGTGATCGCGCGCCTGGGCCGGCCGGCGATCGTGTTTGCGCCCAACAAGACGCTGGCGGCGCAGCTGTACAGCGAGTTCCGCGAATTCTTCCCGAAGAACGCGGTGGAGTATTTCGTCAGCTACTACGACTACTACCAGCCCGAGGCCTATGTGCCGCAGCGCGACCTGTTCATCGAGAAGGACAGCGCCATCAACGAGCACATCGAGCAGATGCGCCTGTCATGCACCAAGAGCCTGCTGGAGCGCCGCGACGTGGTCATCGTGGCCACCGTGTCGGCCATCTACGGCATTGGCAACCCCGAGAGCTACCACCGCATGATCATGACCTTGCGCGTGGGCGACCGGCTGAGCCAGCGCGATGCCATCGGGCAGCTGATACGCATGCAGTACCAGCGCAACGAGCAGGACTTCTCGCGCGGCAAGTTCCGCGTGCGCGGCGACACCATCGACGTGTTTCCGGCCGAGCATTCGGAGCTGGCGGTACGCATCGAGCTGTTCGACGACGAGGTCGAGAGCCTGCAGCTGTTCGACCCGCTCACGGGCCGCGTGCAGCAGAAGATTCCGCGCTTCACGGTCTATCCCAGCAGCCACTACGTGACGCCGCGCGACGTGGTGCTGGGCGCCGTGGAGACCATCAAGGAGGAGCTGCGCGAGCGGCTGGCGTTCTTTGCCAAGGAGGGCAAGCTGGTCGAGGCCCAGCGCCTGGAGCAGCGCACGCGCTTCGACCTGGAGATGCTGTCCGAAGTCGGGCACTGCAAGGGCATCGAGAACTACTCGCGCCACCTCTCGGGCGCGGCGCCGGGCGAGCCGCCCAGCACGCTGACCGACTACCTGCCCACGGACGCGATGATGTTCCTGGACGAAAGCCACCAGATGATCGGCCAGCTCAACGCCATGTACAACGGCGACCGCTCGCGCAAGACCACGCTGGTCGAATATGGCTTTCGCCTGCCATCGGCGCTGGATAACCGGCCGCTCAAGTTCGAGGAGTTCGAGCAGCGCATGCGCCAGGTGATCTTTGTCTCGGCCACGCCGGCCGATTATGAGAAGGAACATTCCGGCCAGGTGGTGGATCAGGTGGTGCGCCCCACGGGCCTGGTCGATCCCGAGGTGGAGGTGCGCCCGGCCACGCATCAGGTGGACGATGTGCTGCAGGAAATACGCATCCGCGTGCAGCAGCGCCAGCGCGTGCTCATCACCACGCTGACCAAGCGCATGGCCGAGCAGCTGACCGATTACCTGGCCGACAACGGCGTCAAGGTGCGCTACCTGCATTCCGACGTGGATACCGTGGAGCGCGTGGAAATCATCCGTGACCTGCGCCTGGGGGCGTTCGATGTGCTGGTCGGCATCAACCTGCTGCGGGAAGGCCTGGACATTCCGGAGGTGTCGCTGGTGGCAATTCTGGATGCCGACAAGGAGGGCTTTCTGCGCGCCGAGCGCAGCCTGATCCAGACCATAGGCCGGGCGGCGCGCAATCTGCACGGCAAGGCCATCCTGTATGCCGACCGCGTCACGGATTCGATGAAGAAGGCCATGGGCGAGACCGAGCGCCGGCGCGCCCGGCAGATTGCCTACAACCAGGCCCATGGCATCACGCCGCGCGGCATCGTCAAGCAGGTGCGGGATCTGATTGACGGCGTGTATAGCGAAAAGGCGGGGCAGGAGGCGCTGCGGCTGGAGCAGGAGGCGGCGCGCCACGCCGAGCTCGACGAGATGTCGGAAAAGGACATCGCGCGCGAAATCAAACGCCTGGAAAAACGCATGCTGGAGCATGCCCGCAACCTGGAGTTCGAGCAGGCGGCGCGCGTGCGCGACGATCTGGCGCACCTGAAAGACCGGATTTTTGGCGCCCATGGGGGCGACCATGTGGCCATGTAGTCTTGAGGTGACTTGATGGGTGACAATGTGACTGATCAGTCTATTTACCTGACAAATTAAGTGGGGTTTGTGCTATACTCCCACAAGCCACTCAGGTAATCAGCCCATTACGCACAGGGCCTTCAGGCGACGGCCCTGGCCGGATCCGGAGGGGATGGGCACAGAGGGAGCCCAGGCATGGCACATGCCATGTTTTGTGTGTTTCTCTATAACGATCACGCCTAGACCCTAGGCAAGGAGCTTGGAATGCGACTCACCACCAAAGGCCGTTTTGCCGTTACCGCCATGATCGATCTGGCCCTGCGCCAGAACAACGGCCCCGTCACGCTGGCGGCAATCAGCCAGCGCCAGCAGATCTCGCTGTCCTACTTGGAGCAGCTGTTTGGCAAGCTGCGCCGCCACGAGCTGGTGGAATCCACGCGCGGCCCAGGTGGCGGTTACACGCTGGCGCGCAAGGCCGGCGACATCACCGTGGCCGACATCATTGTCTCGGTTGACGAGCCGATCGACGCCACGCAGTGCGGCGGCAAGGAAAACTGCCTGGGCGAGGCCGGCCGCTGCATGACGCACGACCTGTGGGCGGCCTTGAACCAGCGCATGGTGGAGTTTCTGGATTCCGTCACGCTGCAAAAGCTGGTGGACGAACAGCTGGCCAAGGGCGTGCAGATCGAAGACCGGCCGGTCACGCGCCGTGCGATTTCCACCACGCCGGTGGTCAAGCCGATTCGCGTGAATGCGCCCAACTCGGTGTTTGCACTGGGCAATGCCTTCGCCAAGTCCTGAGAGCCAAGAGGCTGGCAGCGTGGTACCTGCGACATGACCCCGCATTTCCCCATCTACCTGGACTACGGCGCCACGACACCGGTGGATCAGCGTGTCGTAGATGCCATGATTCCCTGGCTGCGCGAGCATTTCGGCAATGCTGCGTCGCGCAGCCATGCCTGGGGCTGGGAGGCGGAAGAAGCCATTGAAAAGGCCCGCGGCCATGTGGCCGAGTTGATCGGCGCGGATCCGCGTGAAATCGTCTGGACTAGTGGCGCCACCGAATCCATCAACCTGGCGCTCAAGGGCGCGGCGCATTTCTACCAGGACAAGGGCAAGCACCTCATCACGCTCAAGACCGAGCACAAGGCGGTGCTCGACACCATGCGCGAGCTTGAGCGCCAGGGCTTTGCCGTCACCTACATGGATGTGCAGCCCGACGGCCTGCTCGACCTGAATGCGTTGAAGGCCGCCATCCGTCCCGACACCATCCTCATCAGCGTGCTGTTCGTGAACAACGAGATCGGCGTGATTCAGGATATTCCCGCCATCGGTGCGCTGTGCCGCGAAAAGGGCATCCTGCTGCATGTCGACGCCGCCCAGGCTACCGGGCGCGTCGAGATCGACATGCAGCAGCTCCCCATAGACCTGATGAGCATGACCGCGCACAAGACCTATGGCCCCAAGGGCGTGGGCGCGCTGTATGTGCGCCGCAAGCCCCGCGTGCGCCTGGAGGCGCAGATGCACGGCGGCGGCCATGAGCGCGGCATGCGCTCAGGCACCTTGCCCACGCATCAGATCGTCGGCATGGGCGAGGCCTTTCGCATCATCAAGGCCGAAATGCACGAGGTCAACGCCAAGGCCAAGGCCTTGCAGCAGCGCCTGCTCGATGGCCTAGGGGACATCGACCAGGTGTTCATCAATGGCAGCCTGGAGCGCCGCGTGCCGCAGAACGTGAACATGAGCTTCAACTACGTCGAGGGCGAATCGCTCATCATGGGCATCAAGGGCTTGGCCGTGTCCTCGGGCTCGGCCTGCACCTCGGCGAGCCTGGAGCCGAGCTACGTGCTGCGTGCCCTGGGCCGCAGCGACGAGCTGGCACACAGCAGCCTGCGCATGACCATAGGCCGGTTCACGACAGAAGAAGAGATCGACTACGCTATCAAGACCATCCGCGACAACGTGGCCCGTCTGCGCGAATTGAGTCCGCTGTGGGAAATGCATCAGGAGGGTGTTGACCAGAGCACGGTGCATTGGGCAATGCCCTGATCGAATGGCAATGCAGCGTCACGAAAGGTTTGCCGTGGAATATTCGAACAAGGTAATCGATCACTATCAAAATCCGCGCAACGTGGGCTCGTTCGACAAGTCGGACGACAGCGTAGGCACCGGCATGGTCGGGGCGCCTGCGGGTGGCGAGGTGATAAAGCTGCAGATCAAGGTGAATGCTCAGACCTGCGTGATTGAAGAAGCGTGTTTCAAGACCTTTGGTTCTGTCGCGGCGATCGCCTCTTCGTCGCTGCTTACCGAGTGGATAAAAGGCAAGACACTGGGCGAGGCGGTCTGTCTCAAGGGCAGCCAGATCGCCCAAGAACTGGCGTTGCCGCCGGTGAAAATCCACTCTTCCATGCTGGCCGAAGATGCGATCATTGCCGCCATCAACGATTACAAGGCCAAGCACGACATGGCTGCCCAAACTCTCTGATACCACTATGACTATTACTCTGACCGAAGCTGCAGCACAACATGTGACCCGTTTCCTGGCCCGCCGCGGCGGCGGCCTTGGCGTGCGCCTGGGCATCAAGACGACAGGTTGCTCGGGCTTGGCCTACAAGCTTGAATATGTTGACGAACAGGCGCCTGGGGACATCGTGCTGGAGCAGCATGGCGTCAAGGTTCTGATCGATCCAAAGAGCCTTGCCTTTATCGACGGCACCGAAATCGACTTCGCGCGTGAAGGCCTGAATGAGGGTTTCAAGTTCAGCAACCCGAACGAACGCGACCGCTGCGGGTGCGGGGAAAGCTTCCGCGTTTGACCAGGGAGAACCGCTGATGACGCGCCAGATCGTGCTGGACACCGAAACCACAGGCCTGTCCGCCGAGGGGGGCGACCGCATCATCGAACTCGGTTGCGTGGAGCTGCTGCACCGCAAGCTCACCGGCAACAACCTGCACCTGTACTTCAACCCCGGGCGCGACAGCCACGAGGATGCGCTCAAGGTGCATGGCATCACCAGTGAATTCCTGCGCGACAAGCCCAAGTTTGGCGCGTGCGTGCAGGACATCCTGGACTACCTGCGCGGTGCCGAGCTCATCATCCACAACGCGGGCTTCGACGTCGGCTTTCTGGACAAGGAGCTGGAGCTTCTTGGCTTGCCCCCCCTGGCAGAACATGTGGACAGCGTCACCGACACCCTGGCCATGGCCAAGGAGATGTTCCCGGGCAAGCGCAACTCGCTGGATACGCTGTGCGACCGCCTGGGCGTCGACAACTCCGGCCGCACGCTGCACGGTGCGCTGCTCGACGCCGAGCTGCTGGCCGACGTCTACATCAACCTGACCCGTGGCCAGGACGCGCTGCTGATCATGGACGACGCCCCCGTGAGTGATGGCGGTGTGAAGGTCGCAGCCATCGACCTGAGCCGCCTGGCGCTACCGGTGCTGGCTGCCAACGAGCAGGAGCTGGCCGAGCACGAAGAGCTGCTCGTGCAGATCGACAAATCGAGCGGCGGCAAGACGGTGTGGCGAAGTTGCTCGAGCGCCACAAAAGCTATGCCATAATAGAAGGCTGTCGCAACACGACATGGGTGATTAGCTCAGCGGTAGAGCACTGCCTTCACACGGCAGGGGTCACATGTTCGATCCATGTATCACCCACCAAAAGTCTTTGGAAATCAACGTAGCATTTGAAGTTCGAAGGCTGGTTGAATAAAAGTGGTTCAAAACTGGCCCACATAAAAAAAATAGGTTTCCGAGCCTGCGCAAGAAAATTCGGGCGGTTAACTCAGGGGTAGAGTGCCACCTTCACACGGTGGAAGTCGCAGGTTCGAACCCTGCACCGCCCACCACTACGCAGACCCGGCCTAGCGCCGGGTTTCTCTTTTTGGTGCGCCCGGCATGGGTGCATACTTGGTGCAAGTCTCGTCGCGAGTTGGTCACAACGAGCGAAGTGAAGCACAAATAGAGTAGAATACGAGCTTTGGCACTTGTTGCCATATTTCGTAGAAAAAGTACATAATTCAGTACCTGTTCGGGGCGAGAAGTCAAAAATCTCTTGTTCCGTCAATGAGTTAGGGATCGAGTGTTTGTCTCGTTTCCCGCTCCATATATTGGCAAAAAAGGGGGGCTTTGTTTTCCCTTTGTTGTCAGGAGCAATGGTTTGGCGCGGTAGCAAAGCGGTTATGCGTCGGATTGCAAATCCGTTGAGGCCGGTTCGACTCCGGCCCGCGCCTCCAAAAAATTCTTAATAAAATCAATCATTTATAAAGGCCGCCAGCTGACGGCCTTTTTTATTTTGTGCGCCCAGCATGGGCGCATTGCTGCCAGTGTATGGCTCGACCCAAGGTGCGGACGACGGATGCGTCCAAATGGACGATGCTGGGTACAAGGGTTCACCCAAAATGGGCCCAGCTGTCACTCGAACCGAAGAACCACACATGGCCAACCCCTACGCCCCCTTGCTCCAGCCCGGCCGCATTGGCACGTTGGAGCTGCGCAACCGCATCGTCCTTGCACCCATGGGCGAGAACTTCGGCTGCCTCGACGGCCATGCCACAGAGCGTACCCAGGCCTACTACGAGGAGCGCGCGCGTGGTGGCGCGGGTTTGGTCATCCTGGGCACGACGGCAGTCTCCTGGCCCAGTGGCACCAGCGAGCCGCACCAGTTGGGCATCTCCAAGGACGAATTCATCCCCACCCTGGCCGAGGTAGTGCGCCGCATCCACGCGCATGGAGCCAAGGCCGGCATCCAGATCAACCATAGCGGCAGGGTCGCAGCCAACGACCGGGCGCAGGGGCGCGAGATGTGGGTGCCGTCGGTGCCGCCGGAGCTGCCGCCCAATGCGGCTATGCGTACCATCACGCCGAAGGAGATTTCGACCTTTGTCGGCGTCGGCCCGCACCCGGATCGCTACCGCGTGATGGACGAGGCCGACATTGCGCAGATGGTCGAGTGGTACGCTGCGGCAGCCGTGCGCGCGCAGCAGGCGGGTTTTGATGCCGTCGAGGTGCACTGCGCGCACAACTACATCATTGCTGGCTTTCTGTCGCCTTATTTCAACCTGCGCACCGATGGCTATGGCGGAAGTTATGAAAACCGCACGCGACTGCTGCGTGAGATAGTGACCGAGGTGCGCAAGCGCGTAGGACTTGACTACCCGATTTGGGTGCGCCTGGATGCTGAAGAGATGCACACCCCAGGTGGCATTCAGATGGATGAGGCGCTGCAAACCGCTCGGCTGTGTGAGCAATTAGGGGTGAATGCCATCAGCGTTTCGGCCTATGCGCGCCTGACCTGCGGCAGCGATTTCACCGATGCGCCGATTCCGCAGCAAAGTGGTGCTTACTTGGGATTTGCCAAGGCCTTCAAGCGTGCCGTGCGCCTGCCCATCCTGGTGGCAGGGCGCATCGAGCCGGAAGCTGGAGCAGCGGCAATTGCCGCTGGTGAAATGGACTTTGTCCTCATGGGGCGCAAGCTCTTGGCAGACCCGGAGTTGCCCAACAAGCTGATGGCCGGACAGCCGCAGGCCATTCGCCCGTGTATTTACTGCTACGCCTGTGTGAGCGAGATTTTTGTGAACCGAGGCATTAAATGTGCGGTCAATGCCCAGGTGGGGCATGAGTTTGAGGCGCCCATCGTGATGGCGCAAAAGCCCAAGCATGTGTTGATTGTCGGCGGTGGCCCCGCTGGGATGGAGGCAGCGCGCATGGCGGCGCTGCGTGGCCACCGTGTAACCCTTGTCGAGCGCAGCGACCGCTTGGGTGGCACGCTGTTTTTTGCCGGCTTGGCCTACCCAGAAAACGGGCGTTTGCTGGATTATTTGGTGCGTCAGATGCAGCACCCGAGCATCCACGTACGGTTGGGAACGACGCTGGATGCGGCGTTGCTGGCGCAATTGCAGCCCGACGAAATCCTGGTCGCCACGGGCGCGAGGCGCGCCGCGCCTGCCATCGAGGGCGCGCAGCAAAACCATGTCTGGAGCGGCGACGAGTTGCGCCGCCTGATGACAGGCGACGGCGCCGACGAGATCGCCCGCGCCAAGCTCGGGCTGGCTGAGCGTGCGCTGTTCAAGGCCGGCGGCATGCTGGGTGTGACCGACAGCGCGGCCGCGCTGCAAAACCTGTCCAAGCTGTGGATGCCGCTGGGCAAGCGGGTGGTGGTCATCGGCGGCGGCCTGGTGGGGCTGGAGCTGGCGGAATTCCTGCTGGCGCGCGGGCGCCAGGTCACGGTGCTGGAGCCTGGCACGCACCCGGGCAC
>JAFEER010000166.1 GCA_018240985.1 Pseudomonadota bacterium
CGCAAGCTGCGCCTGAAGGAGCGCGGCATACCCGCAGCCACGCCCGGCGACCTGTACCTGGAGCTGCACCTGGCCCTGCCCGCCGCCACCACGCCAGAGCAGCAACAAGCCTACCGCACGCTGGCCCAGGCCTTCCCGCAATTCCACCCGCGCAACACGGCCGGCGCACAAGGAGCCTGAAATGGTCAAACCCCACTTCGTGGACAACGCCCTGGCCGAGCTGCTCGACGACCAGGCCCGCCTCACCCTGGACGACCTGGCCCGCACCTGCTGCATGGCGCCCGACTGGGTGGTGGAGCGGCTGCAGGCCGGCCTGCTGCAGGGCGAGCAGGCGGGTGGCCGCTGGCTGTTCAGCAGCACCACCGTGCTGCGCGCACGCCGCCTGGCGCGGCTCGAATCCACCTTCGACGCCGACCCCGAGCTCGCCGCCCTCACCGCCGATCTGATCGAGGAGGTGACGGAACTGCGCCAGCGCCTGCGACAGCTGGAAGGGCGGCTGTAGCGGTAGGAATTGGAGAGTAATTGGGGTCAGACTCCAATTATTTTTTACCGCGCTCGGCCTCGTGCATGGGGCCGAGCGCAGCGATGGCCCGTATCAGGCTGCCCCCTTGAGGCTCGCAGACGTGGGGGCGTGTTCTTTGCCTCCTTTCTTGCACGCGCAAGAAAGGAGGTCGCCCGCCGGGGCGAGTCCCGGCCAGCAACATCAAAAACAAGAGCTATCTACGCAAGACCAGCAAGCGTGAAATCCAAAAATTAATTGGACTCTGACCCCAATTAAACAATTAAAAACACTGCTTCAAAGACCCAACCAGCTCAGTTACCCTCACCACACCCAAAACCCCAAGGACGATCACCCGTGAAATTCAAAATGGCCCCCAACTCGGGCTTCGCCATCCTGCTGCGCTCGCCCTGGTGGGTCAGCTTTGCCATAGCCGCTGCCATCGTGCTGCTGTGCGGCGCACTGCTGCCGGCGCATTTGGCGCCGTTTGCCGCCCTGGGCGCCCTGCCGGTGGCCGTCATCGGCTGCATTGCCGCCTGGCGCCAATGGCGTGCGCCCAGCGCCGCGCAGGTGCAGACGGTGCTCCAGGCCGCAGGCAACATGCCCTGGCGCGAGTTTGCGGATCTGCTCGAGCGTGCCTGGCGCGCCGAAGGACATGAGGTACAGCGCCTGAACGGCGCTGCCGCCGACCTGCGCGTCACCAAGGGCGATCAGACCCTGCTGGTGGCCGCGCGCCGCTACAAGGCCGCCACGCATGGTGTGGAGCCGCTGCGCGAGCTGCAGGCCGAGGTAGAGCGCCAGGGCGCGCGCGCCGGCGTGTATCTGGTGCTGCAGGGCATGGTGAGCGAGCAGGCACGCAGTTTTGCCAAAAACAGTGGCCTGGCGCTGCTGGAAGGCGACGCGCTTGCCACTCTGCTGATCAAGGCCCGTACCACGGCGAAATAAGGCCAGCGCCATGACCCACGCCAGCCGCGCCGACACCACCGCCCTGGTGCTGACCGGCGGCGGCGCGCGTGCGGCCTACCAGGTGGGCGTGCTGCAGGCGATTGCTGCGCTGCGCGCTGCCTGCGGCCAGGCGCATGGGCCGGCGCCGTTTTCCATACTCATCGGCACCTCGGCCGGCGCCATCAATGCCGCGGCGCTGGCGAGCGGGGCCGACCATTTCGACCACGCGGTGCGGCGCATCGCGCGGGCCTGGTCGCAGGTTCACGCGCAGCAGGTCTATCACGCCGATTCGCTGCGCGTCCTGCAGCGCGGCGCACACTGGCTCACGCTGTTGTCGTTGGGCTGGGCGCTGGCGCGCTGGCGCCGCGTGCACCCGCATTCGCTGCTCAACAATGCACCGCTGGCGCAGCTGCTGAAGACGCTGGTGCCGCTCGAACGCGTGCCGCATCTGATACGGGCAGGCCATCTGCGCGCGCTGGCCGTCACCGCGTCCAGCTACAACTCCGGCCTGCATGTGGCCTTCTTCGACGCCGGCGATGCGCAGGCGCCCTGGGCGCATACGCTGCGCAAGTCGGCACGCGGCCCCATCACGCACGCGCATCTGCTGGCCTCGTCGGCGATACCGCTGGTGTTTCCGGCCACGGCCCTGCCCATCGACGGGCATACCGAATATTTCGGCGACGGCTCCATGCGCCAGACCTCGCCGCTGGCGCCCGCCATCCACCTGGGTGCGCAACGCCTGCTCGTGGTGGGCACCAGTCGGTCGCAAGAGCCGACTCCCATGCTGCCCCCTGGCACGCAGCAGCCCTATCCGTCGCTGGCCACGGTGGCCGGCCACGCGCTGTCCAACATCTTCCTCGATGCGCTGGCGGTGGACATCACCCATGTGCAGCAGATCAACCATGCGCTGTCGCTGATGACGGCCGAGCAGCAAAGCCACAGCCCGATACACCCGCTGGAGCTGCTGGTGTTCATGCCCTCGCGCAGCCTGGACGACGAGGCGGCGCGCCATGTAGGCGATTTGCCGCGCAGCATGCGCGTGCTGCTGTCCACCCTGGGCGTGCAAGCCAACGGCCCCGGCGGCGGCGCGCTGGCCAGCTACCTGTTGTTCGAGAGCGGCTATACGCGCCAGCTCATGGCCCTGGGGCGCAGCGACGCTCTGGCGCGGCGCGAGGAAATCTGCGCCTTCTTCGGCTGGCACGACAGCGGCAACCCAATCCGGCGAATCTGCTTCAGCTAGTCCGGACATTTGTTGGCGCCACGCAACAGGGCGTGAAGGCCTGCTGATACCATCGGCGGCCTTATCCAAGTGCGCCAAGTCATTGATAGACATGCAAAAAAAGAAATGCCTGGCGGCCGTGCTGGCCCTTGCCGGCATGGCCAGCCAACCCCTTGATGCGCACGAGACGCTGGAACGAGACGTCCAGCGCCTGATGGGTCTGTCGCTGCAGGATCTGATCGCCACCCCGGTGGTCACGGCCTCGCGCCAGGAAGAAACGCGCGACCAGACGCCGGCGCAGATCCTGGTCATCACGCGCGAGCAGATCCGCGAGCGGCGCTACCAAAACCTGGCCGACCTGATGCGGGACTTGCCGGGCGTGGACTGGCAAGGCGGCACCAAGTCATCGCAGTTCAACCAGTTTTCCGTGCAGGGCTATGTGGGGCCGAACAAGCTCCTGATCCTGCTGGACGGGGTGCGCATCGGGGCGCCGGCGGGCGGCAACTTTGCCGTGGCGAACAACTTCGCGCTGTACATGGCCAAGCAGGTGGAAGTGCTCTACGGCCCTGCGGCCGCACTGTATGGCGCGGACGCCGTGGCCGGTGTGATCAACATCATCACCCAGCCTGGTCGCGGCCCCAAGGGCTCCTGGGCATCCGTCGGCGCCGGGCGCTTTGGCGGCGAAGAAGGCGCATTCATGACCGGCCTGGATACCGAGCAAGGCCTGCAGCTGTCGCTGGGCGGGCACTGGCAGCGCGCCGATCGCGCGCCGCTGGATCACTACTACCCGCGCGAATTCGCCAAGGTGCCGGCCATCAGCAACGGCCAGACCATCGTCCCCGCCAGCCAGCGCGAACCCTATGCCGGCAACATCGCCAGCCACAGCCTGTATGCGCGTGCCGACTGGGCCGAGCAATTCACCGTGGGCTTTTTTCGCCACAGCTTCACCAGCCTGACCAGCACCGGCGACCCGCCGGCCATGGCGCGCTACCAGACCAGCTCCGAGTGGCAGCCCAGCTCGGACACCTTCTATGGCCGCTGGCACTTCCGACCGGCGCCCGATGTGCAGGCCCAGCTGCAGCTGGATCATTCGCGCATGGAGCTCGACCCCAGGGCGCGCTACAACAACACCTTCAGCGGCTACAAGGACAGCTATTCCTACGAGCTGGGCAAGCGCACGGGCCTGGAGCAAAGCCTGAACTGGCGCATCAACGAGCGCCAGCAGCTGCAGACCGGCCTGGGCTGGCAAAAATACCATGCGGCACTGGCCTCCTCCCTGGCCGCGCCCTACAACCCCGACGTGGCCGCCAATGCCCAGGGGCTGCTCTACCCCAACACCCAGCTGCCGGCGCAGATCCACGACGACGACTTCCACAACCTCTCGGCCTACGCGCAGCTGCAATCGCAGTGGAGCGCTGCTTTCAGCACCAGCGCCGGATTGCGCCTGGATCGCCACAGCCACTACGGCAGCAGCATCAACCCGCGCCTGGGCGCCGTGTACAAGCCCCAGGCGCAGCATGTGTTCAAGCTGCTGTATGGCCAGGCGTTCCGCGCCCCATCGCCGGAGGAGAGCCTGAGCGCCTACGGCACCTTCAGCGGCGCGCAGGACGCCCAGGGCCGCTACATCGGCACCAATTTCCGCATTCCCAACTTCAACCTGAAGCCGGAAAAGGCGCGCACCCTGAGCGCCGCCTGGGACTGGCGCCCCGCGCCCAGCCTGAATCTGGTCACGCATGTCTACCACAGCCGCATCAGCAACCTGGTGGTCACGCAGCCCTCGGGCGACGTGGGCGCCATCCCTGGCGCGGTGCTGGTCAGCCCCGAGACCAAGGGCAATGCCGGGCGCCAGCAGCAAACGGGCCTGGACTTGTCGGCGCAGTGGCGCTTTCGCGTCGGCAGCAACTGGGCCGGCGAGCTGTGGGGCAGCGCCAGCTGGATCCATGGCCGCATCGACACAGGCAATGGCGTGGACTGGGCCATTCCCTATGTGGCCAGCCACAAGCTCAAGCTTGGCACCACGCTGCGCTGGCGCGACCAGTTCAGCATCACGCCGCAGCTGTACTGGACGGGCAATGTGACCAATGGCAGCAAGCAAGGCCCGACCGACCCGCTGCTGCCCCAGGGCGCATGCCAGGGCACCATGGCCGCCCCGAGCCGCTGCAGCACGCCCGGCTACACGCTGGTGGATCTGCACCTGGGCTGGCACAAGCTGCTGGACGGCCACGCCACGCTGTGGCTGGACTTGTACAACCTGCTGGACAGGCGCTACTACGCTGCCGCTGGCGCCGGCAGCCGCACCTTCTGGGACATGCCGCAGCAGCCACGCACCTGGATGCTGACGCTGGACTACCGGTATTGAACGTGCTGACACACCGATTTCAACCGCACGCGCTGGCCCAATGGGCTGCGACGGCCAGCATTTATATTTGGTTAAAAATAGGCTCAATCGCTTATCCAACAAGCGCAAACAGCTATCAAAAAATGATAGGCGGTGTGCTCATGGCGCTGATGCTGCTGGCCTTGCTCGCAGGCGGCGCGCGCGCCCAGACGGCGCCGGTCTCGGAATACGCCGTCAAATCCGCGCTGCTGTACAAGCTGCCGCGCTTCGTGTACCTGCCGCGCCTGGAGGGCGGCACCGGCATCAGCCTGTGCGTGCTGGGCAGAAACCCTTTTGGCGGTGCCCTGGCCAAGCTGGCGCAGACGCCCATTGACGGGCGCAGCGTGCAGGTGCGCCAGCCCGAAAGCGCGGCCCAGGCACTGGACTGCGACTTCGTGTTCGTGGCGCGCAGCGAGGCCGACCACCTCAGGAGCACGCTGCGCCAGCTCGGCGAGGCGCCGGTGGTGACGGTGTCGGACATCGACGGCTTCGCCCGTGCCGGCGGCATGGTGGAAATCGCGCTGAACCCCGAGGATGGCAATGTGCTGAATATTCTCATCAACCGCAGGGCGGCGCAGGCGCACAACATCCAATTCAACGCGCAGCTGCTGCGCCTGGCCAGGGTCGTAGAGCCATGAGCGCCCTGCTGCAGCGCCTGCGCCCACGCACCATCCGGGACAAGCTGGCCTGGTGGTTCACCGGCGCCATCGTGCTGGCCGTGTGCCTGGTCTTCGTGCTGATGCTGGTGCAGCAGCAGCGCCTGATCCGCAGCGAATGGAGCGCCGACCTGCGCGCGCAGGCGCGCCTGATCGCCATCAACAGCCAGGCGGCGGTCGATTTTCAAGACCGCACCGAGGCCGCACGCCTTCTGCAGGCCGTGCAGTCCACCCCATCGGTGCTGCGCGCGCGCCTGCTGGTGGCCGGGCACCAGCAAGCTTTTGCCGAGTTTGTGCGCCAGGGCAGCGCCGTGGCATCCACGCCCACCCCGCCGCAGGGCCATCACACCGGTCGGGACATGCATTTCGGCGGCAACCAGGTCACGATCTGGGCGCCGATACCGGGCAGCGATGGCGCGGCCCATATCGAACTCGTGGCCTCCTCGCACGACATGCAGCGGGTGCTGTGGCGCACCGCGCTGGAGACCGGCGGCGCACTCATGGCCCTGCTGCTGATCTTCCTATGGCTCTCGGGCCGCGCCGCGCGGCGCCTGGCGGTGCCGCTGCAGAACCTGAACCAGCTCATGGCGCGCGCCGCCAGCGACCCCGGGTTGCGCGAGCGCGTCGCCACCCAGGGCAAAGACGAGCTGGCGCAACTGGGCCGCAGCCTGAACCAGATGATCGACAAGCTGCAGGCACGCGACCAGGAGCTGGCGCAGTACCGCCACAACCTGGAGCAGCTGGTGGATCAGCGCACCCACGCCCTGATCGCCGCCACCGAACAGGCCCGGCAGGCCAGCCGCGCCAAGTCGGATTTCCTGGCGCGCATGAGCCACGAGATCCGCACGCCGATGAATGCCATCGTCGGCCTGGGCCAGCTGCTGCTCAAGACCGAGCTGAACGCCCACCAGCGCGACTGCCAGGAGCAGGTGATCGCCGCCTCGGACATGCTGCTGGCGCTGATCAACGACATCCTGGACTACTCGCGCATCGAGGCCGGCAAGCTGCAGATCGAGCGCATTGACTTCGACCTGGAGCAGGTGCTGCGCGGCGTGTCCAGCCAGCTGGCGCTGCGCGCCCGGCAAAAGGGGCTGGAGCTGCTGTTTCGCACCGGCGCCGGCGTACCGCGGCGGCTGCGCGGCGATCCGCTGCGCCTGAGTCAGGTGCTGGTCAACCTGTGCAGCAACGCGGTCAAGTTCACCGAGTTTGGCGAGGTCGTGGTGCAGACCGCACTGCAACAGCGGCGTGGCGATCAGGTGGTACTGGCGTTTTCCGTGCGCGACACCGGCATCGGCATCCCCGAGGAACGCCTGGGCCAGCTGTTCACGCCCTTCACCCAGGTGGATGGCTCCATCACCCGCCGCTTTGGCGGCACCGGCCTGGGCCTGGCCATTTGCCGCCAGCTGGTGGAGCTGATGGGCGGCACCATCAACGTGCGCAGCCGCGAAGGCGCGGGCAGCGAATTCAGCTTCACCCTGCCACTGGCTCTGGCACTGGCGGCACCCGGGCCGGATCGCACGGCCCAGGGTGCCACGCCGTCCTTTGCCCAGCTGCTGCAAGGCCAGCGCGTGCTGCTGGTGGACGACGTGGAGGTCAACCGCACCGTGGCCCTGGCCTTCCTGGCCGAGGCCGGCGTGCAGGTGGATGTGGCCGTGCATGGCCGGGAGGCCGTGGACAAGGTGCTGGCCCAACCCTACGACCTGGTGCTCATGGACATCCAGATGCCGGAGATGGACGGCCTCACGGCCACGCGCGAGATTCGTCAACAGGCGCGCCTGCGCGACCTGCCCATCATCGCCATGACGGCCCACGCCATGGAGGGCGACCGCGAGCGCAGCCTGCAGGCCGGCATGCAGGATCACCTGACCAAGCCCATCGACCCCGACACCCTGTACGCCGCGCTGCTGCGCTGGCTGGCACCCCGCCACAGTGGCGACAACGCCAGCGCGCGGGCAGCGCCGGCAGACCAGGGCAGCGTGCAGATACCGGCCCTGGAGGGCGTGGACACGGCGCGCGGCCTGGCACAGGCCCTGGGGCGCCCCGCGCTGTACCTGCGCGTGCTGGCCAACTTCGTACATGAATTCGGCGCCAGCACCCAGGCCCTGCAGGGCGCGCAGGCCGCGCAGGACTGGCCCCTGGCGCGGCGCCTGGCGCATTCGCTCAAATCGGGCAGCGCCACCATCGGCGCCATGGCACTGGCGCAGCTGGCGGGGCAGCTGGAAGACGGCTTTGCCCAACAGCACCCGGCCGATGCGACGCTGCTGGGCAGCGTGGGCGCAGAGCTGGCGCGCATCTGTACCCTGCTGGCCCCCCTGGCCGCCCAGGCGCAGCCAGCAGTCCCGCCCCGGCGGCAATCGCCCGTGACACCGCTGCAGCCGCTGTTGGCCGAGCTGCAGAACCTGCTGGAAAACGACGACGCCGCCGCCCTGCGCCTGTTGCAGCAGCTGCAGGATCAGGCCGGCACCCACCCCGCCCTGGCCCGGGCCCTGCCCGCCCTGCGCGAACTGGTGGAAGATATCGAATACCAAGACGCGCTGGCGCTGCTGCGCTCGCTGTGCGCCGAGCTGGAGCAAAGCCCCGCATGAATCCGGACAATGACGATTCCACCCTGCTCATCGTCGATGACGACAGGCACAACCGCCTGCTGCTGACCGAGCTGTTCGAGGACGAGTACAAAATCATCCAGGCCAAGAACGGCGTGCAGGCGCTGGAGCGCGCGCGCACCCATGCACCCGACCTGATCCTGCTGGACGTGCTGATGCCCGAGATGGACGGCATGGCCGTGATCCGCGCGCTCAAGCGCGACGACGCCACGCGCCACATCCCGGTGATCTTCATCACCTCGCTCGTCTCCACCGCCGACGAGGAACTGGGCCTGGACCTGGGCGCGGTGGACTACATCGCCAAGCCGTTCCATCCCTCGATAGCCCGTGTACGCGTGCGCAACCACCTGCAGATCGTGCACCAGCGGCGCCTGCTGGAGCAGATTGCCGCCCTCGACGGCCTGACCGGCATTCCCAACCGGCGCCGCTTCGACGACGCCCTGGCGCAGGAATGGAGCCGCTGCCAGCGCTCGGGCCTGCCGCTGTCGCTCATCATTGCCGACGTGGATCAGTTCAAGCAATACAACGACACCCTGGGCCACGCCGCGGGCGACCGCGTGCTGCAGGAAGTCGCCGCCGCGCTGCGCCAGGGCGCGCGCCGCCCCGGCGACCTGGCGGCACGCTATGGCGGCGAGGAATTCGTGCTGCTGCTGCCCGAAACCGATGCCCCGCAGGCCCAGCAGTTGGCCGATGAGCTGCTGCAGCGCATGGCGGCGCGCAAGCTGCCACACCCGGCATCCAGCGCCGCCCCCTGCGTGACCCTGAGCCTGGGCGGCATCACCACCATTCCCGTCAGCAACGACGTAGACCCCGATTTCTTTGAACGCGCTGACGCGGCGCTGTACCAGGCCAAGGCCAATGGCCGCAACCGCTGGTGCTGGGCACCGGCAACCTAAAATCGCCGATTTCCGTCCGTGCCGATGCACGTCCATGCTTCAGCCAGCCTGAGTTTCAGTCCATGTCCCCACGCAAGATCTTCGTCACCACCGCCCTGCCGTATGCCAACGGCAACTTCCATATCGGCCACATCATGGAATACATCCAGGCCGACACCTGGGTGCGGGCGCAGCGTATGCAGGGAAGCGAGGTCAACTTCGTCGGCGCCGACGACGCGCATGGCGCACCCATCATGATCGCCGCCGAAAAGGCCGGCAAGACGCCGCAGCAGTTCGTGGCCGACATCGCCGCCGGCCGCAAGCAGTACCTCGAAGGCTTTCACATCGCCTTCGACAACTGGAGCAACACCGACAGCCCCGAGAACCACGAGCTGTCCAAGCAGATCTACCTGGATCTGAAGCAAGCCGGCTTCATCGAGACGCGCACCATCGAGCAGTTCTTCGACCCGGAGAAGAACATGTTCCTGCCCGACCGCTTCATCAAGGGCGAATGCCCGCGCTGCCACGCCAAGGATCAGTATGGCGACAACTGCGAGGTCTGCAGCTCCGTCTACGCGCCCACCGACCTGATCAACCCCTACTCCGCCCTGTCGGGCGCCAGGCCCGAGCTCAAGACCTCCGAGCATTTCTTCTTCAAGCTGTCCGACCCGCGCGCCATGGCGTTCCTGACCGAGTGGACGCAGGACGGCCAGCATGTGCAGCCCGAAGTGGCCGCCAAGATCAAGGAATGGTTCGGCGTGCGCACCAACCCCGACGGCACGACCAGCGAAGGCCTGGACGACTGGGACATCAGCCGCGACGCGCCCTACTTCGGCATCGAGATCCCCGATGCGCCAGGCAAGTACTTCTACGTGTGGCTGGACGCGCCGGTGGGCTATCTGGCCTCGCTGAAGAACCTTTTGAACCAGCGCGGCGAGGACTACGACGCCTACATGGCCGACCCGAGCCTGGAGCAGTACCACTTCATCGGCAAGGACATCATCACCTTCCACACGCTGTTCTGGCCCGCCATGCTGAAGTTCAGCGGCCGCAAGACGCCGACCAAGGTCTGCGTGCACGGTTTCATGACCGTGAACAACGGCGAGAAGATGAGCAAGAGCCGCGGCACGGGCCTCGATCCGCTCAAGTACCTGGCCCTGGGCATGAACCCCGAATGGCTGCGCTACTACATCGGCGCCAAGCTCAATGGCAGGAATGAAGACATCGACTTCAACGCGGGCGACTTCATGCTGCGCGTCAACGCCGACCTGATCGGCAAGTACGTGAACATCGCCAGCCGCGCGGCCGGCTTCATCGCCAAGCGCTTCGAAGGCAGGCTGGGCGAGGTGTCTGCCGACGGCCAGGCCCTGCTCGCTTTGCTGCGCGGGCAGAAGAACGCCATCGTCGCCGCCTACGAGGCGCGCGACACGGCCCGCGCCGCGCGCGAGGCCATGCAGCTGTGCGACCGCGTGAACGAATACGTGGACGCCAACAAGCCCTGGGAGCTGGCCAAGAAGGAAGGCATGGAGGCACGCCTGCACGACGTGTGCAGCACCTGCATCGAGGCCTTCCGCATCCTGACCATTTACCTCAAACCCATGCTGCCCCAGCTGGCCGCCAACGTGGCCAACTTCCTGATCGTGCCGCCCGAGCAATTTGCCGACGTGGACAAGCCCCTGGGCGCCGGCCACCAGATCGGCCAGTACCAGCACCTGATGCAGCGCGTCGATGAGAAACAGCTGGACGCGCTGTTCGAGCCGCCCGCCGCTCCGGTGGCCGAGGCCGTGAAACCCGGCGGCGAAAGCAATCAAGCCCCCACGCTCGGCGCTGCCGCGTCCTCGCTGCCCCCCGAGGGGGCCGGCTCCGCCTTGGGGCGGCCCGGCGGCGAAGCCATCGCCCCCACCATCACCATCGACGACTTCGCCAAGATCGACCTGCGCATCGCCAAAATTGTGGAGTGCAAGGCCGTCGAAGGCTCGACCAAGCTGCTGCAGCTGACGCTGGACGCCGGCGAAGGCCGCATGCGCAACGTGTTTTCGGGTATTGCCAGCATGTATCAGCCCGAGCAGCTGGTGGGCAAGCTCACCGTGCTGGTGGCGAATCTGGCGCCACGCAAGATGAAGTTCGGCATCAGCGAGGGCATGGTGCTGGCGGCCAGCCACGCGGATGAAAAGGCGCAGCCCGGCATCTACGTGCTCGAGCCCTTCCCCGGCGCCGAGCCGGGCATGCGCATCCACTGAATGGTCAGATTCATCACACGCCCCCTGGCCCTGGGGGCTTTTTTATGCCTGGCGGCGTTGCTGCCCGGCTGCACGGTGGTCTCCGTGACCAGCACTGCCGTCAGCGTCACGGCCTCGGCCGTGGGTCTGGCGGCCGACGCCGCCATAGGCACGGCAAAGCTTGCCGGTAAGGGTGTTGGCATGGCGGTGGACGCCCTCGGCGACGACAGCGCCCCGGCAAGTCAGCAAGTGCCAACCCGCTGACAACCAGTCTCGCGCGCGAATCCATCGCAGCATTCCGTTTTTATTTCGTATTGCGAAATAAGACGTTGTATTTTTGCGCCCAGGTTTGTCAACAAAGGGCAACGAAGCCTCACATCGACTTCTAGAATGAAACGGAATACGTCAAAATACTTACACCTATTAACATATTTTGTAGCAACCACTGACTTGATCCCGAAGCGAGGCTCGTCCTGGGAACAATGCGCACATCAGAATTCACGCCCCTTGCGCCTGTCGCTCATGGTGAGGCCCCCCTCACAGCAGAGGCGCCCATAGCCGACGGCAGCGATGCGCGCGCCGAGACGGCGGCCGCGCAGCGTACCCTGCTGCAGGTACAGGCGGCCCTGCTGTCGCATGGGCGCTCCGGGGTAGCGGCGACTGCCTTTGCCACCGAACTGGCAGCGCAGTTTGCCTGCTCCCGCGTCATGGTGGGTTTTCTGCGTGGCGCCAGCATCGAGCCGATGGCCGTCTCCCACGGCGGTGGCGACGCCCTGGTGGGCGAGGCCTTCGACGACCCGGCAGCGGCCATGGACGAGGCGGTAACACAAGCCTGCAGCGTGTATCTGCCGGTAGCGGCCGCTGAACGCCCCCGGATCCGGCTGGCGCACCAGCGCTGGCAGCAGTGGCTGGGTGGCTCCGTCTTGAGCGTGCCCCTGGTGCATGCCGGCGAGGTGGTGGGCGCCATAGGCTGCGAATGGCCCGCGCCGCGCGATGACATGGCGCAGCTTGCCAACAAGATCGAAGACGTTCTGGCCTTTTGCGGGCCGATCCTTCACCTGCTGCACGAACGCGAGCTGGCCTGGCCGCGCCGCGCGCGCCGCGCCCTGGGGCGCAGCTGGACGCGGCTGCGCAACCTGCGCGACCGGCGCGTGCAGCTGGGCCTGGGCGCCGCCGCGCTGGCCCTGGTGGCCCTGTGCGTGGTGCCGATGGACTACGAAATTGCCGGTCGAGCCCATGTCGAAGGCGCGCAGCAACGCGCCCTGGCGGCACCGGCCGATGGCTTTCTGAAGGCCGTGCATGCGCGCCCCGGCGACAGCGTGCGCACCGGGCAACTGCTGCTGGAGCTGGCCGACCAGGACTTGCTGCTCGAGCAGCGGCGCTGGAGCAGTGAGCTGGCGCAACAGGAGAGCGCCTACGCCGTCGCCATGGCGCGTGCCGACCGCGCACAAATGGTCATCGCCTCGGCCCGTGCCGACCAGGCGCGCGCGCAACTGGCGCGCACCCAGGCACTGCTGGCGCGTGCCGCCATCGTGGCGCCGTTCGACGGCATCATCCTCCAGGGCGACCTGAGCCAGTCCATAGGCGCACCGCTGGAGCGCGGCAAGCCGCTGCTGGTGATGGCGCCTGACGCCAGCTACCGCATCGTGGTCGATATCGACGAGCGCGACGTGGCCCATGTCGCCACCGGCCAGCGCGGTGCCCTGTCGCTGGCGGCCCAGCCCTGGCAGCGCCTGCCGCTGCAGGTCACGCGGCTCACGCCCGTGGCGCGCGCGGCCGACGGCCGCAATGTGTTCGAGGTCGAGGCCAGCGTAAACCCCGGCAACACCCCGCTGCGCCCGGGCCTGGAGGGCGTGGCGCGCCTGGTGGCCGGCCAGCAGCCCTTGCTGTGGACCTGGACGCACCGCTTGTTTGACTGGCTGCGCCTGCAGGCCTGGACCTGGTGGGGCTGTAGTTTTGGACGCCACCCACGCACAACACCCCGGGACTGCCCCCGAACCCTTGTTTAGCAGCCGCTGGCATCGCATCGCTGCGCTCAAGCCCCGGCTGCGCCCGCATGTGCAGCTGCAGCGCCAGGTGCAGCGCGGGGTGGACTGGTTCCTGCTGCTTGACACCACCTCGCAGGAGGCGCGCCGCATCAACCACAGCGCCTACCAGTTCGTGGGACGCTGCGACGGCCACACCAGCATCAAGCACATCTGGGAGACGATGCTGGACGCCGCGCCCGACGAGACCATGACGCAGGACGAGGTGGTGCAGCTGCTGGTGTCGCTGCACGAGCGCCAGTTGATCGAGTTCGACCTGGCGCCCGACGTCGAGGCCGTGTTCCGCAGCCGCGACCTGGTGCGCAAGCGCCGGCGCCGGCAAATGGCCAACCCGCTCGCCTTCCGCCTGCCGCTGGTCAACCCCACGCGCTGGCTCGCCCATCTGGGCCGGCCCGCGGCCTGGGTGTTCTCGGGCTGGGGGCTGCTGCTGTGGTGCGCCATCGTCGGCAGCGCCCTGCTGGCCGCCGCGCCGCACGCCACGCAGCTGATGCACGACGGCGCACGGCTGCTGCGTTCGCCGCATGCACTGGCGGCCGGCTGGCTGCTCTACCCCGTGATCAAGACGGTGCACGAAATCGCCCATGCCCTGGCCATGCTGCATTGGGGCGCCCGCCCGCGCCAGGCCGGCCTGGCGCTGCTCATGCTCACGCCCGTGCCCTTCGTGGACGCATCGGCTGCCGAGAGCCTGCGCCACAACCACCAGCGCGCCGTGGTGAGCGCCGCCGGCATCATGGCCGAAATGCTGATTGCCGCCTGCGCGCTCGGCCTGTGGCTGCTGGTCGAACCCGGCCTGGTGCGCGACGTAGCCCTGGGCGTGGTGCTCATCGGCACCGTGTCCACGCTGCTGGTCAACGGCAATCCGCTGCTGCGCTTTGACGGCTACTTCGTGCTGTGCGACCTGCTGGACTTGCGCAACCTGGGCACGCGCAGCACGCGCTGGTGGCAGGGCCAGCTGCGCCGCTGGCTGCTGGCCGACCGCAAGACGCCACCCATGCAATGCCTGCCCGGTGAAAAACCCTGGCTGGTGGCCTACGCGCCGCTGTCCTTCGCCTATCGCCTGATGCTCAGCCTGATGATTGCGCTGTGGATCGGCAGCTTCTCCAGCCTGCTCGGCCTGACCGCAGGCGCGCTCATGCTCAGCGCCACCGTGGCCAAGCCCCTGTGGGCCGGCTGGCGCGCGCTGCGCACCCAGGCCCGCCCCGTGGCGCTGGCGCGCAGCGGCGCGCTGCTGGCCGCAGTGCTGGCCCTGCTGCTCTGGCCCCTGCCCTACCGCAGCCTGGCCCAGGGCGTGGTCTGGCCGCCCGAGAGCGCGCTGGTGCGCGCCGGGGCCGACGGCTTCGTCACCCACTGGCTGCAGCGCGACGGCCAGCCGCTGCAGGCCGGCGATGCCGTGGCCCAGCTCGAGGACGACGAGCTGGCCGCGCGCCGCGCCACCCTGCTGGCCGAAACCGCCGAATACGACGTGCAGCTGTTCACCGCCCTGGCCGACGCCCCCGACGAGGCCGCGGCCCTGCGCGAGAAACTGGCCTTCAA
>JAFEER010000167.1 GCA_018240985.1 Pseudomonadota bacterium
GCCGGTCTATCTGTGGACGCTGCCGCTGTTCCATTGCAACGGCTGGTGCTACGCCTGGGCCCTGGCCGCCGTGGTCGGGACGAGCGTGTGCCTGCGCAAGGTTGTCGCGGACGATATCTACGATGCCATCGCCCAGCATGGCGTGACGCATTTTTCCGGCGCGCCTGCGGTGCTCAGCGCCCTGGCCATGGGCAAGCCCAAGGATTGGGTCAAGCCTGAAACCCCTATCTGGCTGGCCTGCGCCGGCGCCTCGCCACCGGTGTCGGTGATTGCGCAGACCGAGGCCCTGGGCTTCGAGGTGCTGCATGTCTACGGCATGACGGAGCAGCATGGCGTCAACACCACCTGCGTGCCCCAGGATTCGTGGGCCGACATGCCGTCTGAAGAGCGTCTGCGCCATATGGGCCGTCAAGGCGTGCGCACCACGGTTGCGGGAGACATGATGGTGGCCAACGCCCAGACCCTGCAGCCGGTACCCCGCGACGGCAAGACGATAGGCGAGGTGCTGTTCCGCGGCAACCTGGGCATGAAGGGCTACCTCAAGAACCCCGAGGCCACGCGCGAAGCCTTCGAGGGCGGCTGGATGCACAGTGGCGACCTGGCCGTGGTGCATGAGGACGGCTACATCGAGATCAAGGATCGTTCCAAGGACATCATCATTTCCGGTGGCGAGAACGTCTCGTCCATCGAGGTCGAAGAGGTGTTGTTCAGCCACCCCGCGGTGTTCCAGGCGGCCGTGGTCGCCGTGCCCGACGAGAAATGGGGCGAGGTGCCATGCGCCGTGCTGGAGCTGCATCCGCAGCATGAGGGCAAGCTGACGCAGGACGAGGTCATCCAGTTCTGCCGCTCAAAGCTGCCTGGCTTCAAGACGCCCAAGCACGTGATATTCGAACCGCTCGTGCGCACCGTCACTGGCAAACTGCAGAAATTCAAACTGCGCGACCACGTCGTGCAGGTTCTTTCCAACCGCAATCGTTGACTCGTTTTTTATAGGAGAGCATTCCCGTGCGTGGACTCAAAGACAAAGTCGCCATCATTACCGGCGCAGCCGGCGGCATCGGGCGCAGCCTGGTGCAGCGTTTCCTGGAAGAGGGCGGGCGCGTCGCCGCCTTCGATCTGAACCAGGCCGGCCTGGATGAACTCAAAGGCCAGTTCCCGCAGTACGCGGGCCAGCTGACCACGGTGCAATTGGACATCACCGACCACAACGCGGTGGCCAAGGCCGTGCAGAAGGTGCATGCCGACCTCAGGCAGATCGATATCCTGGTCAACAACGCCGGCTGGGATGTGGTCGGGCAGTTCGTCGATTCCACCCCCGAGCTGTGGGACAAGCTGATCGCCATCAACCTGAAAGGCCCGCTGAACCTGCAGCACGCCGTGGCGCCGCTGATGATTGCCGCTGGCAGCGGCAAGATCATCAATATCGCCTCTGACGCCGCTCGCGTCGGCTCCTCGGGCGAGGCGGTCTATTCCGCTTGCAAGGGCGGCATCATCGCCTTCACCAAGTCGCTGGCGCGCGAAACCGCACGCAGCGGCTTGCGCGTCAATGTGGTGTGCCCCGGCCCGACCGATACCGCACTGTTGCGCTCCTTTGTGGGCGAGGGCGAATATGGCCAAAAAATCTATGACGGCCTCAAGCGCGCCATTCCCCTGAAGCGCCTCGGCCAGCCCGAGGACATTCCCGGCGCCGTGGCCTTCCTCGCCAGCGACGACGCCGATTTCATCACCGGCCAGGCCATCTCGGTGTCCGGCGGCCTGACCATGCACGGCTAACCCAACCAGGAAACGACCATGAGCAACTACACCGACATCCTCTACGAAGAAAAGGGCGGCGTCGCCCGCATCACGATCAACCGTCCTGAAAAGTACAACGCCTTCCGCGGCAAGACCTGCGAGGAAATGATTGACGCGTTGCACCGCGCCGGCTGGAACAAGGCCATCGGCGTCATCGTCCTCACCGGTATCGGCGACAAAGCCTTCTGCACGGGTGGTGACCAGTCGGCCCACGATGGTGGCTACGACGGCCGCGGCTTGATCGGCCTGCCGGTCGAGGAACTGCAAGGCATGATCCGCGAGGTGCCCAAGCCCGTGATCGCCCGCGTCAACGGCTTTGCCATCGGCGGCGGCAACGTGCTGGTGACCTGCTGCGACCTGGCGATTGCCGCCGACACGGCCCAGTTCGGCCAGGTGGGCCCCAAGGTCGGCTCGGTCGATCCCGGCTTCGGCACGGCCTATCTGGCCCGCGTGGTGGGCGAGAAGAAGGCCCGCGAAATCTGGTACCTGTGCCGCCGCTACAAGGCGCAGGAAGCGCTCGCCATGGGGCTCGTCAACGCCGTCGTTCCCATGGCGGAACTGGACGCCGAAGTCGATCGCTGGTGCCAGGAAATCATGGAGAAGAGCCCGACCGCAATTGCCATTGCCAAGCGCTCCTTCAACGCCGACTCGGATTCGATCCGCGGCATTGGTGGCCTGGGCATGCAGGCACTGGCGCTGTACTACGGTACCGAGGAATCGCACGAGGGCGTCAAGGCCTTCATGGAAAAGCGCAAGCCGCGCTTCCGCCCCGAACTGGACGCAGGCGGCAAGTAACGCAGCATGAGCACGCGCGCAGCCCCAAGTCCAGCCGGCAAGATGCCGGCGCTCCCGGCAGGCCCATCAAAGCACGCGCCTGGGAGCGCCGGCGTCCC
>JAFEER010000168.1 GCA_018240985.1 Pseudomonadota bacterium
ATCAGGCCGGACGCCTGCAATACGATGAAGTTCAAGATCTGGCTGCAGTCCATGCTGAACCAACGCGGCGCCGGGGATCCGCTGGTGGCCCGCATCAACGCCCTGCCGGGCCTGAGCCTGAGCGCCGGCACCAGCGCCGCCACCCACCTCAACACCCAGCTGGGGTGCAGCTGAGGCCGCCATGTTCAGCCAAGTCCACGCCCTCCCCTCGGCACCCGGCGCACGGCCGCTGCAGCGCAAATATGCCTGCGGGGCGACGCCGGGACTGCAGCCCAAGCTGGCCGTGAGCACACCGGGCGACCGATGGGAGCGCGAGGCCGACCAGGCGGCAGACCGGGTGCTGGCCGGCAGCGGCCGCCCCATGCTGTCGCCCCTTGCGTCGCCGCCGCTGCAGCGCGAGGGAGACGACGAAAAAAAGAAGCCGCCGCCCAGCCCCGTGACCGAAGGCCTGGGCGTGGTGGCCAGCAACCTGGGCGAGAACAACCCCGCCTTCAGCAAGTTCGCCGAACGCCTGGGCGACCGCTTCATGGCCCAGCCCGCGCCGCTGAGCATCGGCGTGCCGGTGTTCCTGGGGGCCAACTACGCCTTCCTGTGGACCATGGCGCTGGCCAACCCGGCCATGCGCCGGCAGTTCGACGACTTCAACCTGGCGATGCTGCCGGGCATCGTGCCGCAGTTCCCGGTCAAGACCTTCAAGTACCAGATCCTGGACGGCAAGCAAAGCCGCTTCGGCTTCGAGATCGGGCTGGACGCGTCCAAGCTCATGGACGCCTTCAACCAGGGCGTGCTCAACACCCGCGTCTCCAGCCTCAAGCTGGACACGGCCGGTAAGCTGGACACCGCCGGTGCCAGGCCGCTGTCGTTTTCGGCCGTCCAGGTGCAACTGGGGCTGTTCGGCGACGGCCTGCAGCTGTCGGGCGGCTTTCGCAACGGCGTCTCGCCCTACCCGCTGCTGCAGCCGGGCGGGCCGGGCGGCGACACCTCGCGCATCATGGCGCAGTCGCCGGCCCTGCCCGACCTCTACGCCGGCCAGCGCGACGTGCGCTTCTCGGTCATGCTGGACGTGCCCAAGCTGATCCAGTATTTCCGCCCCTCCACGCCCAGCGGCCCCGAGACGCTGCAGCGCGCGGCGCTAGCTGGCGGCACGGCCATGGACGCGCGAGCCGACCAGGCCGTGCAGGCCTCGCTGGCCGGCGCCGGCGCACCGCTGGATCGGGCCACGCGCGGCTTCATGGAGGGCCGCTTCGGCCACGACTTCGGCCGCGTGCGCATCCACGCCGGCGGCGCCGCCACGTCGTCGGCACGGGCCGTGCAGGCCAGGGCCTACACCGTGGGCGCAAACATCGTCTTTGGCGCCGGCCAGTACGCCCCGGCCACTGCCGCCGGCCGCCTGCTGCTGGCGCATGAGCTGGCCCATGTGGTGCAGCAGCAGGCCGCAGCCCCGAACCCGAGACCCCTGCCATGACCGCCCCCTTCTCCCCCAAACTCATCAAGGGCGGTATCGTGCTCATCGACCCCGCCACGGCCCAGGTGCAGCGCGTGATCGCGCTGCAGTACAACGCCGACTCGCTCAAGCGCGAGCTCAAAGGCCAGGAGGCAGGCGGCGAGGCCGGCAGCGACCGCGCCGAGCCCACGCGCTTCAAGGGCACTGCCGTGGAGACCATCAGCTTCGAGGCCGACCTGGACGCCACCGACCAGCTCGAGTTCCCCGACCAGAACCCCAACGCCGTGGCCTACGGCCTGGCGCCGCAGATCGCGCTGCTGGAGTCGCTGTCGCAGCCCACCAGCGCGCAATTAACCAAGGTGAATAGCCAGGCCAGCTCGGGTACGCTGGAGATCGCGCCCATGCTGGCGCCGCTGCTGCTGCTGGTGTGGGGCGCGGGCCGCGTGATACC
Source organism: Pseudomonadota bacterium (assembly GCA_018240985.1). Taxonomy (GTDB): domain Bacteria; phylum Pseudomonadota; class Gammaproteobacteria; order Burkholderiales; family Burkholderiaceae_C; genus Alicycliphilus. The sequence goes on from JAFEER010000168.1 coordinate 1,896, forward strand.
GGTGAAGCTGACGAGCTTCTCGGTGACCGAGGAGGCTTTCGACCCGGCGCTCAACCCCATCCACGCCAAGGCCAGCTTCAGCCTGCGCGTGCTCACGGTGGACGACCTGGGCTATGCCTCCAAGGGCGGCGCCCTGTTCATGACCTATCTGCAAAACCGCGAGCAGCTGGCCGCCAAGGTGCAGCCGGTCTCGCTTTCCACGCTGGGCGTGACGGGAATCTGACCATGGCCGACCCCATTGCCGCCTTCCTGCAGTCCAACGGCCTGGCCCAGCCGGTGTTCGCGCCCGACAGCCGCTACCACGGCCTGCCCACGGCCCAGGCGCAGCTGCCCGATGGCCGCACCGTGGCCTATGTCACGCGGCGCTTCCTGCCGCCGCCCGAGAATTTCGCCACCGTGCAGACCGTGACCCTGGCCGCCGGCCAGCGCGCCGACCAGCTGGCGGCGCAGTACCTGGGCGTGGCCGAGCAATGGTGGCGCCTGGCCGACGCCAACGGCGCCATGCTGCCCGAGGCCATGGTGGCCGTAGCCGGCGCGCCGCTGCGCATCACCCTGCCCGAGGGCGTGCCGCCCCCGGCCGAGGAATGACATGCTCGCCCAGGGCATACAGCTCACCCTGCTCGTCGGCCCGCTGGTGCCGCTGCCGGTGCCGCGCGTGGTGCTGGATGCGCTGCAGAGCGTGGAGGTGCGCACGGCGGCGGGCAGCGCCTCGGGCTTTCAGCTCACGTTCACCATTACCGCACGCTCGCCGCTCAACACCATCTTTTTGCTCGCTGCCGGCACCAACACCGGCATGGGCACGCCGCCGCTGCGCGTGCTGCTCATCGTCACGATGAACGGCAGCGCCCAGCCGCTGTTCGACGGCGTGATGACGCATGTCGAGGTGCAGCCCGGCGGGCGCGGCCAGGCCGGCACGCTGACGGTGACCGGCGAGGACGTGACCAAGGCCATGGACATGCAGGACTTCAGCGGCCTGCCCTTCCCCGCCGTGCCGGTGGAGGGGCGCGTGGCCCTGCTGTGCGCCAAGTACGCGCCCTTCGGCCTGATACCGATGGTGATCCCGGTGCTGTTCCCCGACGTGCAGATCCCCATCGACAAGATCCCCGCGCAAA
>JAFEER010000169.1 GCA_018240985.1 Pseudomonadota bacterium
AGACGATGCCGCCATCCCAATAGTGCTTGCCTTCGATCTCGATGGCGGCAAAGGCCGGCGGCAGCGCACCCGAGGCCATGATGTGCTCCGGCCCGATCTTCTCGGCCGCCGAGTCGAAGTAGCGGCTGTTGCCGGTTTCCACCTGCACCGCACCGACGCTCAGGCGCAGCCCGTCCTTGCGCGCGTTGATGCGGTCGAAGTCGATGAACTGCTCCAGCGTGGATTGGAGCGGCGCCGTGTCGTAGAAGCTGGTCGCAGCCGGGCTGCCGTCGGCCAGCATGAAGGGCGGCTGCTGGCGCACCTGGAAGAAGCCGCGCTGGCCGAACGCCAGTGCGCCTAAAGCGCCCAGCGAATTGGCCCATTCATGCAGCTTGGGATAAGGCGGGCTCCAGGCCAGCAGGGCGCGCACCCAGGCGGCGATGGGCGCAGCCAAACCCACCGGCTCGCAGATCATGTCCCAGAACTGGTGCAGGCGCTCCACGCGCTGCCCGGGGGCGTTGCCGGCCATGATGGCGGCGTTGATGGCGCCGATGGAGGTGCCGACAAACCAGTCGGGCGCAATGCCGCCAGCGTGCAGGCCCTCGTACACGCCGCACTGGTAGGAACCCAGCGCGCCGCCGCCTTGCAGCACCAGGGCCACGCTCTGGTAGTCGCGCGCCGATTCGGCCGGCGTGCGGGTCACGGCGGGCGCTACGGCCGCGGCGCGGGCCTGGGTCGCCACGGCCGATGCCGCACTGCGTTTGCGCTTGGCGCTGGGCGATGGATTGGTGGAGCTTATTGGTGAGGATGACGCCATGAATGATTCCTTGAAGCATTGGCGTCAGCCCCTGAAGCTTCCCCTCAAAGCGGCAAAGCGGCATTGCATTGGATTGACACCGGCGCTTGATTAGACAACAGCCGGCTGGGAGCGCATCAAGTGCTCAGAGGGTTGGAGGCAATTGCCCGCGCCCGAGGGGACGTTACTCGAACTGCACTTGCCCAGTTGCTTTACCCGCAGCTTGCAGGCAGGATGGACTGTCTTCATTGATTGGCTTGACGTTTGTTTTGTATGTCCCCGCACCTGTACACCCTGGCCTGCGCCGCAGCCCTGTTTTGCACCACTGCGGCCCACGCCGCCCTCAAGGTGGGCGATGCCGCGCCTGGCTTCACGACGACGGCCGCCGTTGCCGGCAAGGCGTTCGACTTCGACATGGCGGCCGCACTGCGGCAGGGGCCGGTGGTGCTGTACTTCTTTCCCAAGGCCTTCACCCAGGGCTGCACGCTGGAGGCCCATGCCTTCGCCGAGGCGACGCCGCGCTTCGCCGCGATGGGCGCGAGGGTGGTTGGCATGTCGCATGACGACATCGACACCCTCAAACGCTTCTCCTCCGAGGCCTGCCGCGACCAGTTTGCCGTCGCGTCCGACCCGCAGGCCAGAACCATCAAGGCCTATGACGCGGCCGCTGCGGCCAACCCGCAGCGGGCCGACCGCATCTCCTACGTGATCGGCCAGGACGGCAAGGTCAGGTTCGCGCATGTCGGCTCGGATCCGCTGGAGCATGTACGGCAGACCGAGGCAGCGGTCAGGCAGTTGCAGCAGGGCGCGGGGCGGTAAACACTCTGCGGCAGCTGGCGCACGGCCTCACTCCTTCTTCACCCCCGAGATTTTCACCAGCTTCTGGATCACCGGATCGACGGCGTCAAAGTCCTTGTGGAACTGGGCCGCGCCGCCCTCGACCCCTTCCAGGCCAAAGACCTGGAAGCGCGCCTTCATCGCCGTGGAGTGGATGATCTCCACGGCCTCCTTTTCCAGGCGCTGCAGTATCGGCTTGGGCGTGCCGGCCGGCGCCAGCAGGGTGAACCAGGCGACGGTGATGAACTCGGGGTCGGGGAAGCCCTGCTCGGCCATGGTGGCCACGTCCGGCAGCTCGGCCAGGCGCTTGGGGCCGAAGATGGCAATCGGCCGCACCCGCTTGTCCTTGAGCACGCCCTGCGCCGCCGCGATGGTGCCCAGACCCCAGGGCACCACGCCGCCCACCAGGTCCTGGATATGCGGCGCCTCGCTCTTGTAGGCCACATGGGTCATGTCCAGCTTGCGCGACTCGCTCAAGTAGGCGCTCATCAGATGCCCCGCCGAGCCCTGGCCATAGGAGCCGTAGTTGACCTTGCCCTTGTTGGCCTGCGCCCAGGCCATGAACTCCTTCATGTCGTGCACCGGCACGTTGGCGTTGACCAGCATCACCAGGCTGGTGGCGGCCAGCTCGGTGATGAAATCGAAGTCCTTGCGGATGTCGTAGGGCACCTTGGCAAAGATATGGTGGGCGTAGAACACGGGCGTGGAATAGCCCACCAGCAGCGTGTAGCCATCGGGCGCGGCGCGCGCCACAGCCTGGGCGCCCAGCATGCCGGATGCGCCGGTCTTGTTGTCCACCACCACGGCCTGGCCCAGGCGCTTGCCCAGCTGGTCGGCCAGCACGCGCGCCACCACGTCGGTGCCGCCGCCGGCGCCGGCCGGCACCACCAGGGTGATGGGGCGGCTGGGGTATTCCTTGGCGGCGCTGCCGGTCTGGGCCTGCGCCAGACCCGCGGCACCCACAGCCAGGATCCATCCGGCCAGTACTGTCTTGATCCTCATGCATCGTCTCCTAAAAATGACGATGGTGCGGGTGCAACCGCCCTGCCGCCATTGGGGGATACCTGTGGCCACGGCGGCATGCGCGTGCAGCAAGTCATGCCATAGTCTGAGTTCATGTAAAACAATATTCCAATTGATCGCATTTCGTGTGGAGGTCAAATTGCGACTGCAACTATCACTATCCGGAATCACGCTGGCTTTGCTGTGCCTCTCGACCTCGGCACAGGCACTGGCCGCCCACGAAATATTCGCCCGACTCGGCCCAGCCGTCGTCGTCCTTGAATCCATCGACGAACAGGGGCGCGCGCTCGGGTCGTCTTCAGCCACGTCGATTAGTGCCGAGCGTCTGGTAGCGCGCTGCAACGTGATCGAAATGGCCACGACACTCCGCGTTTCCGCGCAATCCGGCAGCCTCGACGCCAGAGTTGTCGCCCGTGACCGCGAGCGCAACCTATGCCTGCTCCAGGCTCCGGGGCTCGCCGCCCCCGCCATCCCGCAGACGAATGCGCCGCCTGCGGCCGGAAGCCGGGTCTTTGCCTTGTCCAACGCCCTCGGCTTGGGCGTCGGCATTTCCGAAGGCGTGGTGGCGGGCATACGCCGCTTCCCCTCGGGCGACTACATCCAGTTCTCTGCCCCCATCTCTCCGGGGTCCGAGGGGGGCGCCCTGGTGGATGAGAACGGCAGACTGGTGGGCATCATTGACTATCGCCGCCGTGATGGTCAAAACGTCAATTTCGCATCCGTCGCCGCCTGGATCAGCGAGATCGAGGCCCGCGACCAAGTCGGCAAGCAGCGACTGCAGCGCTTCGACAAGGCGATGACACTGTTCAAGCAGCAACAGTGGCCAGAGCTTGAGGCCATGGCCGCGCTGTGGCTCGCCGAAGACGCCGCGTCCGAGGACGCATGGCGGTTTGCCATCGAGGCGGCCAAAGGACGCAAGGACGCTGAATCGGAACGGCGCGGGTGGGAAGCGCTGTACCGCATCGACCCGTCGTCCACCAGCGCGGGCGTCGGTTTGGGGCGACGTCTTTTGTCCAGCGGCAACAGCAAGGATGCCCTCGATCTGGCGCGAAAGCTGCTGGCCGAACACCCGGGCGACGCCTCGTGCTGGCTGTTTCAGGGACAAGTCCAGCAAGCCTCCGGACAGCCGAAAGAGGCTGAACAATCCTATCGGCGCGCCCTGGAGATCGATCCGTGGCTGGTCGAGGCCTATGGCCACATGGCCGACCTGGCCCAAGCCCGCGGGGATGCCAAGACCGCAATCACCGCCTGGAGGCGAATCTCCGGGCTTTACCCACACCTGCTCCCGCCGTTCACCAACCTCGCCCGGGTCTATCTGGCGGATGGGCAACTGTCGCAAGCCTGGGCGACGTTGGCCCAGGTGCCGGCGCAACACGCGGACGATGCCGCTGTCTGGTACTTGAAAGGAGTCACCCTGTCCCGCCGGGGAGCCACGGAGGAAGCCATCAAGGCCTACCAGGGCAGCTTGGATCGCAAGGTAGCGAGCCCCGATTGGGCTTGGGCCGGAATCGGCTTCGCGCTGGCAGCCGAGCGGCGCTTTCCTGAGGCCATCGCCGCCTTCCGCAGTGCCGAGAAACTGGCACCCGGCGTTGACGAGTGGCGTTACCAGTTGGTCGTCAACCTCAAGGACGGCGGTCGCGCGAGCGAAGCGCTGCCCATCATCGAGGATCTGGTGAAAAAGAAACCGGATGAAGCCAAAAACTGGCGGCAGCACGGCTTCGTGCTAGCCATCGTGGGGCGCTCGTCCGAAGCAATTCCCAGCATGGAGAAATCGCTCCAGATCGATCCGCGTCAGGCCAAAACCTGGGCCGCGCTGATTGAAACCTACCAACAAGAGGGGCGCAGGGAAGACGCCATGGGAGCCTACCGCCAGCTGCGAAGTCTTGACGGCCCCTTGGCGGAGTCAACGTACCGCTCCACCATCCTGCCGTTTGAGGAGCGACCGTGATCAAGCTGATTTCCAGAGCGCTCATCGCCGGCGCGGCCCTCGTTCACGCCGCAAGCGCCCACAGCGACGCGCCGGCAGAGGAGGCAAAACAGGTTCTTGCCAAGGTGCAAACCTCCGTCGTGACCGTACACAGCCTGGACGAGCGCGGCGCCCCCGACGGCCAAGGCAGCGGCGTCGTGATCGGCGCCGGCCTGGTTGCGACCAACTGCCATGTGGTGCGGGGAGCCGCGTCGCTGCGCGTCACCGGCACATCGGGGGAGTTCGGCGCCCAATGGATTCGGCAGGATCCGCACCGGGATCTCTGCATATTGTCCGCAGAAGGACTTGCCATGCCGGCGGTCAAGCTGCGCCGCAGCGCTTCGCTGTCGATCGGCGAGCCCGTGTACGCGGTCGGAAATCCATTGGGGTTCGGCCTGGCGGTGAGTGCCGGCTTGATTTCCGTTGTCGATACGAAAAACACGCCGCCGGTGGTGATCACCAGCGCCCCGCTATCCCCCGGATCGAGCGGCGGCGGCCTCTTCGACCGCGACGGACAGCTGATTGGCGTTACCACCGCGGTGCTCGGCACCGGGCAAAACATCAATCTGGTGCTGTCGTCGGATGGTCTCGATCGAATCGCCACCGATGGCGACAAGCCCCGGCTACCGCCGCCATTACCGGCACCCGAACGTCAATGGGAACAGGAAGCAACGGCTTTGCAAAATAGTTCCGACTGGGCCCGCCTGGAAAACCTGGCAAAGGATTGGCATAACGCCAAGCCAACGGCGGCCGGTGCCGCCACCTTCATCGGGCTTGCTCAGCGCCGCCTGAAGCGCAATGACGAAGCCGCCACCACACTCGAGCGGGCACTGGTGCTTGATGATCACAACGCCTTCGCCTGGCTGGTCTACGGCCAAGTCTTGAAAAACCTGGGGCGCCCTACAGAAGCCAATCAGGCGCTGGATCGCGCTGAAGCAGTGCATCCTGATTATTCCGACCCCCCTGCCGCGCGAGCCGAATGGCTACTACAGGAGGGCAGACTTGACGAAGCGCGCGCGCAAATCAAGGAGTCCTTGCGTCGAGCGCCAGGTCGAAGCGACGCTTGGCGCGTCCTCGGTCTGATCGAGGACCAGCGCGGCGACAAGACCGGAGCGCTGCACGCTTTCCAGATTTCCTTGCGCCTCGGCGAAGCCAACGCCGATGTCTCGCAACGCGCCGCCCAACTGCTGGCAGATGCGGGCAAGGCCGACGAGGCCAGCCGCGTCAACGCGCAAGCGGCGCACGGCCAGCAAGAAAGTGCCCGGTCACAAGTGGCCATCGGCCTTGCCGAGCTGCAGCGAAAGCGCCTGGGGCCGGCCGAGGACGCCATACGCAAGGCCATTGCCATGGCGCCCGAATCGTCCGATGCCTGGAACGCATTGGGTTCCGTCCTGCTGGGCAGCCATCGCGCCGCCGACGCCGAGAAAGCCTACGGCCGGGCGCATGAACTCGCCGCCGACAATACCGAGATCTTGTCCAACCGAGGGTGGGCCCGTGTCGCGCTCAAGCGCTTCGATGCTGCGTTGGATGATGCCAAACGCGCGCTTGCCATTGACCCCCAATATGCTTCCGCCTGGCGCCTGTATGGCGCCGTACAGATGGAGGCCAGAAACTACCTTGAAGCCGTGAGGGCCTTCGACCAGATAGACAAACTGGGGCAGGCGACTCCCGACGATCTGGTTTCGCTGGGCGAAAGCCAGGCCGAAACCGGCAACGTCGAGCTCGGGCTCAAGACACTGGCGCGTGCCGAATCCCTGGATCCCAACCTCGCGCGGATGTGTTTTTCAACGGCGAAAGCCCTGGGCCGCAAGGGCGACTACGAAAAAGCGCAGGCTTACATCGAGCGCGCGCTGAAGATTGAGCCGGCCAGCCACGTTGCCTGGAGCAGCAAGGGCTATGGCCTGATGAAGCTGGGACGGTTGACGGAAGCTGTTGAAGCACTGGAAACGGCCGTTTCGCTGGCCCCGGACTATTCCAACGGCTGGATCAACCTGGGCGAAGCCCAGTTGCGAAATCGAAACCTTGGGCGCGCCATCCAGGCCCTCGAGAAAGCGGTCGTTCTAAGCCCTCAGGCGATGGATGCACGACTATTTCTGGGCCATGCCTACTTCGGAACCCGACAAGCCGGTAAATCACGCGAACAGGCGGAACATATTCTCGAAAAACAGCCGAACTTTGTCCCCGGTCTCGGGCTGCTTGTACTGTCGTATCTTCTGGAGGGCAATGCGCCGGCCGCCCGCACGCCGTATCTCAGGCTCAAGGAGCTTGCTCCGGACATTGCGCGCGCGTTGCGCAATCAGGCGACTACGGACGGCCTGATCGCCGCCAGACAGCTTCCGGACTAGGCTTCTCGGTCAGATCGA